>JANOBX010000291.1:0-46658 GCA_031411875.1 Burkholderiales bacterium | reverse complement strand
CACCGGCCGCCCGGGCGGCGAGGTGGCCGAGCACCTGGCGGGCGACTTCGTCAGCGTCTACGTGCCCACCACCCCGAACCCGACCTCCGGCTTCTTCCTGATGATGCCGCGCAGCGACGTGCTGCGGCTGAAGATGAGCGTGGACGAAGCCCTGAAGTACGTGATCTCCATGGGTGTGGTCGGCCCGGCCTCCGTGCCCCGGCCGGCGCTGGTCGCCGCGCCGCGAAATTGACGGGGCTGGCCCGGCTCGGCAGCCGGCCAGTCCTGACGGGTTGCACGCCGCAGCCCGCCCCCGTCAGCGCCGACCCCCCTGAATCCTTTCCTGAATCGATCCCGGAGCAATTGCCATGAGAACCACCTACTGTGGCCTGGTCACCGAAAAGTACCTCGACCAGACCGTCACCCTGATGGGTTGGGCCAGCCGTCGCCGCGACCACGGCGGCGTCATCTTCATCGACCTGCGTGACCGCGAAGGCGTGGTGCAGATCGTCTGCGACCCCGACCGTGCCGAGATGTTCGCCACCGCCGAGAGCGTGCGCAACGAGTTCTGCCTGAAGGTGGTGGGCCGCGTGCGCGCCCGCCCGGCCGGCACCGAAAACGCCGGTCTCACCAGCGGCAAGATCGAAGTGCTGTGCCTGGAACTCGAAGTGCTGAACCCCAGCGTCACGCCGGCCTTCCCGCTGGACGACGACAACCTCAGCGAGACCGTGCGCCTCACCCACCGCGTGCTGGACCTGCGCCGCCCGCAGATGCAGAAGAACCTGATGCTGCGCTACCGCGTGGCCATCGAGGTGCGCAAGTTCCTCGACGAGCAGGGATTCATCGACATCGAAACCCCGATGCTGACCAAGAGCACGCCCGAAGGCGCGCGCGACTACCTGGTGCCTTCGCGGGTGCACGACGGCCAGTTCTTCGCGCTCCCGCAGAGCCCGCAGCTCTTCAAGCAGCTGCTGATGGTGGCCGGCTTCGACCGCTACTACCAGATCACCAAGTGCTTCCGCGACGAAGACCTGCGCGCCGACCGCCAGCCCGAATTCACGCAGATCGACATCGAGACCAGCTTCCTGGGCGAAGACGAGATCCGCGCGCTGACCGAGGCGATGATCCGCACCGTCTTCCGCAAGACGCTGGGGGTGGAGCTGCCGGTGTATGCCGAGATGACCTACGCCGACGCGATGCACAAGTACGGCAGCGACAAGCCCGACCTGCGCGTGAAGCTGGAATTCACCGAACTCACCGACATCATGAAGACGGTGGACTTCAAGGTGTTCAGCGGCCCGGCCACCAGCCTGGGCGGCCGTGTCGCGGCGCTGCGCATTCCAGGCGGCGGCGAGATGAGCCGCGGCGAGATCGACGCCTACACCGAGTTCGTGAAGATCTACGGCGCCAAGGGCCTGGCCTGGATCAAGGTGAACGACGTTGCCAAGGGCCGGGATGGCCTGCAGAGCCCGATCGTCAAGAACCTGAACGACGGCGCGCTCGAGCAGATGCTGGCCCGCACCGGCGCGCGCAACGGCGACCTCATCTTCTTCGGCGCCGACAAGGCCAAGGTGGTCAACGACGCGCTCGGCGCCTTGCGCGTGAAGATCGGCCACAGCGACTTCGGCCGCGAGCACGGCCTCTTCAACGACGTCTGGGCGCCGCTGTGGGTGGTCGATTTCCCGATGTTCGAGTTCGACGAGGACGCCAAGCGCTGGAACGCGGTGCACCACCCGTTCACGGCACCGAAGGACGGCCACGACGAGCTGATGAAGACCGACCCCGGCGCCTGCATCGCCAAGGCCTACGACATGGTGCTGAACGGCTGGGAGATCGGCGGCGGCAGCGTGCGCATCCACCGTGCCGACGTGCAGGCCCGTGTGTTCGAGGCCCTGAACATCACGCCCGAGCAGCAGAAGATCAAGTTCGGCTTCCTGCTTGATGCGCTGCAGTACGGTGCCCCGCCGCATGGCGGCCTCGCCTTCGGACTGGACCGCATCGCCACGCTGATGACGGGTGCGGAGAGCATTCGCGATGTCATTGCCTTCCCGAAGACGCAGCGCGCGCAGTGCCTGCTGACCGGTGCGCCGAGCATGGTCGACGAGGCGCAGCTGCGCGAGCTGCACATCCGGCTGCGCAACACGACACCGGTGGCCTGAGTTCTGAAGCCGGGGCATCATTTAGCTAAAATGGCTGGGTTGCCTGAACGGGACCCCGCCATGGAAGTCACCGCCACCGAAGCCAAGAACCGCCTGGGTCAGATGCTGGATCACTGCCAGCGCGAGCCCGTCGTGATCGAAAAGCAGGGCCGCCGCCACAGCGTTCTGCTGTCGGCGGCCCATTACGATGCGCTGGTGGCCGCCAGCCGGGGCCAGGCCGCTGCCGAGCCGCCGCCGCGCACGGCCGACGAGTTCTACGCCCAGAACAAGGCCTGGGTCGACGAACAGAACCGCAGGTTCGAGAAGTACGGCCTGTGGAACGAAGACTTCCGCACCTGGTGACGGCCATGGCGCAGTGGGACGTCTATCCGAACCCCAGCACACGCATGCGCGACGTGCTGCCCTACGTCGTGGTGCTGCAGAGCGACCTGCTGGACTGGCTGGGCACGCGTCTCGTCGCGCCCCTGGCCCGGCACGTTCCTCCGCCTTCGCGAACCGCGGCCAGGCTGTCGCCGCAGGTCGATGTGCAGGGCGAGACGCTGACCCTGGTCGTGCAGGAAAGCGCACCGGTGGACGCCCGTGCGCTGCGCACTCCCGTGGCCACCTTGCGGGCCGATGCCGGCCGCATCGTCGACGCCCTGGACACGGTGGTCAGCGGTGTCTGAAGCGCCGCCACGCCCGTTCAAGATCCCGCGCTCCGTGCTGGTGGTGATCCACACGCCCGCGCTCGACGTGCTGCTCATCGAACGCGCCGACCGCCCGGGCTTCTGGCAGAGCGTCACCGGTTCGCTCGACGCCGAAGACGAGCCTCTGGCGGGCACCGCCCGCCGTGAAGTGCAGGAAGAAACCGGCATCACCGCGGGCGAACTGCGCGACTGGGACCTGACCAACGTCTACGAGATCTTCCCCACCTGGCGCCATCGCTACGCGCCGGGCGTGACGCACAACACCGAGCATGTCTTCGGCCTGACCGTGCCGGCCGGCACGCCCGTGGTGCTGGCCCCGCGTGAACATCTGCAGCACCAGTGGCTGCCCTGGAGGGAAGCGGCCGAACGCTGCTTTTCGCCCAGCAACGCCGAGGCCATCCTGCGGCTGCCAGACTTCATTGCAGGTGTGCCGGCATGAGCCGGCTGCTGCCTCTGCAGTCGACCCTGCTGCCGCCCTACACCGGCATCAGCGGCCTGCGCGTGGCCACCTACAACATCCACAAGGGCGTGCGCGGCGTGGGCCCGCGCAAGCGGCTGGAGATCCACAACCTGGGCCTCGGCGTCGAGGCGCTGGACGCCGACCTGGTGTTCCTGCAGGAAGTGCGACTGTTCCACCACGGCGAGTCGCGCCGCTTCGACCGCACCTCGTTCGGCTGGCCGGCCCAGGGCCAGGCCGAGTACCTGGCGCCCGACGGCTACGAGGTGGCCTACCGCACCAACGCCGTCACGCGCCAGGGCGAGCATGGCAACGCACTGCTGTCGCGCTGGCCGCTGGGCGACGTGGGCCACCACGACGTCAGCGACCACCGCTTCGAGCAGCGCGGCCTGCTGCACGTGCCGGTGTCCTGGAACGGCGTGCCGGTGCATGCGGTGGTGGTGCACTTCGGCCTGGTGCACGCCAGCCGGGTGCGCCAGGTGCAGCGCCTGGCCCGCTACATTGAGCAGCACGTGCCGGCCGGCGAATTGCTGGTCGTCGCCGGTGACTTCAACGACTGGGGCGAAAAGCTCGATGGCCCGATGGCCGAACTCGGGCTGGCACGCGCCATGGCCCCGGAAAGCGCGCGCCACCAGCAGGCCACCTTTCCCTCGCTGGCACCGGTGTTCGCGCTGGACCGCTTCTACCTGCGCGGCCTGACGTGCACCTCGACCATGGTGCCGCGCGGCCTGAGCTGGGCGCGGATGTCCGACCACCTGCCGCTGGTGGCCGAGCTGCAGCTGGCCTAGGCGCAGGCGCCATGCCCGCGCGCGACGAACTTGCCCGACTGCGCGCCTGGACGGCCGTGCCGGTGCCCAGCTTCGTGGGCAGCAACCGGGTCATGCTGCTGGAAGGCGGCGACGCGCTGTTCCCGCGCATGTGCGCTGCCATCGAAGCCGCACGGCACGAGGTCTGGCTGGCCACCTACATCTTTCACGACGACCCCGCCGCCCACCGCGTCGTCACCGCGCTGCGCGAAGCGGCTGGCCGCGGCGTGGCCGTGCATGTCGTCGTCGACGGTTTCGGCAGCATGGCCACGCTGCCGATGCTGCGCCGGGCCCTCGAAGGGGCGGCTGTGAAGCTCGAGGTGTTCAGGCCGCTGGAGCGCTGGTATGCCTGGCTGCAGCCCGGCCAGCTGCGCCGGCTGCACCAGAAGCTGTGCGTGTGCGACGAAACCGTGGCCTTCGTCGGCGGCATCAACATCATCGACGACCGCCACGACATGAACCACGGCTGGACCGACACCGCCAGGCTGGACTTCGCCGTCGAGATTCACGGCCCGCTGGCCCAGAACGTGCACGCCACCGCCCGCGCGATGTGGGCCCGCGCCCACCTGGCCCGGGCCTGGCGCGAGGAGGTGCGCACGCTGGCGCGCGCCAGGCGCCCGGCGCAGAAGGCCATGGACATGCTGCGCCAGCTGCGCGGGGGTTCCATGCCCGACATCGCCGTCACCGCCGACCAGCCCATGCAGGCCGCCTTCGTCGTTCGCGACAACCTGCGCCAGCGTCGCGCCATCGAACGCAGCTACGTCGAGGCCATTCGCCGGGCGCGGCTGCGAGTCGACATCGCCGTGCCCTACTTCTATCCCGGCCGCAGCTTCCGCCGCGCGCTGCGCGGCGCGGCCCGGCGCGGCGTCGAGGTGCGCCTGCTCATGCAGGGCAAGGTCGACTACCGCATCGCCGCGCTCGCGGCGCGCGCGCTCTACGACGAGCTGCAGTCCCACGGCGTGCGCATCTTCGAATACACGCCGGCCTTCCTGCATGCCAAGGTCGCCCTGGTCGACGACCAGTGGGCCACCGTGGGCAGCTCGAACATCGACCCGCTGTCCTTGCTGCTGAACCTGGAAGCCAACGTGGTCGTCCGCGACGCCGAGTTCACCCAGGCGCTGGCGGCGCGCTTCGACGCCGCCATCGCCGTGTCCGACGAGGTCCAGGCCGGCGTCGCGCGCGGCGGCGGCATGCGCAGCTGGCTGCGACGCGCGGCCGTGGCCTGGGTCGCCAACGTCTATCTGCGACTGGCCGGCATCACCGGCAGGTACTGAAGGAAGAAGGCAGCACCGGACGGACCACCGACAGCGGGCTGGGGCGCTGTCCTACCCCTTGCGATGCACCGTTCCGTCAAGCTTCATTCAGAGACAGCTGCACTTCGCAGCCGCCGACACAGCGATGGCCGAGCCCATCCGAGGAGACCCCCCATGACCCGATTCACCTGGCTTCTTGCCTTGACTTTGCCCCTGGCCCTGGTGGCCTGCGAACGCGCCACGCCGCCGGCCGCGCCCGTGGTCGTGACCGTCCCCGGTCCGGCCGGCCCCGCAGGCGCGACCGGTGATACCGGCGCCACTGGAAACACGGGCAACACGGGCAGCACCGGCAGCATGGGAAGCACCGGCAGCACCGGAAGTACCGGCAGCACCGGAAGTACCGGCAGTACCGGCAGCACCGGCGACACGGGCAGCACCGGTGCCACCGGCGCGACCGGCAGCGGCACCACGGTGATCGTCACGCCGGCATCGGCACCGCGCTGAGCGCAGACCGCTCGTGACAGGGCCCGCCCGCGCGGATGCGCGGGCGGGCCCTTTTCACGTTCAGCGGGTCTTGCCGGGGCGGCGTGTGCTGCTCCAAAACGACCGCGCTGACTGCCGGCCCCGCCCTCGCAGGCCTCAGCGACTTTCGGGTTCAAGCTGGAAACGCCCCAGCACCGCCCCCAGCCGTGCGGCCTGTTCCTTCAGGCTCTCGGCCGCGGCTGCACTCTGCTCCACCAGGGCGGCGTTCTGCTGCGTCACCTGGTCGAGGTTGCCGACCGCGCCGTTGACCTGGCCGATGCCGCTGCTCTGCTCGGCCGTGGCCCGGCTGATCTCGCCGATGATGGCCGACACCCGCTGCACGCTGCCGACGATCTCTGCCATGGTGGCGCCGGCGTCCTGAACCTGGCGCGTTCCACCCTCGACCTTCTCGACGCTGGTCTGGATCAAGGTCTTGATCTCGCGCGCTGCCGCGGCGCTGCGCTGGGCCAGGCTGCGCACCTCGCCGGCCACCACGGCGAAGCCGCGACCCTGTTCGCCGGCGCGCGCCGCTTCCACGGCGGCGTTCAATGCCAGGATGTTGGTCTGGAAGGCGATGCCGTCGATGGTGCCGATGATGTCGCTGATGCGATGACTGCTGGTGTTGATTTCGCCCATCGTGCTGATCACCTGCTGCACTGCGGCACCGCCGCGTTCGGCCACGGCGCTGGCGGTGCCGGCCAACTGGTGGGCGGTCACGGCGCTGGCGGCCGTCTGCGTCACGGTGCCGGTCAGCTCGGCCATCGAGCTGGCCGTCTGTTGCAGGCTGCCGGCGGCCTGTTCGGTGCGCTGGCTCAGGTCCACGTTGCCGCTGGCGATTTCCTCGGCCGCGGTGCGCACGCTGTCGGTAGCGTGGCGAACGGTCTGCAGGGACTCGCGCAGCTGCGCGACCATGTGGCCGGTGCTGCGCAGCAGGTCGCCGATCTCGTCGCCGCGTGTGCTGTTCACCGTCTGCAGCAGGTTGCCGGCGGCCACCTGCTGGCTGGCGTGCACGGCCTGGCGGATGTCGGTGACGATGCGGCGCTGCAGCCGCCAGCCGAAGACCAGTGCGGCGAGCGTGGCCAGTCCGGCCAGGGCACCGAGCACCAGGGTCATCAGCAAGGCGCGCTGCGCCATGGCCGTGGCACGTTCTGCACGCAGGGCCTCCTTGCGCTCCAGCACGGCCCCCACCGACTTGCGCAGTTCCGTGAAGGTGGTCTCGGCCGACTGCATGGCCGCGACGCCCATGTTGATCTCGACGGCCGTCAGCTCCATGGCCTTGTCGACCTGCTTGCGGTAGTTCTCGATGTGCAGGGCCACCGCCCCGATGCCCACCCCCAGGGCCTCGTCGCCCGCAGCGTCGGCCGCGAGCCGGGCCACCACGCCCTGCACCTCGTCGAGCTGCCGGCCCAGGCCCGCCCTGAAGGCCTTCAGTTCGGCCTCGCCGACGGACTCGGCAATCGCCTGGGTGCGATAGACGCTGGCGTGGATGTCGGCCAGGTGCTCCTTGGCCGCTGCCGCGTTGCCCAGGCCCTGAATGTCCGAGTTGAAGTGGGCTTGCGCGGTTTGCGTGTCGCGGTGCTGCAGGGCCGTGGACAGCGCACCGGTGGTCAGCGCCACCACCGCGGTCAGCAGCGGGGCGGTCAGCAGTTGCGTGGCGAGTTTCATCGTCGGCTCGCTCGGGTGATCAGGGGTACACGCCCCCGCACACGGCGGTCTCGGCGAGCTTCTCGCAGTACATCACCTTGGGTTCGATCTTCTTGCTCACCGGGTTGGTGAACTTGTATTCCTGCCAGGCGCCCGCCGGCTTGGCCTTGACCATGGCGACGCGTTCCTTGACGAAGAACTTGCCGTCGATGTCGGTCAGCTCGATCAGGTCGCGGCCCACCTGCTTCGGGTTGGCGCCGTGTGCCAGGCACTTGCCGTCGAGGCCGTAGACCACGAGGTACAGGTCGCGGTCGATGAACTGCGGGTCTTTGGCGGTGATGGCGCCGTAGGCCTTGTCTGCGCCGTTGGCCTTGATGAAGGCGATGCCTTTCTTGACCATGGCGACGGCGTCGTCCTTGGTTGCATCGGGGCTGGCCAGGGCGGGCGTTGCCAGGCACAGCGCCAGGGCGACGCCGGCAAACGAGGGCAGGTCGGTGGTGCGGATGTTCATGGGTGGGCTCCAGTGGTGTCCGTTCATTTCGACTTCAGGATGGCAAGACTTAAGCCTCAGACTGCGTCGAAAAAGCGGGCGAAAACCGGGCCTGCAGAAACGACGACGCCGCGGGGGTGCCGCGGCGTCGTGGGGGGCTCGGCGGGGGTGACTCCCGCTGGGCTCAGTGGTTGATGAGGCCCATCTCGGCGCTGCTCATCAGCGCTTCGATGTCCATCAGGATCAGCATGCGTTCCTTGTCGGCGCTGCCGCCTTCACCCTGGCTCTGACCGTTCTTGATGGTGCCGATGCCGGTGATGAAGCTGGCATCGATGCTCGAGTTCATCTCCGGCGAAGGCTTGATGTTGTCGCGGCTGAGTTCCAGCACGTCGGACACCGAGTCGACGACCGCGCCCACCACCCGGCCGCGCACGTTCAGCACGACGACGACGGTGAAGCCGTTGTATTCCACCTTCTCGCAGTTCAGCTTCAGACGCAGGTCGATGATCGGCACGATGACGCCGCGCAGGTTGACCACGCCCTTGATGAACGAGGGTGCGTTGGCGATGCGGGTGGGCGGCTCGTAGGAGCGGATCTCCTGCACGCGCAGGATGTCGATGCCGTACTCCTCCTCGCCCAGGCGGAAGGTCAGGAACTCGCCCCCGGCGGCGGCGGTGGCGCCTGCCCCGGCCCCGGCGATGGCGCCGCGAGCGGTGGTTTCGCGGGCGCCGTCGTGGCGGACGGTCGAGGGGGCTTCGGCGATCATGTCCATGGTGTTTTCCTCAAAGCTTGACGCTGCTGTGCTGGGTGTATCGGCAGGGCCGGCGAAATCTGTAGTGCGGCCTGGCGGGTGCGGGGTCGGGATCGGGCTGGCGCGGGGTTCAGAAGGTTTCCCAGTCGCCGTCGGCCGCCGCGGTGGCTGGCGCAGGCGCCGGTGCCGCGGGCCGGGGCGCGGGGGCAGCGGCAACAGGCTTGGCGGCCAGGGGCTTCTTGACCTGGTCGATCAGATGGCTGGTCACGGCCTTGGGGCTGCCCGATGTGGCCGGTGCCTTGCGCGGGGCGGCAGGGGCCTTGGCCGGCGAAGGTGCAGGGGTCGACGGCGTGGCCTTGGCCACACTGCGCGACGCGCTGTCGCCCGTGCCCAGGCGGAAGGTCGCCACGACGGCGCTGAGCGCCCGCGACTGTTCGGCCAGGCTCTCCGCGGCAGCGGCACTTTCCTCGACGAGCGCGGCGTTCTGCTGCGTCATCTGGTCGAGCCCGGCCACGGCCTGGTTCACCTGGCGCAGGCCGGTGGTCTGTTCCGAGGTGGCCGCGCTGATCTCTCCGATGACGTCGGTGACGCGCTGCACGCCGCTGACGATGTCGGTCATGGCGCTGCCGGCGTCCTGAACCAGCCGGGTGCCGGTTTCGACCTTCTCGACGCTGGTCTGGATCAGGGTCTTGATTTCCCGCGCCGCTTCGGCGCTGCGCTGGGCAAGGCTCCGCACTTCGCCGGCCACGACCGCGAAGCCGCGGCCCTGTTCGCCGGCACGCGCGGCTTCGACCGCGGCGTTCAGCGCCAGGATGTTGGTCTGGAAGGCGATGCCGTCGATGGTGCCGATGATGTCGGCGATGCGGCGGCTGCTGCTGTTGATCTCCTCCATCGTGCTCACCACCTGCGACACGACGCTGCCGCCGTGTTCCGCGGCCTGGCTGGCGCTGGCGGCGAGCTGGTTGGCGGTGCGCGCGCTGTCGGCCGTCTGGCTGACGGTGCTGGTCAGTTCTTCCAGGCTGCTGGCCGCCTGCTGCAGGTTGCTGCTGGTCTGTTCGGTGCGGCTGGACAGGTCCTGGTTGCCACTGGCGATCTCGGAACTGGCGGTGCCGATCGAGTCGCTGCCGGCGCGCACGTCGCCCACCAGGGTGCGCAGGGCCTGCTGCATGGTGGCCAGCGAGCGCTGCATCTCGGCCATCTCGTCGCGGCCTTCGGCCGTGACGGTGTGCGACAGGTCGCCGCCGGCGATCATGCGCGTGGCTTCGGCGGTGCGCATCAGCGGCTGGGTGATCGAACGCGAGATCGCCCAGCCGAAGGCGGCAGCGATCAGGCCAGAAGCCAACAACGACGCGAGCAGCATGAACTCGGAACGGGAGACCACCTTCTCGACTTCGGCGATGCTGGCATCGACGCGCTGAGACTGGAACCCGGCCAGCTGCTCGATGCTCGCGACATAGGCCGTGGCGGCCGGCATCATCACCGCCGACAACTCGGTGTTGGCGCCGGCGGCGTCACCGGCCTTGAACTTGGCCAGCACTTCGCTGCGAACCTTGGTGTAGGCCTCGCGCTTGGCGGCGATGTCGGCCACCAGCGCCTTGCCCTGCTCGCTGTCGATCAGCTCCTGCAGCTCCTTCTGCACCACCGAGATGCGCGCACTGGTGTCTTTGATGGCCGGCGCGAAGTATTCCGCCACCGGGCCCTCGCCACCGGCCTTGGCGATGGCCAGGGCGCGGGTGGCGTTCAGCTGCACCAGGGCGCGCCATTCGTCGGCCAGCGCCGATCTTCTTTCGAGCTCGACGATGTGCTCGGTACCGGCTTTCAGGGCTTCCAGCCTTTGCACCATGAGCGCAGCCATCACGGCCATCAAGACGATGACGGCTCCAAAGGCGATGCCCAGACGCGGCCCGATCTTGAATTGATTCAGTTTCATGTGGTTCGTGGATCCGATGGAGGTTGCGGGTTGATCGGTTGATCGGTTGATGGCGACCGCCTCAATGCCGCGACTGACGGATGAGCGAGCCGATGTCCAGGATCAGCGCGACACGCCCGTCACCCATGATCGTGGCGCCCGAGATGTCGGGCACCTTGCGGTAGTTGCTCTCCAGGTTCTTCACCACCACCTGCTGCTGGCCGAGCAGCTCGTCGACCAGCAGGGCGACGCGGCCGCCCTCGGCCTCGACCACGACCATGATGTTGGTGGTCTTGTCGAAGTCGAATCGCGGCACGCCGAAGACCTGCTCCAGGTCGACGACCGGCATGTATTCGTCGCGCACGTCGACGACGCGGCCGGTGCCGCCGATGGTCTTGACCATGCCCGGCTGCACCTGGAAGGACTCGACCACGCTCGACAGCGGAAGGATGTAGACCTCTTCGCCCACGCCCACGCTCATGCCGTCCATGATGGCCAGGGTCAGCGGCAGGCGCACACGCACCGTCATGCCGTAGCCTTCGGCGCTGTCGATCTCGACCGTGCCGCCCAGGGCGGTGATGTTCTTCTTCACCACGTCCATGCCGACACCGCGGCCGCTGACGTCGGTGACGACTTCGGCGGTGCTGAAGCCGGGCGCGAAGATCAGGCCGTAGACCTCGCTGTCGGACAGCGTGTCGGGGGCCTCGATGCCGCGCTCGCGGGCCTTGGCCAGCAGCTTGGCGCGGTTCAGGCCCTTGCCGTCGTCGCGCACCTCGATGACGATGCTGCCGCCCTGATGGCTGGCGATCAGGGTGATGGTGCCGGTCTCGGGCTTGCCCTTGGCCAGGCGTTCGGCCGGCATCTCGATGCCGTGGTCGCAGCTGTTGCGCACCAGGTGGGTCAGCGGGTCGGTGATCTTCTCGACCAGGCCCTTGTCCAGTTCGGTGGCTTCACCCACCTGCACCAGTTCGACCTTCTTGCCCAGCTTGGTGGCCAGGTCGCGCAGCATGCGCGGGAACCGGTTGAAGACCAGCGACATCGGGATCATGCGGATCGACATCACCGCTTCCTGCAGGTCGCGGGTGTTGCGTTCCAGGTCGGCCAGGCCGCTGGCCAGCTGCTGGTAGAGCGCGGCGTCGATGCCCTTGCCGTTCTGCGACAGCATGGCCTGCGTGATGACGAGCTCGCCCACCAGGTTGATGAGCTGGTCGACCTTTTCGACCGAGACGCGAAGCGTGCTCGACTCGGGCGCTGCGGCGGCGGCGGGCTTCTCGGCGCGGGCGGCCGGGGCGCGTGCCGGTGCGGCGTCGGCGGGCTTGGCGGCGGCGGGCGGGGGAACGGCCGCACCGTTGGGAGCGCCGGGGGCGTCGTCGAAGAAGCCGTAGCCCAGGTCGGCGGCGGGCGCCGGGGCGGCTTCAGTCGCCGGTGCGCCAGGGGCGCCTTCATGGAAACCGTAGCCCGCGGTCAACGGCTGCAGCTGCACCTGCTCGCGCGCCACGTGGAAGGTGAACAGGTCGAGCAGGTCGTTGTCGCTGGAGCCGGTGACGACCTTGAAACGGCGCATGCCGTCGGCCGGCCGGCCGGCGTCCAGCGGCTCGATCGTGCCGAGGTCGGTGATTTCCTTGAACAGGTCGACCAGGTTGTCGGCCAGCGCGGGGTCCGAAAGCGGGCCGACGGTCAGCTCCAGCAGGCGGGTACCCTTCGGCATGGCCGGCGCTGGCGCGGGCGCTGGTGCCGCTGCGGGAGCCGCCGGTGCCGACGCGGGCCGGGCCGGTGTCGCCGCAGCCGCGTCGGCCGGTGCGCGGCCTTCGACCTGGGCGCGGATGGTGGTCAGCAGATCGCTGGTGTCGATGGCGTCGGCGCCGTTGCCCTGGTGACGGGCCAGCATGGCCTTGAGGGCGTCGCCGCTGGCGAGCAGCACGTCGACCATGGCCGCGGTGGGCGAGAGTTCGCGCCGGCGCAGCTTGTCGAGCAGCGTTTCCATCTGGTGGGTGAGCTCGGCCACGTCGTTGAAGCCGAACGTGGCGGCGCCGCCCTTGACCGAGTGCGCGCAGCGGAAGATGGCGTTGAGCTCTTCCTCGTCGGCGTTCTCGATGTCCAGGTTCAGGAGCATCTGCTCCATCGTTTCCAGGTTCTCGCCGGCTTCTTCGAAGAAGACCTGGAAGAACTGGCTCAAGTCGATGCCAGCCGCCTGGTTCGCGGCTTCGGTGTTCATGTCTGCCATCGCGGACCTCTTGTTTTTGTGCTGCGGTTCAGCGGATGACCTTGCCGATCACTTCCACCAGCTTGGCGGGGTCGAAGGGCTTCACCAGCCACCCGGTGGCGCCTGCGGCGCGGCCGGCCTGCTTCATCTGGTCCGAGCTTTCGGTGGTCAGGATCAGGATCGGCGTGGTCTTGAACTTCGGGTTCTCGCGCAGCTTCTTGGTCAGGCTGATGCCGTCCATGCGGGGCATGTTCTGGTCGGTGAGCACGAGGTTGAAGTCGCGGCTGTTGGCCTTCTCGAACGCATCCTGGCCGTCGACGGCTTCGACGACGTTGAAGCCGGCGTTCTTCAGCGTGAAGGAGACCATCTGGCGCATGGAGGCGCTGTCGTCAACGGCGAGGATCGAATGCATGGCGGTGTTCTTTCTGGAGCGGTGAGCGGGTCAGTGGCGAATTTCTGGAGGCGGGGTCAGAACAGGTCGACGGAACCGGCGTCCATCTCGTCCTGGGTGACCGGATTCGGGCGCAGCGGCAGCGCTTCGACGACGGCTTCGCCGTCTTCGTCGCCGGCGAAGGCCTCGCTCGCCAGGCGGTCGGCGCAGTTGCGCAGCCGCCGCGTGGTGTGGGCGATGAGCTGGCTGGCCATGTCCTGGAATTGAAGCGCCGTGATCGCGCCGCCCAGGGTTTGACGCGCATCGGCCAGCGTCTGGGGGTGGGCGCTGTGGGCGCCTTCCAGTTCCCGCAGCGCGGCCTCGAGGTGGGCGGTGGCGTCGGTGAAATGACCCATCAGGGCCTGGCTGGCGTCGTCGAGCAGCCGTTGCAGGCGTTCGAGGTCGTTGCTGGCCACCATCAGGTGGTCCTGCAAATCGGCCGCGGCGGCCAGCGGCATGCCGGGCTCTTGCGGCTGCGTCGGTGCTTCCTGAACGAGCATCGGGGCTCCTGTGGTGTGGCGTGGCGGACGGCGACAGGCCGGTCCGGAACACGTTCACAAGTGGGGTGTCAGCCCATTTTCGGCAGCTGCCCTGCGTTCATTGAGGGAAAGATGCGGCGAAAGCGACTGCTTTTTGCACACCCTGGGGCGGCTTCGGCGGCCGCCTTGTCATACTGCCGGGCATGACTTGCGATGCCGCAGCCCCTTTTCCTGCCAGCCCGGCGCACCGCCCGCGCCGGCCGGTGCGGGTGCTGCATCTGGAGGATTCCGAACCCGACCATGCCCTGGCGCTGGCCCACCTGCAGCGCGCCGGCCTGACGTTTCAGGCCACGCGCATCGAGTCCCGCGCCGAGTTCGAGACCGCGCTCGAGCAGCCCTGGGACGTGGTGCTGTCCGACTACCACCTGCCCGGTTTCACCGGCATCGACGCCTTGCAGATCCTGCGCCGCCACCGTGCCGCCGACGGCACGCCGGCCGATCTGCCGCCGTTCATCCTGGTGTCCGGGCAGATCGGTGAAGACACCGCGGTCGAGGCCATGCGCAACGGCGCCAGCGACTACCTGCTCAAGAACAACCTGGCGCGCCTGGCCCCCGCCATGGAGCACGCCATGGCCGCGGCCGACAGCTCGCGCGCGCGCCGGGCCGCCGACCGCGAGCTGCAGGTGTCGCGGGCCCGTCTCTCGCAGCTGGCCCAGCATCTGCAGACCAGCGTCGAAGCCGAGCGGCACGCCATTTCGCGCGAAATCCACGACGATGTCGGCGGTTCGCTCACGGCGCTGAAGTTCGAGCTCGACTGGATCCGGCGCAACACGGCCAGCGCCGCGGGTTTGCCGGCCGAGCTGCCCGGGCGCGTGCACAGCGCACTGGAGCTGGTCACGCACGCCATCGAGGCCAGCCAGCGCATCATGCAGAACCTGCGCCCGGCCATCCTGGAGCAGGGCCTGGTGGCGGCGCTGCAGTGGATGTGCAGCGCTTTCGAAAAGCGCACCGGCATCGACTGCGAGCTGCGTGTCGCCGCGACCATGCAGCCCGCGGCCGACGGCGTGCGGCGGGCGCTGCCGCCCGGCGTGGCGCTGGTGGCCTACCGCACCGCACAAGAGGCCCTGACCAACGTGAGCAAGCACGCGCAGGCCAGCCAGGTGGTGGTCGACGTCTCGGCCAGCGCCGGCGTGCTCAGCCTGGAAATCAGCGACAACGGCAGCGGCCTGTCGCGCGATGCCCTGGCCAAGGCGCAGAGCTTCGGCATCCGCGGCCTTCACGAACGGGCTTCCACGGTGGGCGGCTGGGTCGACCTGGGCAGTGGACCGGCGGGCACGACGCTGATCCTGTCGGTGCCGCTGGCCGCCGAACCCGGCCTGCCGCCAGCCGACGCTTCCCGGCCGCCACAGCCGCAGGACGACGAGGCCGAGGCCTGGTCGACCCGCTATTGACCCAAGACAGCCGCCACCCGCACCTCCTCTTCCTCGAGCCGCCCCGCCGCCATGATCGAAGTCATCCTCTGCGACGACCACGCGCTGATCCGCCGCGGCATCCGCGACACCTTGTCCGACGCGCCCGACATGAAGGTGGTCGGCGAGGCTGGCGACTATGGCGAACTGCGCTCGCTGATGCGAACCCTGCAGACCGACAACCCGCGCCCAGGCCCGTGCGATGTGCTGGTGCTGGACATCAACCTGCCCGGGCGCAGCGGCCTGGACGTGCTGCATGCGCTGAAGGACGAGGGCAGCACCGTGAAGGTTCTGGTGGTCAGCATGTACCCGGAAGACCAGTACGCCATCCGTGCCCTGCGCGCCGGTGCCTACGGCTATGTCAACAAGGGCGGCGACCCGCAGACCATCGTCCAGGCGGTGCGCACCGTGGCGCAAGGGCGCAAGTACGTCACGCCCGAGATCGCCCAGATGCTCGTCGAAAGCCTGACCGCGCCGACCCACGAGAACGCCCACAGCACGTTGAGCGACCGCGAACTGCAGACCCTGGTGCTGATCGCCAGCGGCAAGCGGCTGGCCGACATTGCCGAGGCGCTGACGCTGAGCCCGAAGACGGTGTCGGTGTACCGGTCGCGGGTGCTCGAAAAGCTGGGGCTGGCGAACAACGCGGAGCTCACGGTGTACGCCATCCGCAACGGGCTGGTCGGGCAGTGAGCCCGGCGCCGGCCCGGAATGGCTTTCGCTGGCCCTGCTGGACGCGCGCAACCACCTGCTGCAGGCGCTGGCCGGCTTCGAAGCCGCCAGCGTTCCGCCTGGCCTGCGTGCCCAGGCCTGGCAGGCCGCGCTGCGAAGCGCCGGCTACCAGGAGCGATGGCTGCTCGGCCGGCCGTCGTCGGAGGCCAGGCTCAACGGCGCTGCGGCCCAGGCCTGGATGGCCGAGACGCTGGAAGCCGCGCTCGACCGGCTCGACAGCCCGGCTGCAGCGGGTGCCGGCCCCGATTTGACGACGCTGGCCCATCAGGCCCTGATGCACGAGGACCGCCTCGGCGAGCACCTGGCCGTGCTGCTGCAGTCCGGTGCTCCGCCAGCCCGCAGCCAGCGCCCGCCGCTGTGGCTGCCGGCCACGCGCTGGCAGATGGGCGCGGGCACCGGGTCCCCCGGCGTGCCTTTCAATGAATGGGGGCTTGAATCCGTTGCGCTGCCCGAGTTCGAGATCGATGCCCAGCCCGTGAACTGGCAGCAATACACCGAATTCGCCACCGACGGCGGCTACGACCGGCCCGAACTCTGGGGCGAGGCCGGCTGGCAGTGGCTTCAGGCCCAGGCCGATGTGCGCGGCAGCGTGGCCGACGAGGCCGGTGCCCGCCGCGCGCCGCGCCATGTGGCTCAGCTGCTGGGCGGCGTGCTGGTGCAGCGTGGTCAGGGGCGGGGCGCGGGTCTGCAGCGCGCCGCGGCAGGCCAGGCGGTCATGCATGTCAGCCGCTTCGAGGCGCAGGCCTGGTGCCGCTGGGCCGGCCGACGCCTGCCCACCGAACCGGAATGGGTGGTGGCGGCCAGCACGGCGGCTTCGCGCGGCTTTGCCTGGGGCGACGTCTTCGAATGGGTGGCCGGCAGCGCCCGCGCCTGGCCGGGTGCGGGCCAGGTGCCGGCCGGCTGCGTCGACCCGGCGCCGCCTGCCGCCAGCCAGGCGGTGCTGGCGGGCGCGTCGTTCGCCAGTCGGCGACGGCGCCATCACCCCCACGCGCGCCGTTTTGCGCCCCCGGGGCATGATCACGCCTTCTGCGGATTTCGCAGCTGCGCGCTCTAGCGGCCCCGGCCGTGCCGCAGCCGAACCCCTGTTGCCGATCCCTCGCCCCGTTCCGTTGCCGCCGCTCGCCATGCCCTCATCCCTGAACAGTTCGACCGGCAGGCACGCGGGCTGCGACACCGACGATTTCTGGCCGGAATGCGGCTGGGCCACGTTGGAGCAGGAAGCCGATGGCCTGCTCCGCCCCAGCGACGACTACCTGCGTCTCTTCCTGCAGCGCGGGGAACTGGCGCCGGTGGCCGAGAGCTGCGATTCCGAACGCGCCCTGCACGCCGCATTGCGCGACGAGCCGCGGCGTGAAGTCACGCCGGAACGCCTGGCTCGCCTGAAGGACCGCGACGCCCAGGACAACTACCGCGTATTCCTGCGTTTCCGCCAGCGCCTGCTGGCGGCCGGCAGCCTGCAGGCGGCCTATCTGGCGCTGTTTCGGGGCGAAGGCCCGATCGACATCCCGCCGCTCTTCGTCGACCTGCTGGCCCAGGCCATCGTGCGCGGGCTGCTGGAAGGGGGTGCGGGTCTGGCGGACGACGAAGAACCCGGCCGGGGCCCGGACGTCTTCGAGGCCCGCGCCGGCGAGCTGCTGTTCCGCCCGCAGCGCATCCGCGTGCAGGCCGGGCGCGTGCTGGCCGGCGACCGCGACACGCTCGACCTGCTGCACCGCACCGCCGGCCTGGGCGAACTGGGCCAGCTGCTGATGCAGGCCCAGGTGCAGCCCAAGGCGCTGGACGTGGCGGTGCTGGGCGCCGACACGGCCGCACGCTACTGGGCTGCGGCGGCCCGCGGCCACCACCCGCTGCTGCTGGACCTGTCGCCCGAGATCACGCAGGAACTCGGCCATGGCCTGCAATTCAAGCTGAAGAACGGCCGAAGCGGGCTGCCGGCGCTGGCCCGCGTGCTCGAGCGCTGGGTGCTGCAGCTGCTGGGCGTGGCGGTGCACATCACGCCGGTGCCGCGCATCGACGACGAGCGCTGGCGCTGGCACATCGGCCTGGATGTCGACAGCACGGCGCTGCTCAACGACCTGTACCAGGGCGCCGAGGTCGACGCCGAACGCCAACGCCGTCTGCTCAGCCTGTTTCGCCTGGAATTCGCCGACCCGGCCGACATGCGGCCCGACATCGCCGGCCGGCCGGTCTACCTGGGCTTGGCCCATGGTGCCGATGGGGTGCTGCGCTGCAAGCCGCAGAACCTGCTGACCAACCTGCCGCTGCGCGAGCCCTCATGAAAAGAAGCGTGTTCCTGATCTGGGCGCTGCTGCTGCTGGCCGGGCCTGCGCTGGCGCAGACACCGCCTCAGGCCGCGGCTAGAACCCTGGTGGTGGCGGTGGACAGCAGCCTGGCCGCCGCCATGCCGGCGGTGGCGCGCAGCTTCGAAGCCAGCCACCCGGGGGTGCGCGTGAACCTGCTGCCCGGCGCTGCCGGCAAGCTGCTCGAGCAGGTGGCCCGCGACACCCGCGCCGACGTGCTGGCCGGCAGCGACGCCGAGACCGTGGCGCTCGGCGTGCAGCGCCGCCTGCTCGTGCCCGACCTGCGCAGCGCCTTTGCCGCCAACACCCTGGTGCTGGTGGTGCCGGCCAGCCTGAACCTGCCGGTGCGGCGAATCGCCGACCTGGCGCGGCCCGAGGTCGTGCGCATCGCCATGGGTCGCCAGGCCAGCGTGCCGGCCGGGCGCTATGCGCGCGAAGCCATCAATGCCCAGCGCCTCTGGCCCTCGGTGCAGCGCAAGCTGGTGTTCACCGACGACGAAAGCGCCGCGCTGGAGCTCGTGGCCGCAGCCGACGTCGAGGCGGGCTTCGTCTACGCCACCAGCGCGGCGGCGGCAGTACCGGGCCGGGTGCGTGTGGTCGAGACGCTGGCCACGACCACGCCCATCCGCTACCAGGCCAACGTGGTCAGCGGCAGCACGCAGGCGGCGCTGGCGGCCGAATTCGTGGCGCACCTGCGCAGCGAGGTGGCGCGGGCCGAGTTCCAGCGGCTGGGTTTCGGCCTGCCCTGACGCGAGCGGCTCGCGGGCGGTGGCTGGTCGGGGACCGCATCGCGACCCCCGTTCGCGAGACGAACGGCCTCTCGTCCGACAGCCCAGCCTGGCGCTCAAGCGTTCAAGGCTGCACGGCCCGCAGTCGGGCTGAATGGAGAGCAGCCCTTGAACACCGCCTTGTCCACCTTCGTCCTTGCCACGCTGTTGCCGGTCCTGGCCTTCGCGCCCACGCTTGCCGGTGCCTCCGACATCGACGTCGGCGTGTCCATCGGCATCAGCCAGCCGGGGGTCTACGGGCGCATCGACATCGGCCGTTTCCCGCAGCCTCAGCTGGTGGTGGCGCAGCCGATCTACGTGGAACGCCCGGCGCGCATGGTGCGCGCGCCCGAGCCGGTCTACATGTGGGTGCCGCCGGGCCACCGCAAGAACTGGAAGAAGCACTGTCGTGAGTACGGCGCCTGTGGTGCGCCGGTGTACTTCGTGCGGGACGACTGGTACGAGCAGAAGGTGCGCCACGGCGGCCGCGGCCCGGACCACGACGACCGCGGGGGCCATGGCAAGGACAAGGACAAGGACAAGGGCCAGGGCCATGGCCAGGGCCACGGCAAGGACAAGCACAAGGGTCGCGACTGACTCAGCGCACCTTCAACTGCTCGTACTTCTGCCGGTACTTGTCCTGCAGCCGGGTCTGGCGGTTGCCGGCGTCGACCTCGCGGCCCTGGATGAAGATGCGCTGCACCTGGGTGCTGGTCTCGAGCGGGTCGCCGTCGGTGACGATGAAGCTGGCAAGGCGGCCAGGGGCCAGCGCGCCCAGCTTGTCGGCCACGCCCAGGATCTGTGCCGGGTACAGCGTGATGGCCTTCAGCGCCTCGTCGCGCGGCAGGCCGTGGGCGGCGGCGCTGGCGGCTTCATAAGGCAGGTTGCGTTCGTGCGCGGCGGCAAAGGGCCCGCCCGCCCGGGCGATGGCGAAGGCCACCCCGGCCCGGGCCAGCTTGGCCGCCAGCGTGAAGCGGGCGTCGACCTCGTCGTCGCGCCGCAGCGGCAGGCCGTGAACGCTGGAGATGATCACCGGCACCTGGCGGGCACGCAGCACGTCGGCCAGGCGCCAGGCGTCGGCACCGCCCACGATCACCAGCTTCAGCGCGTGCCGTTCGGCCAAAGCCAGCGCGTGGCGGATCTGCGCCAGTTCCTGCGCGTGCACGAACAGCGGCCGGGTACCTTCCAGCACCGGCAGCATCGCCTGCCAGCGGCTGTCCTGCGGCAGGCCGGGCTCGGCGGCGCGGGCGCGGCGATAGGCTTGGGCGGCGTCGAAGGCGTCGTCGATCTCGCGCAGCCGCGAAGCGGTGGCCTTGCGCAGTTCTTCTGCCAGCGCGTCCAGCGGCGGGCGCAGCAGGTCGCTGTTCAGGCGCATGGACGGCAGCACCACGTGCAGGGCCACGGCGCCTTGCAAGGCCATGTCTTCCCAGGTCCAGCCGTCCATCTGCAGCAATGCCGAGGTGCCGGCGATGCCGCCGCTGCGTGCGGTCTCGGGCACGGCCAGCGCCGCGAGCACGCCGTTGCTGCGGGCCACGGGCAACAGCTCGCTGTCGGGGTTCACGGCCACCAGGGCGCGGGCATTGGGGTTCAGTGCGCCGGCCTCGGCCAGGTCGACCGTGGCCCGCACAGACTGCACCTCGACCAGACCGAGCGCGGTGTTGGCCGCGACAAAACCCGGGTAGACGTGGCGTCCACCGAGGTCCAGCACCTGGGGTGCGCTGCTGGCCGCGGGCAGGGTTTCGCCCGGCCCGGCGATGGCGACGATGCGCCCGCCCTCGACCAGCATGCGGCCGTTGGCGATGACCGGGCCGCTGACGGTGTGGAAGCTGGCGTTGGTCAGCAACAAGGGCGTGCGCTGCGGGGGCGGCGGCACGGCGGTGGCGGCTGCCGCGGTGCCTGCCAGCGTGGCGGCGAGGACGGCCCAAGCGCCCAGCACTGGGCGAAGCGCGTGGCGTTGCGCGAAAATTTTCCGAGCCTGGCTCATCGGGCGTCCTCGGTGCATTCGTGCCAGGCGGCCTGTCCGTCGTAGGCATGGCGGAACGCACGGGCCTGGTCGAGCAGCGCACGCCAGCGCAATTCGCCCAGGTCGCTGCCCATTGCCGTGCCGTTTGCAGTTCCGATTGCCGCGCCGATGTCGGCGTCGACACCGCCGTCGCCGGGTCCCGGTCGTGGGCCCGGCGCGTCGCCGCGCCCGCGTGGGCCGGCCGGCGGGCGCGGTGCGCGCAGCGCCGCGGTGACCAGGCGCTTGCGCTCGGCGGCGTCGGCTTCGCGCAGGCGTCGGTCGTCGTCGATGTCGAAGTAGCGCCTGCCGTCGATCCAGGTCTGCTCGGCGCGGCTGTAGGTCGACAGCGGCGGCCCGTTCCAGACCACGAAGTCGGCGTCCTTGCCGGGTTCCAGCGAGCCCACGCGAGTGTCCACGTGCAGCTGGCGTGCGGGGTTGATGGTCACCAGCGCCAGCGCTTCGACCTCGGACAGACCGCCGTGCCTGACTGCCTTCGCGGCTTCGGTGTTCAGGCGCCGGCCGAGCTCGGCGTCGTCGCTGTTCAGGCTGGTGAGCACGCCGGCGCGCTGCATCATGGCGGCGTTGGCGGGCACGCCGTCCACCACTTCCATCTTGTAGGCCCACCAGTCCGAGAACGTGGAGGCGCCGGCGCCGATGCCGGCCATCGCATCGGCCACCTTGTAGCCTTCGAGCACATGCTGGAAGGCGGCCACCTCGAGCCGGAGTTCGGCGGCCAGCCGCGTGAACATCAGGATCTCGTCGGCGCGGTAGGAATGGATGTGGATGCTGCGCCGGCGCTCCAGCACTTCCACCAGCGCCTCAGACTGCAGGTCGCGGCGCGGCTCGGGGCGGCCGCGCGGGTTGCTGCGCCAGTCGCGCCAGGTGGCGGTGTAGTCGGCAGCGGCCGCGAAGCTGTCGCGCAGCACCTGTTCGACGCCCATGCGTGTGGCCGGGTAGCGCGAGGCCTGCGTCGCCCAGTTCGACTGCTTGACGTTTTCGCCGAGTGCGAACTTGATGGTCGGCTTGGCACCTTCGAACAGCAGGCCCTGGGCGGCGCTGCCCCAGCGCAGCTTGATGAGCTGGCTCTGGCCGCCGATGGTGTTGGCCGAACCGTGCAGCAGATGGCTGGTGGTCAGGCCGCCTGCGAGCTGGCGGTAGATCGCAATGTCGGTGGCGTCGAGCGCGTCGGCCACGCGCACCTCGGCGGTGACGGAATGGCTGAACTCGTTGATGCCGCGCGACATGGCGATGTGCGAATGGGCGTCGATCAGCCCCGGGCTGATGTGCTTGCCACTGGCGTCGACTGTCTGCGAACCGGCTGGCGCGGCCAGGTTGCGGCCGACCGCGACGATCTTGCCGCGCTGGATGAGCAGGTCGGCACCGGCCAGGGTGCCGGCCGGGCCCTGGGTCCAGACCGTGGCGTTGCGCAGCAGCAGCGACGCGGCTTGTTCTGGCGCGGTGATGCCCATGGCTCCCGCGGGGTAGCGCGGGCTGGGCGCGGGGACCGCGGCGTCGGCCGCCCGCTGGGCGGCGCTGACCGGAGCGGCGGCGGCCGCTGCGTCGGCTGCCGCGGCTGATGGGCCTGCAGCTGACGAGCCTGCGGCTGCGGCAGGTGCCGAAGCCGCCGGGGCTGCCGAAGCCGCTGAAGCCACCGCCACCGCCTCAGGCGGTGCTGTCGCCGGGCCGGCCCAGGCGGCCACACGCTGCGCAGACCAGGCCAGCAGCGGCCCGTCGCCGGTCTGCACCGTGCCGGCCCAGCGTTCACCGCGCTGCGTGGCCAGCAGCACGCGCTGGCTCGCGGCGTCGGCGCCACGGGCGCAGGGCAGGCGCAGCACCCAGTCGGCCTCGCCGCGGGGCTGCAGCTCGCAGGGTCCGCCGCTGCCCTCCCAGCGCGGGGCGCTGCGCGTGCCGCCGATCTGCAGGCGTTCGGCGCTTGCGTCGACGGCCCAGCTGCCGCGCAGGTCGGGCCGCGCGGCGGCTTCGGTGGGCAGGGGCAGTCCGTCGACGAAAGTCAGTTCCACCACCGCGTCGTCCTGTGTGAACAGGTCGCCGCTGGCCACCACCACATGCGCCAGCTGGCCCGGTGCCAGGCGTCCGAGGCGCCTGTCTTCGCCGATCAGCGCTGCGGGCGTGGTCGTCAGTGCGGCCAGTGCCTGACTGGCCGGCAAGCCCCGGCGCACGGCCTGGCGCAGGCGCGGCCAGAACTCGCGCGCCGGCTCGCGCAGCCCGGCCGCGGAGACGGCGAAGGACACGCCGGCACGCTGCAGCAGCGCCAGGTTGGAAGGGGCCTGCTCCCAGTGCTGCAGCGTGGCCAGGGACACGTCGAGCGCACTGTCGGGGTCGCCGAGCTCCGGCGCGGCGGGGTAGTTCAGCGGCACGACGACGGGCAGCCGGGCCGCTGCCAGCTGAAGCGCGCGCCGGTATTCGTGGCCGTTGCCGTGGACGATGGCACGCAGCTTGAATTCGTCGCGCAGCTGCGCGATGCGGCCATAGTCCTGCTCGTCGAACGCCGCCAGCACCACCGGCTGCGTGCCCGCCAGGACCGGGGCCAGCGCCGCCAGCGAAGCGTTGTGTTGCAGGCGTTCCTGGCCGCCCGCTGCACTGGCCTGGGCGTACCAGCGTGCGTCGAACAGCGTCTGGCGCGCCAGTGCCACCGCGCCCATCAGCGAGGTCGGGTAGGTGTTGCCTTCGTTGGGGGTCTCGAAGCCCATGTGCTGGGCCACGCGCGGGCTGATCACGGCGGCCTTGGCATCGCGTGCGGGCTGGGTGGACAGCAGGGCGCTCTGACCCCGGAACACCCCGGCCGC
Organism: Burkholderiales bacterium; assembly: GCA_031411875.1. Classification (GTDB taxonomy): domain Bacteria; phylum Pseudomonadota; class Gammaproteobacteria; order Burkholderiales; family Burkholderiaceae_C; genus Rubrivivax. The sequence continues at coordinate 22,813 of JANOBX010000291.1, read as the reverse complement.
CGGTGCTGCCAGCACCGCCGTGAAGCCGAGTTCCCGCGCGGGCCGGGCATCGTCGGCCTTCCATTCGAGTTGCTGCGCCACGTCCTGCTCGGCGCGCACCGACCGGTTGCGTGAAGCCAGCGCCCGCGCCGCCATGGGCCGCGGCTCGGCACGCGGCCCCGCCGGGGGTGGCAGTTCGCTGCCCGGGCCGAACATCGGGCGGCCGGGCGGCGGTGGGCGCAGAGCCGCAGGCACCGCCAGGTCGCTGGCCAGATCGATGAAGCCGGCATAGACGGTGCGCCCGGGCAGGGGCCAGACGCGGGCGCCGGCGGGCACAGGCACGTCGGCACTGGCACCGGCGGCGACGATGAGTCCGTCGCGCAGCACCAGCGTGCCCTGGGTCACCACCTGGCCCGGACCCAGCACCAGGGTGGCCCCGGTCAGCGCGTGCCATCGCGGGGTGTTGTCGCGCAGGCCCTGCTCGCGTTCCACGCCCGTCTGTGCCGCCACAGGCTGCAGCGTGGCGAAGGCCAGCCACAGCGCCAGCAGCCGGTGCACGGTGCGGCGGCTGTTGCGCCGAAGGATTGGAGAGCTGGAGGCGGGCTGGATCATCCCGGGACTGTAGCCTCGCGCCTTGGCCGAGCCATCCGTTTGCGGTGGGACGGGTGGGGCGGCTGAGGCCTCGCGTCCGCGACGGGCCCGGCGTTTGCATGGGACCCTGCATGAACACGACAGCATCCAGCGAGAAGCCCGCCGGCGGCACCGGCGCCGAGACCGGGCCGCACCGCATCGTCATCGTCGGCGGTGGTGCCGGCGGCCTGGAACTCGCCACGCGGTTGGGTGACACACTGGGCAAGAAGGGCCTGGCGCATGTCACGCTGATCGAGCGTGCCCGTTCGCATTTCTGGAAGCCGCACCTGCACGAGATCGCGGCCGGCAGCATGGACCTGCACGTGCACGCCACCGACTACCTGGCCCAGAGCCATTGGCACGGCTTCCGCTATCGCGTGGGCGAGATGATCGGCCTGGACCGTGCCAACCGCCTGGTGCTGGTGGGCCCGGTGATCGACGAGGACGGCGTCGTCGTCACCCCCGGCTACACGCGCGCCTACGACACGCTCGTGCTCGCCGTGGGCAGCAAGACCAACGACTTCGGTACCCCGGGTGTGGCCGAGCACGCCATCGCGCTGGAAACGCCGGCCGACGCCCAGCGCTTCCACCGCCGCCTCGTCAACGCCTGCCTGCGTGCACACATGCAGGCCGCGCCGCTGGGCCCGCGCCAGCTGCAGGTGGCGATCATCGGTGCCGGGGCCACAGGGGTGGAACTGGCGGCCGAACTGCACAAGGCCACGCGCACCCTGGTGAGCTACAACCTCGAGAAGATCGACCCGGAACGCGACATTCACCTGAACCTGCTCGAAGCCGGCCCGCGCATCCTGCCGGCCCTGCCAGAACGCATTGCCGCGTCGGCCACCGATCTGCTGCGCGGTCTGGGGGTGCGGGTGCGCACCGACTCACGGGTCACCGGCGTGACGGCCGAGGGCGTGCAGCTGGCCAGCGGCGAATTGCTGCCGGCTGAACTGGTGGTCTGGGCTGCGGGCGTGAAGGCGCCGGAGTTCCTGACGACCCTGGGGCTGGAGACGAACAAGATCAACCAGATCGTCGTGTTGCCCAGCCTGCAGACGCCGAGTGATCCGCACGTCTTCGCCATCGGCGACTGCGCAGCGGCGCCCTGGCTGGGCCAGAAAGGCAATGTGCCGCCGCGTGCGCAGGCGGCGCACCAGCAGGCCTCGCATCTGGTGAAGCAACTGCGCGCCCGCATCCAGGGCGAGCCGCTCAAGCCCTGGCGCTACCGCGATTTCGGTTCCCTGGTGTCGCTGGGCGAATACAGCACCGTCGGCAACCTGATGGGTGCGCTGGTGGGCGGCAATCTCTGGGTTGAAGGGCTGTTCGCGCGCACCATGTACCTGTCGCTCTACAAGATGCACCAGGTGGCGCTGCATGGCTGGTGGAAAACGGCACTGGGCTCGGCGTCGCGCTTCCTCACGCGAACGACCGAGCCCAGGGTCAAGCTGCACTGAGCAGCCGCTGGTCGTGGAGGCCAGGTGATCAGCGTTTCTTGATCAGTCCGAACACGAACGAGGCCACGGCCAGCACCAGGAAGACGACGAACAAGATTTTGGCAATGCCGACGGCGCTGGCAGCGATGCCGCCGAAACCGAAGATGGCGGCGATGAGGGCGATGACGAGAAAGACGACGGCGTAATGCAGCATGAAGGGCTCCTGGAGATATGGGGTCGCCGCAAAACCCTGCAGCGTGCTGTCACTTTAGGGCGGGCATGCCGTTCGCCCTGTAGGCCGCCGTTCGTCATGGCGGTAGGACGGCACCGACGGCACATCCGCCTTGGCGGTGCCGTCCTACAGCCACGGCGCGGCCCGCTGCGTAGACTGCCGGAGATGTGCGTCTCCACGTTCCGCCAACCCCGATGAGCTTCCAACCGCCTCCGCGCCTGCGCCGATCCCGCCGCCTGACCGTGGCCATCGCCCTGGCCTGCGGCGTGGCGGGCATGGTGCTGGTCGTGGCCGAGATGTCGTTCAGCAGTGCGGCCACCTCGCTGCAGAGCCTGACCCTGCGTTCCCAGACCCGCACCGCCATCCAGACCCTGATGCGCCGCTTGCTCGACGCCGAAAGCGCCCAGCGCGGCTATCTGCTCACGGCCCGTGCGGAGTACCTCGAACCCTTCCGCGACGCCCAGTCAGACATCTCCCAGGCCCTGGCCGTGCTGTCCAGCCGCTACCCCGACGACACCGCCTGGAAGGAACAGGTGGCCGTGCTGAACCAGCGCACGCTCGAAAAGCTGTCGGAAGTGACCGAGACGATGGCGTTGTTCGACGTCGGGCAGACCGAGGCCTGGCGCAGCCTCATGCTGACCGACATCGGCCGGGAAAAGATGGAAGGTGCGCGCAGGGCCGCAGAAGCGCTGCTCGTGATCGAGAGCCGCAACATCACCGAAGCCCGCACTGCCATCGACGCGACGCTGCGCCAGGGCCAGAACGGCGTGCGCGTGATGACCCTGCTGAGTCTTCTGGCGCTGATCTTCTACTTCCGCAACAGCGCCGCGCTCGATCGCGCCCAGCGCGAGCACGCCCGCGCCCTGGGCCTGGAGCGGGACCTGCTGGAAACCGAAGTGCGGCAACGCACGGCCGAACTCACCGAGCTGGCGCGCCACCTGCAGACGGCTCGCGAAGACGAGCGTGCACGGCTGGCCCGCGAACTTCATGACGAGCTCGGAGCGTTGCTCACGGCGTCGAAATTCGACATCGTCAGGCTCAAGCGCAGCCTGGGGTCCACCCCGGGCCCGGATCAGCTCGAACGGCTGCAGCAGCTCAACGCCAGCATCGATCAGGGCATTTCGCTGAAGCGTCGCATCATCGAAGACCTGCGCCCGTCGGCACTCAGCAATCTGGGCCTGAAGGTGGCGCTCGAGATCCTGGCGCGCGAATTCGAGCAGCGTTCAGGTCTGGTGGTGCACGCCGACGTGGCCGACGTGAAGCTCATGCCGGATCTGCAGATCGTGATCTACCGGATCGTGCAGGAATCGCTGACCAACGTGGCCAAGCACGCCATGGCGACCAAGGTCTCGTTGCACATGGCAACGGACGACGAAGGCCTGAGCCTGTCGTTGTGGGACGACGGCCGCGGGCTCGCGCCGGGGGCTGCCGCTTCGGGCACGCATGGCCTGGTGGGCATGCGCTTCCGTGTGGAGTCGGTGGGCGGCCGCATGCAGATCAGCAGCCCGCCGGGGCAGGGCACGCGCATCGAGGTGCACGTGCCACTGCCGGTCACCGAAGACGAGCTCAGTTCCGGATGATCACGTCGTTGCGGACGCTTTTGACGCCCGAGGTCTCGCGTGCCAGGCGCTCGGCCATGCCGCGTTCTTCGGCGCTCTTGGCGAAGCCCGACAGCTGAACCGTGCCGTTCAGCGTCTCGACGCTGATCGAAGCGGCGCTGACCTGCGGGTTCTCTGCCAGCTTCGCCTTGACGCGGGTGGTCAGGGTGGCGTCGTCGATGTAGGCGCCCACGGTGGACTGGTCACGCATCACGGCGCAGCCGGTGGTGGTGATGGCGAGGGTGGCGGCGGCCACAGCCAACAGCAAGGGACGAATGTTCATGGTTGTTCTCCTGTCGACGGGTGAATTTGTGTCGATGGGATGATGCTCAGGCGGCCGCCCGGGTGCGGCCATCGGCGGTCGCCCCGCGCCCGCGTCAGACAGCGACTACAGGAAGGAGCACACCCATGGCCCAGTGGCGCAAGCCCAGCCCCGACGCGGTGTACGGCATCGACGAGATCCACGCCCGGCTGGCGGAAGAACTGCCGAAATGGACCTTCGAGGACGGTTGGATCCGCCGCAAATACAAGACCAGCGGCTGGAAGTCCACGCTGATGGTCGTGAACACGGTCGGGCACCTGGCCGAGGCCGCCTGGCATCACCCCGACCTCTCGGTGAGCTATGCCTTCGTCACGGTGAAGCTGCAGAACCACGCGGCCAAGGGCATCACCGACAAGGATTTCGCGCTGGCCGCGAAGATCGAGGACGTGCTGATGTGGCAACCCGGTGCCCAGGCCGACAGCGGCCTGGAAGGCACGCCTGACGACCCCCGCTTCAAGTACCTGAAGTACGACTGATCGCCACGGCCGGGGGCAGGACACTGTGTCCTGCGAGCGGCACAGGCGCTGCCCGCGCTTGGCCGCCCGTTCACCGTCTGGGCGTGGAAAACCCTGAGCGGAACGATGCTTGCTTTTCCGCATCCCATGCTGGCCTGCGACATGCCCCTTCCAACCCTGACGGCCGCCCGCCCACGGTCACTGCTGGTGCGTGCCCCGGGCCGACTGCACCTGGGTTTCCTGGACCCGGCCGGAACGCTCGGGCGGCGTTTCGGCAGCCTGGGACTGGTGATCGATGGCTTCGAGACCGTGGTCGAGCTTGCCCCGGCGCCTGCTGGCGCGGTGGCCGACGAGGTCACGGCCCTGACCCGCGGCGGCGCGGGCGAGATCGACCGTGCCAAGGCCCATCTGATGCAGCTGCGTGCGCGCACCGGGCTGGCAGCACCGCTGCAGCTGCGCCTGGTGCAGACCCTGCCCGCGCACGCCGGCTTCGGTTCCGGCACGCAGCTCGCGCTGGCCATCGGCCATGCATTCGCGCAATGCCACGGCCTGGCGGTCGGCAGCGCCACGCTGGCCGGCTGGCTCGGTCGGGGCCTGCGCTCGGGCATCGGCGTGGCCGGCTTCGACCAGGGCGGCCTGCTGCTCGACGGCGGCCCCGGCGCCGACGGCAGCCCGGCGCCGGTGCTGTCACGCATTGCGCTGCCCGAAGCGTGGCGCGTGCTGGTCGTGCAGGACCCGGCGGTTCAGGGCCTGTCCGGTGCCCGCGAACGCCAGGCCATCGCCCAGCTCGAGCCCCTGCCACGTGCCAGCGCGGCCGACATCTGCCACCAGGTGCTGATGCGCGTGCTGCCCGGCGCGGCCAGCGGCGATTTCGCGGCCTTCGCCAGCGGCCTCACCCGCATGCAAGAGCTGCTCGGCGAACACTTCGCGCCGGCCCAGGGCGGCTCGGGCTACACCAGCGGCGCAGTCGGTCAGCTCGTGCAGTGGCTGGCCGAAGGTGCCGAGGCCGGGCAGGGCGCGGCGGTGGGCCAGAGCTCGTGGGGCCCCACCGGCTTCGCCATCCTGCCCAGCCTGGCCGCGGCCGAGTCCGCGGTGCGCAGCGCCCGCGCCGCCGGCCTGCTGCACGAAGGCCTGCAGCTGCAGATCGTGCGGCCCCGCAACAGCGGCGCCAGCATCAGCTGTTCCTGAACATCTTCCTTGCGAACCGCCGCCATGACCCGCCCCTACATCCTGCACATGTTCACCCCGGGCCGGCAGATGAGTCCCTTCGACGTCAACATGGCGGCCGACGCCGGCTGGCAGATGGTGGTGCCCTACGGCGACGTCGGCCTCGACGCGATCGCCGCCATGACGCAGGACACCATCTTCTCGCGCGGCCCGAAGGGCGTGGCCCGCACCGGCATCTTCATCGGCGGCCGCGACGCGCTGCTGGCCGCCGACATGCTGGACAAGGCCCGCGCGGCGATGGTCAAGCCCTTCATCGTGTCTGTCATGGCCGACCCCAGCGGGGCCTACACCACGGCCGCGGCCATGCTCGCCTGTGTCGACGCCCAGCTGCTGAAGCACCACGGCAGCGGGCTGGCTGGCCGCCGCGTGGTGGTCCTGGGCGGGCTGGGCCCGGTGGGCCGGGTGGCGGGCGTGATCGCGGCGCAGGCCGGCGCCCATGTCTCACTGTCCGGCCGTGGCGGGCAGGCCGTGGCCCAGGCGGCGGCCGACCAGACGAACGCACGTTTCGGCGTCGCCCTGCAGGGGTTGTCGGGGGCGGACGCCGCAGCGGTGCAGGCCTCGATCGCCGAGGCCGATGTCGTGCTGGGCTGCGCCGCGGCCGGGGTCCAGGTGCTGAACGTGGCCCAGCTGGCCCATGCCCGGCGGCTGAAGGTGGCGGCCGACGTCAACGCCGTGCCGCCCGAGGGCATCGCCGGCGTCGGTGTCATGGACGAGGGCGCGCCCCTGGCGCACACCCAGGCCGTGGGCATCGGGGCGCTGGCCGTGGGCAACGTCAAGTACCAGACCCACCACCGCCTGCTGCTGCGCATGCGCGAAGCCGACGTGCCGCAGGTGCTGGGTTTCACCGAGGCCTATGCCGTGGCACGCGAATTCCTGGCCGAGAAGCCGGCCCGCTGACTGCGCAGCCGTGAGCCCGACGCTGGTGGTGGCCGGGCTGTCGGCCCGCCTGCTTGCACAAGCCGCGCGCGACGACGGTTTCGAGGTGCTGGCCCTGGACGTGTTCGGCGACGCCGACACGCGGGCGCTGGCGCGGCGCTGGTGGCCAGTGGGCCAGACGGGCAAGTTCCAGATCGACGCCATGCGGCTGCAGGCCGCGCTCGCAGAAACCGGCCAGCCTGGCAGCGCCTGGGCTGCGCCGGTGGGCTGGGTGGCCGGCAGCGGCCTGGAAGGCCGGCCCGACCTGCTGGTCGATGCGTCGCCTGGCCTGCCATGGCTCGGCTGCACGCCCGAGGCCGTGGCGCGGCTGCGCGACCCGGCGCTCTTCCTCGGCTTTCTCGCCAGCGAGGGTATTCCGCATCCGCCGGTGGCGCAGGTTCGGCCGCCCGATGGGCAGGCCTGGCTGCTGAAGGACCTGCACGCCTGCGGCGCCAGCCACATCCGCCTGCTGTCGGCCGCGGCGGCGTCGCCGGTGTTGGCACCGGGGCAGGTGTTGCAGCGGCGGGCGCCCGGCCAGGCGATGTCGGCCACCTTCGTCGCCAATGGCCGAGAGGCGCGGCTGCTGGGCATCAACCAGCAGAACATCCGCGCTCATCCGGTACGGCCCGAGGTGCCGTATATGTTCTGCGGCGTCGTCGGCCCGGTGCCGGTGCCGGCGGGCGTGCCCGCCGCCTTGCAGCGGGCGCTGGACCGGCTGGTGCCGGCCTTCGGGCTGCGCGGCCTGGGCAGCCTGGACTTCCTGCTGGACGGCGACGCCTGGCAGCTGCTCGAGGTGAACCCGCGCCCGCCCGCCAGCATCGTGCTGTACCCCCACTGGCGGCCGATGGCCGCGCATGTCCGGGCCTGTCTGGAAGGGCTGCTGCCCGGGCCGCCCCTCGAAGCAGCACCAGAGCAGGCCGTGCGCGGCTACGAGATCGTCTTCGCCCGCCGTGCGCTGACGCTCGACGCCAGACAGGCGGCCGTGCTCGCGGCCGCGCCCGAGGTCCACGACCTGCCGGGTGCCGGCCAGCACTTCGGCGCCGGCGAGCCGCTGTGCAGCGTCACACTCCGTGGCCCGAGCGCGCCCGACGTGCTGGCCCGCCTGGGCGCGCGCCGCGACGCCCTGCTGAACCTTCTGGAGACACCCGCATGACCCACAGCGTCAACACCCTGGCCCGGCCGCTGGTCGAGCGACTGCTGCGTGACGCAGGCGTCCTCGGCCTGGCCGTGCGTCATGAAGCCGACGGCGTGTGCATCGTCGACGCCGGTCTGGCCGTGCCCGGCAGCGCGCTGGCTGGCTTGCTGGTGGGCGAGATCTGCCTGGGCGGACTGGGCCAGGTGGGCCTGCGCCCCGGCGCGGCCGCCAGCGGCTGGCCCACCTGGGTGGACGTGGCCAGCGCGCAGCCGGTGCTGGCCTGCCTGGGCAGCCAGTACGCCGGCTGGAGCCTGGCCGCCACGAAGGAAGAAACCGGCGGGCGCAAGTTCTTCTCGCTGGGCTCGGGCCCGGCGCGGGCGCTGGCCGCGAAGGAAGACCTGTACCAGGAACTGGGTTACCACGACCGCGCCGACAGCGGCGTGCTCGTGCTCGAAGTCGACCGCGAGCCGCCACGCGTGATCATCGACAAGCTGCTGCGCGACTGCGGTCTGCAGGGGCCGCAGCTCACCTTGATCGTCACACCCACCACCAGCCTGGCCGGCACCACGCAGGTGGTGGCGCGGGTGCTGGAAGTGGCCCTGCACAAGGCCCATGTGCTGGGCTTCACGCTGGCGAACATCGTCGGCGGCACGGCCACCGCGCCGCTGCCTGCGCCCAGCCCCGACGGGGTGCAGGCCATGGGCCGCACCAACGACGCCATCCTCTACGGCGGGCAGGTGCAGCTGGCGGTGCGCGGCGACGACGCCGCGGCGCGCGACCTGGCGCTGCGCCTGCCTTCGCGCAATGCCAAGGAATTCGGGCAGAGCTTCGCCGACCTGTTCGTCGCCGCCGGCTACGACTTCTACAAGATCGACCCGGCCCTGTTCGCCCCGGCCGAGGTCTGGGTGAGCAACCTCGACAGCGGCAACACCTGGCATGCCGGCGGCACGGACATGGCGCTGCTGCAAAGGCTGTGGCTGCAGCAGGCCTGAACGCCGTGGCAAGTGCAGCGCGCCGCATCGGACCATGAAGCTCGCGATCTTTGCCGACGAGACCGGCTGGCACACCCGGCAGCTGCAGGCCGCACTGCGGGCGCGCGGCGCGCTGGGCCGCTGCGTCGATCTCGCCGACTGCCATGTCGACACCGGCGCCAGCTGGCATGGGCTGGTCATCCCCGGCTTCGGCCGCGAACTGCCCGCTGCCGCCCTGGTGCGCGGCATTGCCGGCGGCAGCTTCGAGCAGGTGACCAAGCGCCTGGGCGTGCTCCATGCCTTACGCGACCTGGGCGTGCCCGTCTACAACGACGCACGCGCCATCGAGCGCAGCGTCGACAAGAGCATGACGAGCCTGCGCCTGCATGCCGCCGGCGTGCCCACGCCGCCCACCTGGGCCACGGAGTCGCCGGCGCAGGCGCAGCGCATCGTCATGCGCGAAAGCGCGGCCGGCCATGCGCTGGTGCTCAAGCCGCTGTTCGGTTCTCAGGGCAAGGGCCTGCGGCGCGTGGGCTGGGTCGAGGGCGTGCACGTGCCGCTGCCCGAACTGAGCACACCGGCCGATGCCGACGGCGGCTACGGTGGCCTGGCGTATCTGCAGCGCTTCGTGCCGTCGGCCACGCAGCCGGGCTTCGACTGGCGCGTGCTCGTCGTCGGCGGCCGCGCCATCGCAGCCATGCGGCGCGAGGGCGGCCACTGGGTCCACAACATCGCGCAGGGCGCGCAGGCGCTGCCGGCACCGCTGAGCCCGGCGCTGGCGGCCCCCGCCGAGGCCGCAGCGCAGGCGCTGGAGATGGACTACGCCGGCGTGGACCTGATGCCCGCCGCCGACGGCAGCATCGTCGTGCTCGAAGTCAACGGCGTGGCGGCGTGGCAGGGCCTGCAGGGCGTGACGCAGGCCAACATCGCCCGCGCCATCGTCGACGACCTGCTCGACCGCCGCTGTGCGGCCACGCCTGCGCTGCGCCCGCCTTTACGTCAGGCAAGCCACGCAGGCCGGGCATGAGCGCACTCAGCCCGCGCGCGGCCTTTCTGCGCGCCTGTGCGCTGGACGTGGCCGTGCGCAAGCCCGGCAACGTCAGCGTGCACGGCGCCGGCCACGGCATGCAGGCCGCGCAGTTCCTGGCCAGCGCGGAAGTGGCCTGCGACGCGATCTGCGAGCCCGGCGCGCCCGTGGGCCGGCGCATCGAGGCCGCGGTGGCCGCCACCCGCGCCGCGGTGGGTTGCAACACCAACCTGGGCATCCTGCTGCTGTGCGCACCGCTGGCACGTGCGGCCGAGCGGCCGGGCTTGCCGCTGCCTTTGGCCCTGCAGCAGGTGCTGGCCGAACTGACCGTGGACGACGCTGCAGCGGCCTTTCGCGCCATCGCCCACGCCAGCCCCGGCGGGCTGGGCCAGGCGCCCGAGCAGGACGTGCGCAGCGCGCCCAGCGTCACGCTGCGCCAGGCCATGGTGCTGGCGGCCGACCGCGACCGCATTGCCGAGCAGTACCGCGACGACTTTGCCGAAGTCTTCGCCGCCGCGGGCCACCTGTCCCCCGGCATCGGCTGCGCCGACGAGGCCCGCTCCACCGCCGCCGTGCAATCGGTCTACCTGGGCTGGCTGGCCAGCAAACCCGATTCACACATTGTTCGGAAACAAGGCAAAAGCGTGGCACAGAATGTCATGAGCACGGCGCAGGGCTGGCGCTCCCGGCCGCTGCCTGCCGCTGGCTTCGAAGCCGACCCGGCCTTCGCCGCCTGGGATGAGGCCCTGAAGGACGCTGGGGTCAACCCTGGCACCAGCGCCGACCTCACCGTGGCCACCTTGATGGTGGCTGGCCTGGTCGCCGTTTGACCGGGGTTTTCACGGGGGCGTGGCCGCTGCCGGTGGCACGGAACGTGATACCTCCACCCGGCGCTGGCCGCCTTGGCCAGTGCCCGAATCATTCGTGAAACGTCCTAAGGAGAGACACCCATCATGGCAAAAATCGATCGCATGCTCGTCGGCGAATCGCTGGTCGGCGACGGCAACGAAGTTGCCCACATCGACCTGCTCATCGGGCCGCGTGGCAGCCCTGCCGAGACCGCCTTTGCCAACGCGCTGGTGAACAACAAGGACGGCTTCACGTCCCTGCTGGCCGTCGTCGCGCCCAACCTGCTGACCAAGCCCGCGACCGTGATGTTCAACAAGGTCACCATCAAGGGTGCCAAGCAGGCCGTGCAGATGTTCGGCCCGGCCCAGCGCGGCGTGGCCATGGCCGTGGCCGACTGCGTCGAAGACGGCACCATTCCCGCCGACGAAGCCGACAACCTGTTCGTCTGCGTGGGCGTGTTCATCCACTGGCTGGCCGAGAGCGACGCCAAGATCCAGGAATACAACTACCAGGCCACGAAAGAGTCGATCAAGCGCGCCGTGGCCGGCACGCCGACGGCCGCGGAAGTGGTGGCCAAGAAGGGTAGCGCAGCCCACCCGTTCGCGGCGAACTGAGTTTCTGGTTCTGCCGGATGAAGAAGCCCGCTGTCGCGAGCTTTTCTGCGTCCGGTTGGGGGCCGGCCTTCAGCGACTGCCCGGCACCATGCCGCTGCCCAGCAGTTGCAGCACCGCGGCGCTGCGGGCGGCCGCGGGCGGCTGCGGCGGCCGGGCCAGGCGCTCGATCTGCACGCCCAGGCTCTGCACGTCGTCGAACTTGTTGGGCTTGACGACCCGCACCCGCACCCAGGCCGCGCCGAATTCGTCGAGCAGGATGTCGGCGATGGCTTCGGCAAAGGCTTCCAGCATGTGCAGCCGGTGTTCGGCCATCAGGCGCAACAGGCGGGTGCGCACCACCGAATAGTCGATGGTGTCGCCGATGTCGTCGGTCTCGCAGGCGCGGGCATGCGAGACGCCGGCGTGAACGTCGATGACCAGCGGCTGCGGCACGTCCTCGCCATGGTGGATGCCGATCACGGTCTCGGCGCGAAAGCCCTCGATCAGGACCAGATCCATCGGGCAAGCCTGTGCGGTGTCGGTGAATGCGGCGTCAAGGGGCTGGGCCGGGCGGAAGGGCAGTGGCAAGCGGAACTCCGGAATTCGTCTGCAAGGTCGGGGCAAGGCTGCAAATTGCAGGCCATCCCCACCATTCCTAGGGTTGACCCCGAACTGCATGTCGTGCAGCGGCGGCGCGGCCGCGTCAGAATCCCTGCTCCGGCAACGGCCATGGTCCATGGGGACAGGCCGGCCCGACAGTTGATGAGATGGAGCAGTGGATGACCTCGTTGCAGTACGGACGTGAACGCCATGCCGACAGAGTGATGGAAGTTGTTCGCAGCGGCGTCCATGCCGACTGCGACGACGTGGTCGCGCGGTCCTGGAGCCGCTGCCTGGAGCAGTACCAGCTGCACCCCGACCGCCCGCGGCAGCCGGTGTTCCTGGACCGGGAGGCCTTGCTGGAGCGCTTCGCCCGTCATGCCGACCTGATCGAGTGCGCGCGCTACGAGATGACCACGCTGTACCAGCAGCTGGCCGACGCCGAATCGGCGGTGGTGCTGACCGACACCGAAGGCGTGATCGTGCACATGGTGTCCTCGCCGGAATTTGCCGCCGAGATGGCACCGCTGGGCCTGCGCTGCGGTGGCCTGTGGGGCGAGAACGAAGCCGGCACCAACGGCATGGGCACCTGTCTGGCGGCCGGGGGCCCGGTGTCCATCCGCCGCGAGGACCACTTCTTCAGCCAGTTCACGCAGCTCACTTGCTCGGCCGTGCCGGTCTACAACCCGGCCGGTGAGCTGGCCGGTGCGCTGGACGTCACCAGCCGTTCGAGCATGACGCAGCAGCACCTGCTGGTGCTGCTGGGCATGACCGCGCGCATGCTCGAAAACCGGCTGATCGACAAGCAGTTCGCCAGCGCCCACCCGCTGCACTTTCACAGCCGGCCGGAGTTCGTCTACACCCTGCACGAAGGCAAGCTGGCGGTGGGAGCCGACGGGCGCATCCTCGCGGCGAATCGCAGTGCCCTGTTCCAGCTGGGTCTGCAGTCGATGGTCGACGTGCGTTCGCGCCGTCTCGAAGACCTGTTCCAGACCTCGCTCGAAGACCTTCTGCAGCGCAGCCTGTCGGCCAGCTACCACCCGGTGGTGACCTACCGTGCCGGGGCCGCCTTGCGTTTCTTTGCGGTGGCGCGCCGCCCGGCGTCGGACGCCGTGTCGGGCCAGGCGCGGCCGGCAGGGGGCGTGCGCGCGGAAGGCGCGGTCAAGCCGGTACTGCCGTCGCCCCCCGGGCTGCGCCTGCCGGCCGGGCAGGGCAGCACCTTCAAGGATGCGCGACTGCTCGCCCATCTGGAAACCGCACGCCGTGTCATCGGCCGCGAAACGCCGGTGCTGCTGAGCGGCGAAACCGGCTGCGGCAAGGAAGTCTTCGCCCGCGCCGTGCACGCCGCCAGCCCGCATGCCGGCGGAGCCTTCGTCGCCGTCAACTGCGCCAGCCTGCCCGAAACGCTGATCGAATCGGAACTCTTCGGCTACCGCGCCGGCGCCTTCACCGGCGCACAGCGCAACGGCCGCCGCGGCAAGGTGCTGCAGGCCGATGGCGGCACCTTGTTCCTGGACGAGATCGCCGACATGCCGCTCGACCTGCAGGCGCGGCTTCTGCGCGTGCTGGACGAGCGCCAGGTCACGCCGCTGGGCACCGAGGAAACGCACCCGGTCGACTTCCAGCTCATCAGCGCCAGCCATCAGCACCTGCCCGACTTGGTGGCGCAGGGCCGCTTCCGCGAAGACCTGTACTACCGCCTGGCCGGCATCGAGCTGGCCCTGCCGCCGCTGCGCGAGCGCAGCGACAGGCGCGAGCTCATCCGCAACGTGCTGGCGGCCGAAGGCCGGGGCGAGGCCCTGCTCAGCTCCGATGCCGAGAAACTGCTGATGGACCACCCCTGGCCCGGCAACCTGCGGCAACTGCGCCACGCGCTGCGCAGCGCCGCGGCGCTGGCCGATGGCAAGCCCATCACCCGCGAGCACCTGCCCGGCCTGGTGGCCGCCGGCATACGCGGCGCTGCCGCGCCGGCCGAAGCGGCGGTGCTGTCGCTGCCTGCCGGCCCGATGGTGCCCGTGGCGCCGCCGGCCTCGGCCGAGCCGCAGCCGTTGCCCGTCAAGCTGAACCCAATCCAGGCCAACGAACGTGCCGTGCTCGTGCAGATGCTCGAGCAGCACCGGTGGAACGTGAGCAACGTCGCCAAGGCCCTGGACGTCAGCCGCAACACGCTGTATCGCAAGCTGCACAAGCTGCACATCGAGGTCTCGCATCCTGAGTGAAGCGGTGGTGGCCGACGGCGCCGGGCCCGGCGGGGCCAAGGCGCCGCAACGCTTCGCCTGGTGCATCACCGGGTCGGGCCACGGCCTGGAGGAATGCCTGGCGCTGGCCGCGCGCCTGCCCGACTGCGACCTGATGCTCTCGGCCGCCGGTGAAGAGGTGCTCGAGATCTACAAGCTGCCGCTGGACGAGCTGAAGGCGGGCTTCCGCGTCTTCCGCGACAAGACCGCCAGCGGTGTGCCGGTGGGCATGCTCTACGACGAGGTCTACCACACCGTCGTCGTGGCCCCGGCCACCAGCAACACGGTGGCGAAATGCGCGTTCGGCATCAGCGACAGCCTGCCCACCAACATGTTCGCCCAGGCCGGCAAGCTGGGCATCCCGGGCATCGTGTTTGCTTGCGACACCGAACCGGTGGTGGTGACGAAGTCGCCGCACGACTGGGTGACGCTGCGGCCGCGGCGCATCGAGCTGGACAATGTCGAGCGCTTGCGCGGCATCGACCACTGCCAGGTGGTGTGCTCTGCGGCCGAACTCGAGTCCGCCCTGGACGCCCGCCTGAAGCAGCTTGCCCTTGCATGGAACACATCGTCTTCCTGACCGGACACCTGGCCCGACCGGGCCTGGAAAAAGTCCTGAACGGCCTGCACGATGCGCCTTTCACCTGGGAGGTGCAGGACCTCGGGCTGCAGGTGGCCGCCCTGATGACGAGCGAGATGATCCGCCGCCGCCTGGCGCAGCTGATGCCGCTGCCGCTGCAGGCCGACCGCATCATCGTGCCGGGGCGCTGCCGCGGTGACGTCGAGGCGCTGTCGCAGCATTTCGGCGTGCCGGTTCAGCGTGGCCCCGACGAGCTGAAGGACCTGCCGCGCTTCTTCAACCGCGCCGCACAGGCGGTGACGCTGGACGACTACGAGGTCGCGATCTTTGCCGAGATCGTCGACGCGCCGCGCCTGTCGGTGGCGCAGATCCTCGAGCGGGCACGCGGGCACGTGGCCGACGGCGCCAACGTCATCGACCTGGGCTGCCTGCCCGAGACCGCCTTCGACCACCTGGAAGACGCCGTGCAGGCGCTGAAGGCTTCAGGCTTCCAGGTCAGCGTCGACTCGATGGACGCGCAGGAGCTGCTGCGCGGCGGCCGCGCTGGCGCCGACTACCTGCTCAGCCTGACGCCCGACACGCTGTGGATCGCCGACGAGGTGGCGTCCACGCCGGTGCTGATCCCGCGCACCCCCGCCGACGAAGCCTCGCTGGCCACGGCCATCGAGCACCTGCAGGCCCGCGGCCGCCCTTTCCTGGCCGACGCCATCCTCGACCCCATTCCCTTCGGTTTCACCGCGTCGATCTGCCGGTACCAGAGATTGCGCGAACGCTTCCCCGACGTCGCCATCATGCTCGGCGTGGGCAACCTCACCGAGCTGACCGAGGCCGACACCAGCGGCATCAACGCGCTGCTGTTCGGCATCTGCGCCGAGCTGAACGTGGCCGCGGTGCTGACGACGCAGGTGAGTGGCCATGCGCGCCGCGCCATCCGCGAGGCCGACTGGGCGCGCCGCATCATGCACGCCGCGCAGGCCAACCGCAGCCTGCCCAAGGGCCTGAGCGACCGATTGATGACGGTGCACGCCAAGCATCCGTTTCCAGACACGCCCGACGAGATCGCCAGCACCGCCGCGGCCGTGCGCGACCCCAACTTCCGCGTGCAGGTCTCGGACCAGGGCCTGCACGTCTACAACCGCGACGGCCTGCGCCAGGGCCGCGGTGCCTTCGAGCTGTGGCCGCAGCTGGGCCTGGAGGGCGACGCCAGCCACGCCTTCTACATGGGCGTGGAGCTGGCGCATGCCGAGATCGCCTGGAAGCTGGGCAAGCGCTACGTGCAGGACCGGCCGCTGGACTGGGGCTGCGCGGTCGATGCCGACGCCGAAGCCGACCCGGACGGCTGGTGTGCGCCCGGCACGACGCTGCCACCGGAGCGGCGGCGGTGAACGAGGTCATCTTCGAGACGGTGGTCAGCACCGTCGACGCCGCCGGCCGGTCGCACATCGCGCCGATGGGGGTTCGTTATGAAGACGGCGGCGCTGCGGTCGTCCTGTTGCCCTTCAAGCCTTCCACCACGCACGACAACATCGTGGCCACCGGCCATGCGGTGCTGAACATCGTCACCGACACCCGTGTCTTCGCGGGCTGCGTCACCGGTCGCCGCGACTGGCCGGTGCGGCCAGCCCAGTCGGTGCCGGGGGTTTGGCTGCAGGCGGCCCTGAGCCATGTCGAACTGATGCTCGCCGACAGCGACGACGACCCGCAGCGCCCGCGCCTGCGCATGGCCCGCGTGCACGAGGCGCAGCACGCGCCCTTCGTGGGCCTGAACCGCGCCCAGGCGGCGGTGCTCGAAGGAGCGGTGCTGGTCAGCCGCCTGCACATGCTGGCGCCGGAAAAAGTGGCGGCCGAGATGGCCTACCTGCAGATCGCCATCGACAAGACCGCGGCCGCGGCCGAGCACGAGGCCTGGGGCTGGCTGAAAGCCGCCATCGCGGCGCATCCGCGGCATGCGGCGGGCGCACCGGCATGACGAAGCTGCTGGTCAGCGTGCGCAACGTCGAAGAGGCCCTGGCCGCTGCTGACGGCGGCGCCGACTTCATCGACCTGAAGGAGCCGCGCGCCGGCGCGCTGGGCGCACTGCCGCCCGAGACCCTCCGCGCCGTGCTGGCCGCCCTGCGCCGGCAAGGCAGCCGGCTGCCCGTCAGTGCCACCATCGGCGACCTGCCGCTGGAGCCGCTGGCCGTGGTGCTGGACCGGGTGCGCGCCGTCGCCGACTGCGGCGTGGACATCGTGAAGGTGGGCATTCCGCGTTGCGAACACGCGGCGCCGGCCCTGGATGCCCTGGCGCGGTGCGGGGCGGCGATCGTCCCGGTCTTCCTCGTCGACGCCGGCCTCGACAGACGGCGGGTCGATCAGGCCTGCGACCTGCCTTTCGCCGGCCTCATGCTCGACACCGTCGACAAGCGCGCAGGCAGCCTGTTCGACGTGATCGACGAGCAGGCGCTGGCGGTTTTCGTGGCGCAGGTCCAGGCCGCGGGGATGCTGGCCGGGCTGGCCGGCGCGCTGCAGCTCGCCCATCTGCCGCGCCTGCTGACGCTGGCGCCCGACTTCGCCGGCTTTCGTTCAGCCGTCTGTGCCGGCGACCGCGCCGGCGCGCTGGACCCGGCGCGGCTGCAGGCGCTGCGGCGAGCTGCCGCCCCGGCCGAAGCTCATGCGTAGCCGGCGCGCCCGCCGGCCCGGTCATCACCGGGCCGGCTCTGGGCGCCGTGCCGGCCGTCGTCCAGCAGCAGGGCGCGCATCGTGTCCAGGTCGTCCTTGCCGAGCAGGCTGATCGGAAAGGGCGCGTCGGCCGACAGGCTGGCGAATTCGGCGTCGACGACACCGGCCTCGCCCAGCTGCGACAGGCTGTGCGAGACGTCGATGGCGCAAGACTTCACCACCACCAGGCGTTCGGCGTTCAGCCTTCTCGCCAGGTCGAGCGCGATGCTGTCGGCGGTGTGGCCCCAGTGCGTGGTGGCGTCGGGCCATTGACGCTGCAGCTCGAAGGGCAGCCACAAGGCGGTGTGGCCACCCTGCAGCATGCGCGGAATCTCGGCCAGGCGCGACACCGGCTGCAGCTGCGGCTGGATGGCGTGCAGCTGGTAGGCCGTCTGCACCATGGCCAGCACCGCCATGTTGTGCGCGGCCAGGTCGTTGAACTGCCACAGCCCCTGCAGCCGCCGCGCCTCGTCGGCGAAGCCCCCGCCACCGCCGACCACCGCCACGCGCCCGCCGCCCAGCTGCGCCAGCAGGCTCAGCCATTGCGGCAGCACCGGGTCGCTGCCCAGGCTGCCACCGAGTTTCACCACCCACATCAGCATTCCTCCTGCGCCAGCAGCGCCGCCACGGCGATGCACGGTGCACACACTTGGGCCCAGTCGCGGACCGGGTGACCGGCGGCCAGGGCGAGATCGGCATAGGCCACGCCCGGCCCGAGCGCACAGCGCCTGGCCAGCTCGTCGACCAGGAAATCGCCACAGCCGGCGCGCACCAGCAGGGCGTCGCGCCCCAGGCCGTGCAGCGCCAGCACGCGTTGCAACTGCCCGGCCAGTTCGGCCAGCTGGCTGTCGCGCCAGGCCCGGGCCATGGCCAGCCACTCGGCGTCGCTGCCGTCGCGGGCGTCGAGGCCGACCATGCGCGCCAGGCGCTGGCGGGTGGCGGGCAGGTCCTTCGCAGCGTTGTCGGCCGGCGGGTGCATGTCGTGGGCCGGGTTCAGCTCGCCGGTCAGGCGGTACACGTCGGCGGTGGTGGCAAAAAACTCGTTCATGACATTGTGCTGGCGGCCCCGCCAGTCGATGCGTGGGCCCAGGGCGCACAGGGGTGTGCGCACCACGCCGTGGTAGACCAGTTCGCCGCTGGCCAGGCGCTCGGCGTCGCTGCGGGCCTGCGTCGGCACGCGGCCGCCGCCGAAGGCGATGAAGTCGGTGGTGGTGCTGCCGATGTCTACCAGCACGCCGCTGCCCGGGCCGACGAGTGCCACATGGCGCGCGGTGGCCAGCCAGTTCGCCGAAGCGACGTCGGTCCAGCGCGCGCCGGCGTCAACTGGGTCGCACCAGCCGCCGTCAGGAGTGCCGCCGGGGCCGGTGCCGCCGGCGAACACCCGAACCCGGGCTGGCGCCACGGCTGCGGCCAGCTGCAGGGCGATGCCGCGCACGCCGGCCTCGCGGTGGGCGAAGTGGTCGACCATCTCGCCGGTCATCGTCAGGGCATGCAGGCTCTGCGGCGCCTGCAGCTGCGGCCAGCGCTGCACGGCGGCGTGCAGCACGCCGTCGAGCCGGTCCAGGCCCTGCCAGAGCGGGCACGCCCATTGCGCGACCTCGAGCAGCGTCGAACCCCGGCTGCGCGAGAGCTTCACGTGGGCCCCGCCCACGTCCCAGCCGAAGATCTCAGGCGTGGCCATGCTGCAGGCTCCGCGTGGAGGGCAGGCTCCTTGGGGCGGCCGATGCGCCGCGCGGCCGGCCCAGGATCTCGGCCGCGAGATTGCGGCCCAGGCGCGCCGACAGACCGACGTAGGCGCAGGTCAGGCGCGGGTTCACCTCGATCACCACCGGCCCCTGACTGGCGTGCCAGACCAGGTCGACGCCCACGAAGCCGCGCAAGCCCGGGATGGCCCGGCCGATCTGCGTGGCCAGCAGCGCCAGCGGCAGGCCACGCTCATCGTCGAGCGCGATCGCGCCGACGGTGACGCCGCCGTAGTCCACCCGGCCCTGGGCGTCGAGGTGGATGTGCTGCCGGTTGATGCTGAGCAGCTCGGCGCGGTCAGGCCCGCACAGCAGCGACAGGCTCAGGGCCTCGCCCTCGACCCAGGGTTCCAGCGTCAGGCTGCCGCTGGCGGCGCGGCACTGTGCGGCGTGGGCTGCACTCAGGCTGTCGTGCACCTGCGTGTCGACGGCGCCGGCGCCGTCGTCGGGCTTGACGACCCAGCGCCTGGCCGCTGCGGCGAAGGCCAGCGGCGTCTTCACACCTTTGGCCGCCAGCCGTGCCAGCGTCGCCCGCTTGCGGCTGGCCAGGGTGATGGCCTGGGCCTCGCAGCCCAGCCACTTCGACGCCGGCACGGCCTGCTGCAGGCTGGCCAGCAGGCCCTGCGTTTCGGGTGCGACGAGCCACACCGCGTCGTGCCGCGCCGCCTGCCAGGCCACCCAGTCGCCGAGGGCCACGTCATCGGGCGGCACGCAGGCGCGGCCGCCTGCAGGCGGCGGGTTCGAACCGGCCAGGCCGGCCACGCTGACGTGCACGTCGCCGGCCTGCAGCAGGTCGTTCACCATCGCGTCGCGCATGGCCACGCCCATGGGCCACAGGGTCGCCGCCATGGCGGCGTCTTCGGGGCCCAGGCCGCCTGCGGTGAGATACTCAAAAACGAAGACGCGCGTCATTTTCTTCAGCCCTCGGGCCTACCCTTCCAGCCCACTGCTTGCCTGCCGCATGGCCACCCGCACCGCGCTCCTGCCCGTGATCGATCTGATGGCCGGGCAGGTCGTGCGCGGTGTCGGCGGGCAGCGCGAGGCATACCGCCCGATTGTTTCCGCCTTGTGCCACAGCTCTGACCCCGTGCTCGTGGGGAGGCGCCTGTGCGAGCACTGCGCCAGCCCCGGGCTGTACGTGGCCGACCTCGACGCCTTGATGGGCGGGCAGGTGCAGATCGCGGTGCTGCACCGGCTGCTGCAGGCCCTGCCCGGACTGCGCGAACTGTGGCTGGATGCCGGCTTCGCCGACGCAGACGCGGCCACCGAAGTGCTGACGGCGCTGCAGGACGGGGCATCACGTGTGGTCCCTGTCTTTGCCAGCGAGTCGCTGCGCTCACGCGCCGCCCTGGCCGACTGCTTCAGGCGGCACCCGCAGGCCGTGCTGTCGCTGGACCGCCGCAATAACACGCGCCTGGACCCGGCCGGTTGCTGGGATGCCCCGGAACTGTGGCCGGCGCGCGTGATCGTGATGACGCTGGAGCGGGTGGGCACCGGCCGTGGCCCCGACCTGCGGACCTTGGCCGAGGTGCGCGCGCGCGCACCCGCCGCCCGTCTGGTGGGCGCGGGAGGCCTGCGTTCCATGGCCGACCTGGCCGCGGCCGGAACCGCCGGCGCCGAAAGCTGGCTGGTGGCCAGCGCCCTGCACGATCTGCAACTGCCGCCCGCCGCAGACCGGGCCTCGGCATGACGCAGTCCTACCGACAAACCCTGAGCCAGCGCGCTCGCGTCGGGCCGCAAGCCGGATGCATGGGGATGAAAAGACCGTGTCATGAACAGGCAGAAACACGATTCGTGCCATCGCCACCGAGCGCCCCATGCGGCTGGACGGGGGTCAAAACCGCCACACTGTGTCGCGGATCTGGTCCCGGTTCCTGGCGGATCGCGGGCACCGGTGGCCCGCGCCGGGCCCGGGGCCGCCAAACCCCGGTGGCACATGCTTTGCGTTCCGTTCCACGATGACCGTGCCCCTGACCGCCAGCCGCTCGCCCTGGACCTGTCCGTTCTGCCCGCTGCTCTGCGATGGCTTCGACGTCGAGACGCACGCCGATGGCAGCCTGGGCTTGCAGGGCAGCGACTGTGCCCGCGCCCGCCTGGCGCTGTCTCGCTTTGCCACATCGGCCGCGGCCACCGCACGTTGCCAGGGCCAGCCCTGTGACGCAGGCACGGCCATTGCGGCTGCCGCCGCCCTGCTGAAGGGCAGCCGGCAGCCGCTCTTCGGCGGCCTGGGCACCGACGTGGCCGGTGCGCGCGCGCTGTACGCCTTGAGCTGCGCCACCGGCGCCATCTGCGACGCCGCGGCCGGCGGGCCCCTGATGCAGTCCACGCGGGCGCTGCAGGACCGCGGTGGTTTCGCCACGTCCTTGGCCGAGGTGCGCAGCCGGGCCGACCTGGTGCTGTGCCTGGGCAGCCCGCCCGCGTCGCGATATCCGGAATTCAATGCGCGCACCGGCCTGGCGGTGGACGACCCGCGCTGGCTGGTGCTGGCCGAAGGCCTGCAGGCCGAGGACTGGTTCGCCCCCGTGGCCCATCTCGCCGCCCTGGTCGAAGGCCGGGCCTCGGCCAGTGCCCCGCCGCCCCTGCGGGCGGCGGCCGAACGCCTGCAAGCGGCGCGTTATGTCGTCGTCGTCGTCGAGACGGCGGCGCTGGGCCCGCAGGGTGCGTTGCTCATCGAGATGCTGCAGCGCGTGGTGGCCACGCTCAACCGCAGCACGCGTGCGGCCATGCTCAGCCTGGGGGGTGGCGACGGCGCTTCCACGGTCAACGGCGTGTTCACCTGGTTGTCGGGCCTGCCGTTGCGAACCCGTTTGGGCTGGCAGGGGCTGGAACATGAGCCCGTGGCCTTCGACGCGACGCGCCTGGTGGCCGGTGGCGAGGTCGACCTGCTGTTGTGGCTGGCCAGCTTCGGCACCGAGCCGTTGCCACCCCAGGGGCCGCAGCCGCGTGTGGTGATCGGCCACCCGGCGCTGGCCACCGAGCCCGCCGACGTCTTCATCCCCGTGGCCACACCGGGCATCGGCCACGGCGGCCACCTGTTCCGCACCGACGGCGTGGTCATGATGCCGCTGCACGGCGTGGCGCCCGGCCCCCTGCCGCGTGCCGACGAGGTGTTGCGGCACATCCATGCCGCCTTGCAGGACAGCGCGGCATGAGCCGCGTGCGCATCCACGGCGGCCACGTCGTCGACCCCACCCACGGCGTCGACGCGGTCCAGGACATCTGCCTGCACGACGGCCGCATCGTCGCGGCGCTGCCCGAGGTCGACGAGATCCTGGACGCGAGCGACTGCGTGCTCATGGCCGGCGGCATCGACATGCACACCCACATCGGCGGCGGCAAGGCCAACCTGGCGCGCATGCTGCTGCCCGAAGACCACCGGGGTGCAAAGGGCGGCGCCCTGCGCGAAGCCAGCGCCATCGAACTGGCCAGCTGCGGCACCTGCAGCCCCGGCACGCTGGCCACCGGCTACCGTTACGTCGAGATGGGCTACACGGCGGCCTTCGAGCCCGCGATGATGGCCGCCAACGCCCGCCACACGCACATGGAAATGGGCGACACGCCGGTGCTCGACCACGGCGCCTACGTGATGCTGGG
>JANOBX010000290.1:0-3634 GCA_031411875.1 Burkholderiales bacterium | reverse complement strand
TCTTGTCCAGCGCGATCGCCTTGATCTTGCGGGCTTCCTCCAGATAGATGCCACCCTTGATCAGGATGCCGCGGCGCGCTGCGGCGGCCAGGCCGCTGACGATCGTCACCGGTGTCGAGATCACCAGGGCGCAGGGGCAGGCGATCACGAGCAGGACCAGCGCCTTGTAGACCGCCTCCAGCCAGGTCCAGTCGAGCAACCAGGGGCCGAGCAGTGCCACGGCCAGCGCGATGACGAAGACCGCCGGCGTGTAGACGGCGGCAAAGCGGTCGACGAAGCCCTGGGTGGGCGCCCTCGTCCCCTGGGCTTGCTCGACCGCGTGGATGATGCGAGCGAGCGTCGAGTTCGAGGCCAGCGCGTTGACCTCGAATTCGAAGGTACCGGTCTCGTTGATCGTCCCCGCGAAGACCGGATCGCCGACCGCCTTGTCGACCGGAATGCTCTCGCCCGTGACCGGCGCCTGGTTGATGCTGGAACTTCCGGCCGACAGCACGCCGTCCATCGGCACGCGCTCACCCGGACGTACTTGCACGACGGCGCCGAGCATCACGGAGGCCACCGGCAAGGTCGCCCAGCTGCCGTCGGCCTGGCGCACCAGGGCTTCCTCGGGCGCCATTTCCAACAGGCCCTTGATGGCGTTGCGGGCGCGATCGACGGCCCGCGCCTCGATCGCCTCGGCGATGGCATACAGCGCCATCACCATGGCCGCCTCCGGCCACTGGCCGATCAGGAAGGCGCCGGTCACGGCCACCGTCATCAGCGCATTGATGTTCAGCCGCCCATGGCGCAGTGCAGTCAGACCTTTTTTGTAGACGTCGAAGCCAGCCAGCCAGATGGCGGCGGCCGCCAGAGCGAGGCCCGCGGCCTTCCAGACCTGCGTGTCCGGGGCGAAGAAACCAAGCACTTCCGCGCCGATGGCGAGCAGCAAGGCGCCACCCAGCCGCCATGCGCCGCCCGAGCCGGCGCCATGGTCATGGCCGTCGGCCCCGGCCTCAGAACCCGTCGCCGCGTCGCTTCCCTTGTCCTGCATGGGTTGCGGATCGAAGCCGGCTTTGCGGATCGCAACCAGGGCTTGTTCGACGGAAATCGCCGGTGCGTCGATGGCCATCGTGCGCTGACCCAGCTGGAAGGTCATCGCGCGGATACCGGTGATGTGCTCGACTGCGCGCCGGATTTCCGACTCCTCGCTGGCACAGTCCATCGTCGGTACGCGAAAGCGGGCCCCACCGGCGGTCAAATCCGCGCCGGGGAGCGTGCCCGCAGCGGGCGCATCGCCGTGGCAAGCGCCGCAGGCATCGGCAGGCTTGGCTGCTGCAGCGTCAGGAGTTGGAGAGTGGGGGGTGCTCACAGTGGCTTTCCTTGATGGGTTGCAGGCATTGGAAACCCTGAAGTCGGTTTAGAGTCAAGCACTTTGATCCCAGATGGAGAAGACCATGCGCATCGGTGATCTGGCCGAGTCGACCGGGACGGCGATCGAGACGATCCGTTTTTACGAACGCGAGGGTCTGATCCCCGCAGCGCAGCGCGCGGAAAACAACTACCGCATGTACACACCCGCACACGCGGAGCGGCTGGCGTTCATCCGCCACTGCCGTAACCTGGACATGACCCTCGATGAGATCCGGACGCTGCTGCGGCTGCGCGATGCGCCCCTGCAGGACTGCGGCGAGGTGAACGCATTGCTCGACGAGCACATCGGGCATGTCAACCACCGTATCCGCGAGCTGCGGACGCTGCAGAAGGATCTGAAGGCATTGCGCGCGCGGTGCGGCACGCCCCACGCCATCGAGCAGTGCGGCATCCTCAACGAGCTCGACACCGCGGCAGCCCAGTCCACGCCAGCGCCGCCGCACCGTCACATCCGCGGAACGCACTGAATCCCGGCACAGCGGGCACGACTGCCGATGACGAACATGACGAGACGGTCATGTTCCTGTTCTGCGGCTGTTGGTATGCAGTTTCTACAGTCACCTTCGATGTCGGCAAGGCGCGCGGTTCTGCGCAGCTGCCGGCACTTACCCCCATCGAAAGGACTGAACATGCAATCGACCCGTCGACTCCGTACCGCTGCCCTCGTCGCCCTGAGCGTCGTCCCTTTCCTCAGTTTTGCCGCCAGCGGACCTGTGTTCATGAACGGCCAATCCATCTATGGGCAGCCGGCGACCCAGGGCGCTCCCGTTCGCGTCGTGGACCTCGCTGCCACGGATCGGCTCAACGTCGGCTACGGCGAAAGCGTGGTCTTCCGCAGCGGCGCACAGCAGTTCTCGTGGACCTTCAACGGGCTCGACCGGAGGTCCGTCGATGTCAGTCAAATCGCGCCGGCAGGCTTTGCCAGCAAGCCCTTCGCCGTGCACGTCGGCCGCAGCCCGTCGAATCGACACTGAGATCGTTGCGGTGCAGTCCTTGTCTTCTGCGCACTGTCAGGAGTTCGCAGGTTGCCAGTGCGCTGCCCCGGTCGGCGCGTCCCCAGTTGTTTTACAAGGCGGGGAGCCCGTGTCTAGGCCGCCAAGTGCGGAAAGATGGAGATGCCTCGCCGCATTGACTGCAACCAGTCGTGCGCACAGGGCGCGAGAGTGACAAGCGCCTCGATGTGCCGGGCAACTGCTCTTGGCCGTATCACGCGTGGAGAGAGGGCTCGCCCGAGCGGTCAGCTCACGGAGCTGAAGCGATCCAGAATCCGCCTGCCGCTCTATCCGGCGCTGGTTGGCGGTGATTGGCGTTGGAAGCCTGCTCCGTGATAGCTTACTTCTCGTCCTATCTTGCCTCTGGCTCCAGCGACTTCTATGCAGGTCAAGTACCTCGACTCAGCGCTTGCTCAGACACTGACCTGGATTTGGTTGGTCGTGCTTGCTGCCGGTGGGGTGGCCTGGTTGATTCACCGCTACTGGCGCGCGCGGCATCCCATCCCGCGACCGGAACCCGTGCTCAGATACAGCCAGCGACTGCAACAGCGTCTCGCGAAGAGTCATGTGGTCAAAAAGCGCAAGCATCCGAAGCGCCCGTCCACGAGCCACCGACAACGGGACTGATGATGACCATCCTGCAAAGGCCTGCTCTGTTCGCATCGAAGCTCTCGACCGCTTGCGACAAAGGCACGTCGCGCCGGCCGGGGTGGGCGTCGCAGGTGGTCCCATGGCTTTGGATCTGCCAGAAGGTAGAGAACGAGTCAGCTGGGTTGGGCCCAGGAAAACCCTGTGTCCGTTAGACTTGTTGCAATGTCCCGCCTCCTTGCCATCTTCTTTCTTGTTCTGCTGCCGTTCCAGTTCAGCTGGGCGGCAGTGGCGCCGTACTGCGGGCATGAGCGTGGAGTTGTGTCCGGGCACTTCGGTCATCATGAGCACCACCATCACTCTGCGGCTGAGGGCGATGGCGATGGCGATGGCAAGACGTTTGCGGATTCGAAAGCCACCACTGAACTTCAGGCCGACAAAGCACCAGGCGCCATCGATCTGGACTGTGGTCAGTGCCATGGCAACTGCAGTGTGATGCTGTCCTTGCCGTCCTACCTTACTGCCGGGGTTTCGGTTGAGCCGCCGGGCGCCACCATCGACGTGGCCAGCGGCGCACACACGCCCACCCGACCCGAACGCCCTCAGTGGCGGCCCCTCGCCTGATCGGCGAGGCGGGTCTCTTC
>JANOBX010000289.1:0-23283 GCA_031411875.1 Burkholderiales bacterium | reverse complement strand
GGCCGCGACGATCTGCGGGTGTTCGTTGCGCAGCAGTTCGGCCACCGAGGTGGGGTCCATCCACTTCAGGCTTTCGATGCCGGTGACGTCGCTGCCCTGCAGGATGCGGTCGATCAGCAGGTTGGCCTTTTCCTCGCCCAGCGCCTTGCGCAGCACACCCTTGACGTATTCGTTGCTGTCGGCCACCAGCATGTGTTCCGAGGCCGCGACCTCGACGAAGTCGTCGAGCACTTCGTCGACGCGTTCGCGCGTGACCGACTTCATCCGCGCGATGGTCTCGCCCAGCCGCTGCACTTCCTTCGGCGCGAGGTGCTTGAAGACCTCGGCGGCCTGTTCCTCGCCCAGGCTCATCATCAGGATGGCGGCGCTCTCCAGGCCTTTCTCGTCCATGCTGCCCGATGCCATGTCGTCGTGCCTTTCGCGTTCAGGCGGCTTCGCCGTTGACCCAGCCACGTACGATGTTCGCCACGGCCGCCGGGTTCTCCTTGGCCATCACACGGGCGGCCTCGAGCTTGTCGTTGCTGGCCGGTGCCGCCAGCTTGGGCATCACCTTGGGCATCGGCGCCGCCAGTGCCAGGTTGCCGTCGTCGCCGTCGCCATCGCCGACGACCTCGTTCAGGCCGCTGCCCGGTGCCGGGGTGGGCGGGGCCAGCACCTGCACCATCGCCGGCCGGATCAGCTTGAACACCACCACCAGGGCCACCAGGGCCAGGGCCAGCGGTGCGGCGGCGGTCTTCAGCAGATCGACCAGCCAGGGCTGCTGCCACAGCGGCGTGGCCTCTTCAGGCGGCGGCACCTCGGTGCGGAAGGGGGCGTTGATCACCCGCACGGCGTCACCGCGTTCGGCATTGAAGCCGATGCCCTGCTGCACCAGGGCCGTGAGCTGTTCGATTTCCTTGTCGGTCAAGGGCACGGTGGTGGTCTTGCCCTTCGCGTCGGTGTTGGTCTTGTGGTTGACGACGACGGCAGCGCTCAGCCGCTTCACGTTGCCCACCGCATTGCGCGTCACGGTGACGGTGCGGTCGACCTCGTAGCGCGTGGCGGCCTCGCGCCGCGTGGCGCCGCCATTGGCACCGCCGCCGGCGGTCTGCAAGCCCTGCGCCGGGCCGTTGATGGGCGCGCTGGCCGGAGCCTGGGGCTGGTTGGCCTGGGCCCCGGGCACACCCGTGGGCGTGGCAGCACCCGGGCCGCTGGTCTCTTCGCTGCGCTGTTCGCGGATGGCGATGGGCGCGTCGGGCCCCTGGTTCGGGCGGTAGGCCTCGGCGGTTTGTTCCACCCGGGCGAAGTCGACTTCGGCGCTGACCGTGGCGCGCACGTTGTCGGCGCCGACCACTGGTTCCAGCAGCGCCAGCACGCGCTTCAGGTGGCTGGCCTCGAGGTCGCGACGGTATTGCAGCTGCTGCGAATCGAGCCCGGCGGCGCTGTCGGCTTCGCTGGCGGCCGAGAGCAGCGCGCCGCTGCTGTCGATCACGCTCACCGCCTTGGCCGTCATCTCCGGCACGCTGGCCGACACCAGGCTGATGATGCCGGCGATCTGGCCTCGCTCCAGCGTGCGGCCGGGGTGCAGGGTGAGCACCACCGACGCCGAAGGCTTCTGCTGTTCGCGGAAGAAGCCGTTCTGGTTGGGCAGGGCCAGGTGCACCCGGGCGCTCTTCACCGATTCCAGCGACTGGATGCTGCGCACCAGCTCGCCTTCCTTGGCGCGCTGGAACTTCATGCGTTCGGCGCCCTGGGTCTGGCCGAAGCTGTTGGTGTCGAGCAGTTCGTAGCCAGGAGCGCTGCTGCCGCCGCTGCCGCTGTAGCCGGCGCTGGGCAGGCCGGCGGCGGCCAGCTTCATGCGCACCTCGGCCACCCGGCTGGCCGGCACCATGATCGTGCTGCCGCCTTCGGCGAAGCGGTAGGGCACGTTCATCTGCACCAGGCGTTCGATGACCTGGCCGCCGTCCTTTTCGTTCAGGCCGGGCAAAAGCACGCGGTAGTCGCTGCCCTGGCTGGTCAGCATGAGCAGGCCCAGCAGGCCGACCAGGATCGCCACCCCCAGCATCGCCATCGCCTGCACGCGGCCCGGCAATGCCTGCCAGCGGCCGCCCAGCCCCGTCGGAGCGGGAACCAGGGTCGTGGGTGCAGTGGTGGCGATGGCGTTGTCCATGGGGCGGAAACTTCAGGCAATGCAGGGCGGCCGGGCAGGCGCCGCGATGTCCGCATTCTTGAGGTCCGACGCCGTGACCGGTGGCACGAGAAGCCCAGGGAAGCCTGCTTTGTTCGCACCATCGTCGGGCGTGCCGCGGCCTAGAGTGCGAAGCCTGGAAAGACCATGAACGATCTCCGTCTCGCCCCCTTCGATTTCAACCAGGCCGTGGCCCGTGCCGGGCTGCGCCCGGACGGCCAGCCGCGCGTGCAGCCGGCCGAAGGCCAGGCCGGCTTCCAGGCCGCCATGGCCGATGCCCTGAAGTCCGTCAGTGCCTCGCAGCAGGAAGCGCAGGGGTTGCAGCGCGAACTGGCGCTGGGCAACCCCACCGTCAGCATCGAGCAGACGATGATGGCGATGACCAAGGCCCAGATCGGCTTCCAGGCGACGCTGCAGGTGCGCAACCGCCTGGCCCAGGCCTACAGCGAAATCATGAACATGCAAGTCTAGGCGCCGGTGGGTCTCAGGCGGCCTCGGTGGCGACCTGCGTTTCATGCGCCAGCCTGCCCACGGGCTGGGGCCGGCCGAGCAGGAAGCCCTGCAGCTCGTCGCAGCCGTGGCGCAACAGCGCCAGGCGCTGGGCTTCGGTCTCGACGCCTTCGGCGTTCACGCGCATGCCCAGCGAATGGGCCAGCTGCACGATCGAATGCACGATCACGCCGACCTTGGCGTCGGTGTCCAGGCCCTGGGTGAAGGCGCGGTCGATCTTGAGCTTGTCGAACGGGAAGCGCCACAGGTAGGCCAGGCTCGAGAAACCGGTGCCGAAGTCGTCCATGCCGATCTTCAGGCCCAGCCGGTGCAGGGCCTGCAGCGTGTGCAGCACCTGGTCGGTGTGGCTCATGAGCAGGGATTCGGTGATCTCCAGCTCGAGCCGAGCCGCGGGCAGGCCGGCGCGGCTCAGGGCACCCTGCACCTCGTCCACCAAGGCCTCGCCCTGGGCGAACTGCGCCGCCGACAGGTTCACCGCCACCGTCAGGCCTTCCGGCCAGCGTGCCGCCTCCTGGCAGGCGGTCCGCAGCACCCACAGGCCGAGCGCGCGGATCAGGCCGTTTTCCTCCGCCAGGGGGATGAACTCGGCCGGCGAGATCGGGCCGTGCACGGGGTGTTGCCAGCGCGCCAGCGCCTCGTAGCCCTGCAGGCTGTCGTCGCCGCTGCGGAAGAGGGGCTGGTAGTGCAGCTGCAGGCGGCCATGCGCCAGCGCCAGTTCCAGGTCTTGCGCCAGCTGGCGGCGGCGCTGCAGGGCCGCATCGAGCGCGGGGTCGTAGAAGTTGTAGCCACCGCGGCCGGCGGCGCGGGCGCGCAGCAGGGCCTGTTCGGCGTGCTGGGTGAGCGTTTCGCCGTCGCCACCGTCGACGCCGAGGATCGCCGCGCCGATGCTGGCGCTGACCAGCACGTCGCTGTGGCCCACGTCGCAGGGCTGGGCCAGCGCCAGCAGGATGCGTTCGGCCAGGGCCTTGACGTCTTCGCTGCCGGCCACGCCCAGCTGCAGCACGGCGAAGCGGTCGCCGCCCAGCCTGGCCAGTGAATCGGCCCCTCGCAGCACCGCGCGCAGGCGTTCCGCCGTGGTGGCGAGAACCTGGTCGCCGGCGGCCTGGCCGTGGCGGTCGTTGACGCCCTTGAAGTCGTCGATGTCCACCGCCAGCACGGCCATGCCTTGACCCGGCGTGGCGCCCTGGCGGCAGGCCTGCTTCAGGCGCTGGCGAAAGCCGGCCAGGTTGAGCGTGCCGGTCAGGGTGTCGTGCTGCACCAGGTACTGCAGGCGGTCGTGTGCCAGCCGCTCCACGTCCAGCCGGCGCCGCCACACGGCGCCACCGACGATGAAACTGGCGGTGAGCGCGCACCCCGCCAGCAATGCCGCCTGCCGGAACGACGCGGTGGTGAGCTCGGCGCGGTCGGTCTGATCGACATAGACCTCGACCACGCCCAGCAGGCCGCCATCGCGCTGCACCGGCACGTAGGCCTCGCTGTAGACGAGCGGCAGCGTCAGCCCGTTGCCCTGCTTCAGCTGGACATGGCTGTGGCCAGCGAACACATCGGCCGGCAGCGGCGCGAGCGCGGCCTGCGGCGCAGGCGGCGGCGAGCCCGGTGAATCCGAGGTCAGGAGGAGCTGCCCATGGCGGTCGAACAGGCGGAAGCGGAACACCCCCGCGGTGCCGTGGATCACGCCGATGGCCGCCCTGGCTTCGGCGGTCGGCGTGACGCCCTGCAGGATCTGGTTCAGCCCCGGCACGCTGTTCGGCAGCTGCACCGCCCATTCGTGCGCCGTGCGCTCGGCATCGCTTTTCAGGTGGCTCAGGGCCAGCCGGTCGATGCCCAGCAGCATGCCGATCAGTGCCACCAGGCCGGCGCCGAGCCAGACCAGTCGCTGAAAGTGCGGTGCGTGCGGGTTGTCCATGGGGGCTGGCCGGCCTAGCAGGGCGGGTAGCGGCCGGCATTGCCAGCGTCTGCCCGGTACGGCACGCAGATGTGGCTGCGACCCAGTGCCGCCAGTTCCACGCGCAGGCGGTGGCCATGCGCCGACGCAAGTTCGGCGCTGACGGACTGGCCGGCCTGGCCCAGCGGTTCCAGCCGCGCCTGCACCGGGTGCAGCAGCGCGATGCCGGGGTGGTCTGCCGCGCGCACGGTCTTCAGGCTGCAGCCCGGCGCCGCGGTGCCGGCACAGCCGCAGCCTGGATGCCGGGCGACTGTCCAGCACCACTGCGGGCCGTTCGGCTGTTGCGACTGCAGATGCAGGGCCTCGCCGCCGCGCACGGCTTCCAGGCGCGCTTCGCGCAGGTCGCCGGCCAGCGCCTCGGCGGCGGCGGCCAGGCGGTGGCGTTGCGTCAGGCTGCTCAGCGAGGGCATGGCCAGGGTGGCCACCACCGCCAGCACCGCCAGGCCCGCCAGCACTTCCAGCAGCGTCAGGCCGCGGCCGGGACGGGCGGGTTGGCGGCGCGAGTTCATGAGTTCCAGCAGCGCGCGCTGGGGCCGAGGTTGGCGAAGCCCTGGCGCACGTCCACGGTCAGGCGGGCGCAGGCCGGATCGTTGGCCTGGCGCGTGCCCGGCCGCGCCGTGGCGCTGGCGCTGTAGCCCTGGCCGCTGGCCACTTCCACGGTCACGTCGTACAGGCCTTGCGGGCTGGTGCCGGCCACGCCCTGCAAGGTGCGGGTGTCGAAGGCGTACAGGCCGTGCTGGGCATGGTGGCGGGCCTGCGCCAGCTGCAGCTGCGTCAGGGCCTGCACGGCATCGACCCGGCTGGCTTCCACCAGGGCCGGCCGGAAGGCCGGCCAGGCAACGGTGACGAGCACGCCGCTGATGGCGCACACGATGGCCGCCTCGACCAGCGTGAAGCCGCGCACCAGCGCCTGCGGGCGTTGGCGCGGCTTCATAGGGTCAGGAGCCGGCGACGCTTCTGCGCCTGGTCGATCCAGCGCTGCAGCGTGCGTTCGGCCGCCCCCGACAAGGGCTGCCAGGCACACCCCAGGCGCACGCCGCGGTCGCCGGCCTGCAGCGTGGTCACGTGCTGCAGCGTCAGCGCGGCGCTGAAGCGGGTGAGCTCGTCGAGTTCGATGACGACTTCGGCCAGGCGCGTGCCGGCCTGCAAGGCCGGCACGTCCTGTGGCAGCCAGAGCGCGCAGCCGCCGGCGCTGACGTCGAGCACGCGCAGCGCCAGCTGCATTTCCGGCATCGAGGGATGGCGCAAGCGGGCCTTGGGCTGCTGCCGGTCCACCGGCCGCACGCGGTAGGCGTTGCGGCGCTGGAAGCGGTAGATCTCCGACGGCATCCTGCACTGCAGCGCGCAGGCGTTGAAGCTGCGCACCAGGACCAGGCCCTGCAGGTCGAACTGCAGCTTGACGCTTTCCAGGTAGGCCACGGCCACCACCTCGTCGGCGTCGACCAGTTCCTCGAGCTTCGGGTGGCCGGCTTCGGCGCTGAAGTTCAGGCGTCCGCGCTCGTCGTCCAGGGCCCACAGGCTGGTCGTCATGGTGTCGCCCTCGGGCGAGCTCAGCATGACCGGCACGTTGCCGTCGCGCAGCTGGCGCATCAGGGCCAGGCGTTCGCCCGGGTGGGTGACGCGGAACTCGGCGTAAGGGTCGGTGCCTCCTGCGGCGTCCAGGTCGGCGGGTCGGGTGTCTTGAAACATGGCCTTGCCCCGCCGTTCAGTGCATCAGCTGGCGCCGGCCGGCCAGGGTGTCTTCGAGGTCCTGCAGCCAGGGCTCGGCGAGCTGGCGGATCTCGGCGTCGTTGACGAGGATGCGCTGCATGATGCGCGACTTGGCGCGGGCCGCTTCCTGCTCGGGGCCTTGCAGCGGCGGGCGCTGGGCGGCACGCCGGCGCTCGGCGTCGTGCAGTGCTTCTTCCTGGCGCAAGGCCTCGTGCTTGAGCTGGCTGATCAGCAGCACGCAGGCGCCTTCGAGCTTGACGACCTCGTCCCAGTGGCCGGCGCGGGCGGCGGCCAGCATGTCGGCGCTGGCGCGCTCGATGGCTTCGTAGTAGCTCAGCAGTTGCGGGTCCATCGGCTGTCCTGAATGCACGGGATAGAAGGGCCGGGCTGCCCGGGGGGTGTTGTTGCGGCGCATGGCGTCAGCGCATCAGCGCATCAGCGCCTGGCTGGGTGCGGCGGCGCCGGCTTCGGCGCCGATGGCCATCCAGGCCTCGCGCAGCGGCTGCATCAGGCGCTGGCATTCGTCGATGCCGGCTTCGTCGTTGCGCAGGTTGGCCAGCGTCAGGCGGCGCGTGACGTAGGTGTAGAGCCCGCCGAGGTCACGGGCCAGCGAGCCACCGGCCCGCACGTCCAGCCCGGCGCGCAGGCCTTCCTCGACGATGCGCACGGCACGGCCGATGGCCATGCCCTTGGCAACGGCGTCGCGGCTGCGGATGGCGCCACGGGCCTGGGCCAGGGCTTCCATGAAGCCGTCGAATAGCATGGCCACGAGCGCGTGCGGCGAGGCATTGGCAAGCTGGGATTCCACCCCGACCTGCTGATAGAGACCGGCCGACTGACGGCGGAGGGCGGGGGAGCGAACCATGGGCGGGCTGGCAAACATCTGGGGGCTGTTGAGTCAGGCTGCGATGCCTGTTTATCGGCCCGGCGAATCCCCGACTTGAGTTGGTTGCAGAGCGGGAAAGCCCTGCACTTCGAAGCCCTGCCCGGGGCTCAGCCGTTGTTCTTGTTCGTGCTCGCGAACTGTTGCGTGACGTAGGCACCCAGCGCGTTCAGGCGCGACAGGTTGGCGTCCATGGCCGTGTACTGGGCCACCAGGCGCTGCTGGAAGCGTTCGACGCGGTCCTCCAGCCGGGCCTGGCTGTCGCTGTTCTTCTCGATCAGCTTCTGCAGGCCTTCGGTGCGCGTCGTCAGGCTGCCCTCGATGTCGAGCAGCTGCTTGGCCAGGTTGGCGAAACGGCGCGTAAAACCTTCGTTGCCGGGGTTGGCGCTGTCGCTGTTGCCGAAGGCCTTCTTCAGCTCGGGCAGGTTGCCCATGGCGCTGTCGAGCTTGGCCTGGTCGATCTTCAGCGTGCCGTCGCGCTGCAACTCCAGGCCGATGTCGGAAATGCGCGGAAACGCCGCGGCCGCAGCCGACGGCATGTTGAGCACCGCGCGCAGCCGGGCCTGCACGGCCGTGACCGCGCCGTCGCCCTGCAGGTTGCCGGCCTTCTTGCTGGCCTCGTCGTAGCGGGTCTGGGTGCCGATGAACTTCGCCAGTGCGTTGTAGGCCTCGACGAAGCTCTTGATGGCGGCGTCGACGCCGGCCCGGTCGGTGGCCAGGTTGACCGAGACCTCTTCGGCGCCCGTTTCCTTGCGCAAGCGCAGGGTCAGGCCGGGGATGATGTCCTTGACCTCGTTGCTGGTCGACTCGATGCTGACGCCGTTGACCGTGGCGGTGGCGTTGCCGGCGGCCTGGCGCAGTTCCATGCCGACGTTGCCCGCGGGCGGGTCGTAGGCCAGCCGCGACAGGCCGGCGCCGTCGCCCGCAGCGCCGTCGGCGTCTGCGGCTTGCAGGCGAAAGCCGTTGACCTCGCCGCTCTCGTTCGAGCGCAGGCTCAGGCGTGTGCCGTTGGCGTCGGTCACCAGCGTGGCGGTGACGCCGGCGCCAGCGGCGTTGATCTTGTTGCGCACGTCGGCCAGGGTGTCGGTGGCGCTGACGGTGATGTCGGTGGCCGTGCTGTCGGGCTTGGCCGTGAAGGCCGCCGGCGCGCCGTCCCAGCTGCCGAGCTGCAGCGTCAGGGTGCCGGCGCCGGCCAGGCTGGTCGAAGCACCCAGCGGGTTCGCAGAGACGATCGTCTGGTTGCGGGCCAGCGCCTGCACCGTGACCGAATAGCTGCCGGCCACGGCGTCGGCGCCGCCGATGGCGCTGACGGCGGCGTCGTTGCTGCTGGTGGCCACCGAGCGCTGCCACAGTGGCGCGTTGTTCAGCGCGGTGCTGGCGTCCTGCAGCGAACTGAACAGGCTCTTCAGCTGTCCGTAGGACGACACCTGCGTCTGCAGCCGGGTGGCTTCGGTGCGCATCTGGTCCAGCGGGCGGCGTTCCAGCGCCACCAGCTGCGTGACCATGCTGTTGATGTCCAGGCCGCTGCCGATACCGAGCGATGTGATGGTGGCCATGTCTGCTCCAGCGGCGTCTGGCGCCGGGGTCGAAATTGGAAAAGGGTCCCGGGGGGCAGCTTGGAGCGACCCCTATGGACCCTGTTTCGGCAGCTTTCGCCCCGACTTGAGGGCGTCGCCTGGCGGACTTTGTGTCGGCTCGTCAGCGCTGCAGCAGCGACAGCACCTGCTGGGGCAGCTGGTTGGCCTGGGCCACCATGGCGTTGCCGGCCTGCTGCAGGATCTGCGCGCGCGACAGGTTGGCGGTCTCGGCGGCGTAGTCGGCGTCCATGATGCGGCTGCGGGCGGCGCTCTGGTTCTCGCTGGCCACCATCAGGTTGGCGATGACGTTGTCGAATCGGTTCTGCACGGCGCCGAAGGTGGCACGCTGGCTGTTCACGGCGTCGATGGCGTCGTCGATCAGGCCCAGCGCGGTCAGCGCGCTGGCGCCGTCGGTACCGGAAATCTCCTGCGGCGGCACGCCGGTCGTGCCCGAAAGCACGGCCGCGCCCAGCAAGCCGGTGATCTCGGCAGTGGCCACCCAGTCGAAAGGGTCGACCGAGATGCGGTCGAGCGCGGTGTCGTCGTTGGCACCGATCTGGAATTCGTAGGCGGTGCTCGAGGCCAGGATGTTGGCGCCGTTGAACTGCGTGCCACCCAGCGTGCGGGTGGCTTCCTGGGCGAGCTGCACGTATTCCTCGTTCAGGCTGGTGCGGTCGTCTGCGCTGTTGGTGCCGTTGGCGGCCTGCACGGCCAGTTCACGCATGCGCTGGAAGATATCGCCCACCTTGCCCAGCGCACCTTCGCCCACCTGCGCCATCGAGATGCCGTCGTTGGCGTTGCGCATGGCCACGTTCATGCCACGCGCCTGGGTGTTCATGCGTTCGGCGATGGCCAGGCCGGCGGCGTCGTCCTTGGCGCTGTTGACGCGCAGGCCCGACGACAGGCGCTGCATCGCGGTCGACAGCGAGCTCTGGCTGGTGCTCAGGTTGCGCTGGGCATTGAGCGAAACCAGGTTCGTGTTGATGGTCTGGGGCACGGCAATTCTCCTTGAGGCAGGGTCCCGGCAGGGACGGCGGTCGGTTCTGCTGGCGGTTCGAACCGACTCGGTACCGAAACGCTGAACATGAGGTTAAGACCGGCCCCGGCATGCCGTTGCCGTGAAAAGCGGCGTGAACTGCGGCCAGTTCGCCTCCGGTAGGCGACGAACGAAAAAAGGCCTGCCGTTGCCGGCAGGCCTTTCGGTGCGCCCGAAGGCGCGGTGTTGAGGCTTCTTGC
Organism: Burkholderiales bacterium; assembly: GCA_031411875.1. GTDB lineage: Bacteria > Pseudomonadota > Gammaproteobacteria > Burkholderiales > Burkholderiaceae_C > Rubrivivax. Next base: position 13,255 of record JANOBX010000289.1, on the reverse strand, counting down.
GGTCGTTCAGCGCAACAGTGCCAGCACCTGCTGGGGCAGCTGGTTGGCCTGGGCGACCATGGCGTTGCCGGCCTGCTGCAGGATGCTGGCGCGCGACAGGTTGGCGGTTTCGGCGGCGTAGTCGGCGTCCATGATGCGGCTGCGGGCGGCGCTCTGGTTCTCGGTGGCGACCATCAGGTTGGCAACGACGTTGTCGAAGCGGTTCTGCACGGCACCGAAGGTGGCGCGCTCGCTGTTGATCGTGTCCAGGGCGTCGTCGATGGCGCCCAGGGCGGTCAGGGCGGCGGAACCGTCGGTGCCGCTGATCTGCAGCGTCGGCGTGGCGCTGCCGGACAGCACCACCGCACCCAGGACGGCGGTCAGGTCGGCCTGGCCGGACCAGGCGAAGGCGTCGACCGAGATGCGGTCCAGGGTGGAGCTGTCGTTGGCGCCGATCTGGAACTCGGTGGCCGCCGAGCTGGCCAGGATGTTCTGGCCGTTGAACTGGGTGCCCTCGAGGGTACGCGTGGCTTCCTGCGCCAGCTGCACGAATTCCTCGTTCAGGCTGGTGCGGTCGTCTTCGCTGTTGGTGCCGTTGCTGGCCTGCACCGCCAGTTCACGCATGCGCTGGAAAATGTCGCCGACCTTGCCCAGCGCGCCTTCGGCGGTCTGCGCCAGGGAGATGGCGTCGTTGGCATTGCGCATTGCCACGTTCATGCCACGCGCCTGGGCCGACATGCGCTCGGCGATCGCGAGACCGGCCGCGTCGTCCTTGGCGCTGTTGACGCGCAAGCCCGAAGACAGGCGCTGCATGGAAGTGGCCAGCGCCGACTGGCTGGTGCTGAGGTTGCGCTGGGCGTTGAGCGAGACCAGGTTGGTGTTGATGGTCTGGGGCATGAGGTGACTCCGTTGAAAGGTTGACCAGGGGGGCAAAAGCCGACAAGCAGCACGGGCCGACGGCGTTCATCGCCTTCGCTGCCTGTGGGCTGCACCACGTCACCCGGCTGTTCGCCGCGCAACGTGGACCTTGCCCGTGCAACTTGGGTCTGCCTGGTCCCGGGATGGGTTGTGTGACCAGACAGCCCGGGTTGCGCCGGGCCCCGCGTCTCGTGCACCACTGCATCGAACCCGCGTTGAATGCTTATCGGATCGCGTCCGAGCGAACTTGAGGCCCCGGCCGCAGCGTTTGCATTTGTCACGCCGAACAGCGCGGCGAAGCCCCTGCAGTTCGGCTCTTCTTGTGTGGCTGGCAACGGGATCATTCGGCAAACCGAAATTCCGTCAGGAGCCCTGCCATGTCCACGCCCGCCCTGTCTGCGTCTGCGTCTGCGTCTGCGCCAGCGCCAGCGCTGACACCAGCGCACGCGTCAGCAGCGCACGCGGCCTGGCAGCAGGGTCTGGCCATGGCGGCGCGCAAGGACTGGGCAGCGGCCGCCACGCACTTCCGCCGCGCCACCGAGCAGGCACCCGAAGATGGGCTCTACTGGTTGAACCTGGCGAACGCCTTGCGCCATATCGGCTCGTTCGACGAGGCAGAGACCGCCGCGCGGGCATCGCTCGCCCGTGAACCGGGGCAGGCCCTGGCGCGGCAGATCCTGGCCGACTGCCTGGCGCAGATGCACCGTCCCCTGGAAGCTCTGGGCGTCCAGGAAGAGCTGCAGGCCGCCGGCCAGCACGACGCACAGTCCCTGACCCGCCATGGCGCGACCCTGCTGCAGCTGTTGCGCCCCCAACCGGCCGTGCCGCTGCTGCTGCAGGCGCTGATGCTAGAGCCCGCCCTGGTGACCGCCCACACCCTGCTGGCCGACGCCATGAGCGACCAAGGGCTGAAGCGCGAGGCCGTGGAGTGCCTGCGCACCGTGGTGGCGCTGGCCCCCGACTACCTGGAAGCGCGGGCCCGGCTGTGCTTCGAAAGGCGCCAGGTGTGTGACTGGGAAGGCCTCGACGACGACATTGCCAGCATCACCGAGCTGCTGCTGTCGAACGACCCGAACCAGGCCCGCCACACGGCGGCGTTCAGCCTGTTGTCGCTGCCGATTGCTCCCGATCTGCTGCGCCGCGCCGCCGCTGCCGAGGCCCGGGCACGCGCCGGCCAGGCCAAGCCCTTGCCCATCCCCTTGCCCATGGTGGCGGCCGCTGCCGCGCCGAGCCGCTGGCGCATCGGCATGTTGTCGTTCGACTTCCGCGACCACCCGGTGTCGCAGTTGCTCGTGGAAGTGCTGGAGCAGATCGACCGAAGCCGCTTCGAGCTGTTCCTGTATTCCTACGGCCCCGACGACGCCAGCGCCTTGCGCGCTCGGGTGGCGCGTGCGGCCGATCATTTCGTCGACCTGCGCGGTACCTCGGACCTCCAGGCCGCTCAGCGCATCCGCGACGACGGCGTCGTCCTGCTGTTCGACCTGATGGGCTTCACGCGCGGCGCGCGCCCTGCGATCCTCGCCCACCGGCCTGCGCCGGTTCAGGTCGGCATGCTCGGCTTTCCCGGCAGCACCGGTGCGGGCTATCTCGACTACCTGGTCGGCGACGAGGTCGTCACTCCCTTGGTGCTGGCCGATCTGTACAGCGAGAAGCTGGCGCAGCTGCCGCGCTGTGTGCTGCCCAACGGCCGCTGGCGCCCGCTGCCGCAGCCGGGTTCCAGGGTGCCCGCGGCGACGCGGCAGGGCTGCGGTCTGCCGGAAGACGCCTTCGTGATGTGCGCCTTCAACCAGGCCTACAAGATCCTGCCGCCGGTCTTCGACGCCTGGTGCGAGGTGATGCGCGCGCTGCCCCGGGCGGTGCTGTGGCTGAACGAATCGAACCAGCAGCTGCGCCACAACGTGCTTCAGCAGGCGGCGCGGCGCGGCATCGACCCGCAGCGCGTGCACTTCGCCCAGCGCGTCAGCTACGAAGAGCACTTTTCGCGGCTCGCCCTGGCCGACGTGCTCGTCGACACTTGGCCCTACAACGGCCACACCACGGTGGCCGACGCCCTGTGGGCGGGCGTGCCGGTGGTGACCTTGTCGGGCAACGGCTACGCCTCGCGGGTGGCCGCCAGCGTGCTGGACGCCGCCGGCCTGGGCGAGCTGGCCTTCATGCAGGTCGAAGACTACGTGGCCGCCATCCTGGCCCTGGGCCAGGACGCAGACCTGCTGGCCGGCTACAAGCGCCACCTGCAGGCGCATCGCCTCACCGCGCCGCTGTTCGACGCCCGCGGCTACGCCGGCGACCTGGAGACCCTGATGCTGCGCATGCTGCAGCGCTGGCAGGCCGGGCAGGCGCCCGACCACCTGGTGGCCCTGCACCCCGGCGCCATCGAGCGCGTGCCGCTGGCCGCCTGACAAGCCCCTGCGCCGAAGCCCCATCCCGATCAACCGCCGTCCGAACCCGAGATCTGCCCATGAGCCCGACCCAGACCGAAGCCCGCCCGGAGATTGCCGACGAGCCCGCCGACCACGGCGGCGAGCCCGCGACCTGGTCGATCGGCCTGCGCAACGGCCTGAGCCTGTCGGTGCCGGCGCGCCTGGACAGCCTGAGCACCTACGTGCTGCTGGAGCAGGAAGCCTGGTTCGAGCCGGAGATGAGCCTGTTGCCGCATCTGCTGGGCGCTGCCACGAACGCGCTGGACATCGGCGCCAACCACGGTGCCTACGCCCTGGAAATGGCCCTGCTGTGCCGCCAGGGCCGGGTCATCGCCTTCGAGCCCACCTCGGCGCCGCGCCAGGCCCTGCAGCGCAGCGTGCGCCACAACGGGCTGTCCGAACGCTTGACGGTCGTCGCCGCCGCGCTGGGCGAAGCCGAGGGCACGGCCAGCTTCCAGGTGGGCGACAACAGCGAGCTGAACTCGCGCGGCGGAAACAACGCAAACGGCGGTCGACGCGAGACCGTTCGCGTGACCACGCTGGACGGCTACCTGGCAGCCCATGCACCGGGCCTGCCGTTCGGCTTCGTCAAGCTCGATGCCGAAGGCGACGAGTTGCGCGTGCTCGAAGGCGGCCGACAGTTCTTCGCGACCCAGTCGCCCGTGGTGCTGTTCGAGTTCAAGCACGGTGCCAGCGACAACCTGGGGCTGGTGGACGCGATGAAGGCCCTGGGCTTCGACATCTTCCGCTGGAGCGCCGAGCTCGAGCTGCTGCTGCCCTTCGACCCGGCCTGCGACGACACGCAGATGGCGCTGAACCTGGTGGCCGTGCGGCCGCGGCAGCAGCAGGACCTGGCGCAGCGCGGTCTGCTCGTCACCGCGCTGGCGGCCCGGCAGGTCCTGCTGCCCGAGCCCGCCTTGCCGGCCTTGCAGGCCTGGTGTGCGAGGCCGGCCCTGCTGGGCCAGCACGTGGCCGATGCCGCGGCGCTGCGCCGGGAAATCGTCGAGGCGGCTGGCGAGGCCTACACCCAGGCCCTGTGCGCCGTGGCCAGCGCCCACCTGCAGCCCGATCTGACGGCGGCCGAACGGCTGGCGCTGGTGATCTATGCCCACGAACTGCTGCTCGGGGCGTCGAAGACCGCTGCAGGCCTGCAGCCGGCCGGCTGGGCCCTCGTCGTGCACTGCCTGCTGGCCCTGGGCCGCCCAGGGCAGGCCGTGGCGATGGCGCGGCAGCTGTTGAAGCACTGGCCCGCCGCGGCCGCCGGCACGGTGGCGGTGCCCAGCGTGCCGCCGCGTCGGCAAGACCTGGAACGCCAGCGCAGCAGCGACAGCGGCTCGTGGCTGCGCCAGATGCTGGCCGAGTTCGCGGCCTGCCAGGGGGCCTACTCGAGCTACTTCGAACCGCCGGCACCGCAGGCCTGGGCCGAACTGCTGCGGCATCCTGACCACGGCGTGGCCGTGGAACGGCGCTGCCTGCTCGTCCACATGCGCGCCAACCGCGTGCCGGCACCCGAGGTGCTGGCGCGGCTGGAGCGGCTGACCCAGCCGCGCCACACTGTCAATGCGCCGCTGTGGCAAGGCCTGCTGGCGTCGATGCGCGCATTGCAGCCCGCCTCTGCGCCGGTGGCTGCGCCGGCCGCGGCGCCACCGAGCCCGGCGCAGGTGCTGGGTGACATGGCGGCGTCGCTGCTGCCCGCGCCGCTGCAGATCGTCGACGTCGGCGCCTGCACCCACGGTGCCGGCACCGAGCCCTATGCGGCGTTGACGGCTGCCGTGCCGGCGCAGGTGCTGGGCTTCGAGCCCGATGCCCGGGCGCTGGCCGAACTCGAGCGCAGCTTCCCCGACCGCGAGCGCCACCGCTTCCTGCCGCACCTGGTGGGCAATGGCGCGCGCGGGGTGTTCCACGCCACCGCCTGGTCGCAGACGGCTTCTCTGCTGGCGCCCAACCGCGCCATGCTCGACCGCTACCAGCGTGTGGGTGAACTGGTGCAGGAAACCGGGCGCAGCGCGGTGAGCACGGTTCGTCTGGACGACGTGGTGCCGCCCGGCGCGATGGATCTCTTGAAGATCGACGTCCAGGGCGGCGAGGGCCGCGTCTTCGACGGCGCAGCGCAGCGCCTGTCGGAATGCCTGATGGTCTGGACCGAGGTCGAGTTCGTGCCGCTCTACGACGGCCAGCCCCTGTTCGCCGAGATCGACCAGCAGCTGCGCCGCCACGGCCTGCAGTTCCTGCGCTTCGTGAACATCGTGGACCTGCCGCTGGCCAGCTGGGGTGCTGCGGGCAAACGCCTGTCGCAACAGGCCCCAGCGCCTGGCCTCGTCGTCCAGGCCAGCGTGGCCAAGCCACCGGGAAGCCAGCAGCTCTGGGCCGACGCCATCTTCGTGCCGACGGCCGACCGCATTGCGGCCATGGACCCGCTCTCGGCCGCCAGGCTGGCGCTGCTGGCCCATCACGTGGCCCAGGCCTACGACCTGTGCCATGCGGCCCTGCTGCAGGTGGACCGGCTGGCCGGTGGCGAGCGTGCTGCGGCCTACCTCGAGGCCATGGCCGCGGCGGGCTGAGGGCTGCCGAGGCTGCCCCAGAATCGGGGCATGTACGAAGTCGAAGACCTACCCACCACGCCCTGGTGGCGGCGGGTGCTGTTGCTGGCGGTGACCCTGGTCACGGTGTGGCTGGTGATGAGCGCGGTCACGGGCAGCCCCGTCCGCACCGACTGGAAGCCGCCTGTGCCCGCCGACAAGCCCGCATGCACCGCCGGCCAGACCCAGGACTGCGTGGGCGGCACCGCCTCGGTCATCGTCGTGCCGTCGGCACCTGCATCTGGCGCCCCACCGCGGTGACGGCTCGGCTGTGACGGCCCGACCTTAGCGGCTCACTGCCGAACGCTCAGCCCAGCGCCCGCTCAATGCGCTGCCGCGCCACGGTCGGCCGCGGCACGCGCACCGTGAACCAGGACCTCACGTCTTCCTCGATGCCGATGCCGTGCATGTAGTTGTAGAGCGCCTTCTTCAGCCCCAGCCCCAGCGTGTCGTGATCAGTGCCCGTGGGGTCGTGGAAGCCGATGTCGTTCTTCGCGAAGCCGCCCTCGGGGGGCTGCACCAGGGTCACGCCGTAGTCCTGCGGGGTCCGGCCCACCGGCGAATGCACGGTGCAGGTGAAGCGGTGGAAGTAGCCGCTCTGGATGCAGCCGGCCTGGAACAGCTGGCGCACGTATTCCAGCGCGTCCACCGTGTCCTGCACGGTCTGGGTGGGGAAGCCGTACATCAGATAGGCATGCACCAGGATGCCGGCGTCGCTGAAGCCCTTGGTGACGCGCGCCACCTGGTCGACCGACACCCCCTTCTTCATCAGCTTCAGCAGTCGGTCGGAAGCGACCTCCAGCCCGCCGCTGATGGCGATGCAGCCGCTGTCGGCCAGCTGCTGGCAGAGCTCGGGCGTGAAGGTCTTCTCGAAGCGGATGTTGCCCCACCAGCTGATCTGCAACTGGCGCCGCTCGATCTCGGCAGCCAGCGCCTTCAGTGACTTGGGCGGCGCGGCCTCGTCGACGAAGTGGAAGCCGGTCTGGCCGGTTTCCTTCACGATGGCCTCGATGCGGTCGGCCAGGGTCTCGGCGCTGGCCGCGTCGTAGCGCGAGATGTAGTCCAGGCTCACGTCGCAGAAGCTGCACTTCTTCCAGTAGCAGCCGTGCGCCACCGTCAGCTTGTTCCATCGGCCGTCGCTCCACAGCCGGTGCATGGGGTTCAGCATGTCCAGCAGCGACAGGTACTGGTTCAGCGGCAGGCCGTCCCAGGTGGGCGTGCCCACGTCCTCGAACGCGATGTCGGCCTCGCCGATGTCGATGTAGCGCACCGCGCCGTCCTGGCGGATGAAGGTGCGCACCAGGCGGCTGGCCGATCGCTTGCCGGCGAAATGCTCCAGCAGGGCCAGCAGCGGGCGTTCGCCGGCGTCCAGCGTCAGCGCATCGAAGAAGTCGAAGACCCGCGGCTCCTTCAGTTCACGCAGTTCGGTGTTCACGTAGCCGCCACCCAGCACGGTGCGGATTTGCGGGTGGGCGGCCTTCACCGCCTGGGCGATGCGGAAGGCGCCGTACACCGCGCCGGGGAAGGGCACCGAGATCAGCAGCACGTCGGGGCGGTGCTGCGCCACGGCCTGCAGCGCCAGGTCTTGCAGCGTGTTGTCGACCAGGTTCGGCGGCGCCGCCAGGGCCGTGGCCAGCGGGTCGAAGCTGGGCTGGCTCATGGCCAGGCGTTCGCCGTAACGCACGAACTCGAAGCGCTCGTCCACGGCCTGGCGCAGCACGTCGGCCAGGTCGTTCAGGTACAGCGTGGCGATGTGGCGGGCGCGGTCCTGCTGGCCCAGAGAACCGAAGGCCCAGGCCAGCGGATCGGTCTCGGGTTCGCCGTCGGCCACGACGTGCGCGTCGAGCTGGGCGAAGCGCGGGCCTTCGGGCAGGAAGCCGCGCGGGGCGATGCGGTAGGCCAGCGTCGCGTCGCGGCCCTGCAGGAAGGCCAGGGTGGGGGCCAGCGTGGCCCGGTAGCGGTCGAACTGGGTGTCGAAGGCCTGCAGGCTCGGGCCGCGCCGTTCGGCCGGCAGGGCCTGCACGGCCGCGCGCAAGGCCTGCAGCCCGGCCGGCGAGAACAGGGTCAGCACCAGGCCCAGCGCCAGGTCGACCTGCTGGGCTGCAAAGCCGCGTGAACGCAGGAACCCCGTGAGGTAGGCGGTGGACGGGTAGGGCGTGTTGAGCTGCGTCATCGGCGCGATGACCGACAGCACGCGCAGCCCGGGTGGCGGGGACGGTGTCATGGGGCGGCTGGATTCTGCCAGCCGGCCCCCGCCCTTGCCGCCGGATGGGCCCGATCAGGCCGTGGCAGCGGCCTGCTGGCGCTGGCGCGCCTTGGCTGGCGTCGGTGCCCGGCCGGCTGGGTGTGCAGCCTTCGCGGCCACCGGGGCCGCAGGCGCGACGTCGTCCATGCGCTTGTAGACACCGCAACCCAGCACCATGCCGTCGTCGATGGGTTCGACATACGAGGTCTTCCAGGCGGTTTCGCCGGTGGCCGGGTTGGCGAAGGCGTAGTCGACCCAGCCGCCGCCCTGCGCAGCGCGCTCGAAGGCATCGGCCACCAGCTTGTCGCCGTCGACTCCGCGCACCTCGCGCACCGAGGTGCCGCATTTCGCGGGGTTGCCGCCGAAGGCGTGGTACACGCCACCGCGGTCGAAGGCGAAGACATACATGTCGCGGTCGGTCCATTCGGCCCCGTTGGCCGTGATCTCCTGCAGCGCCTTCCTGCCGCCGCGTTGCACCAGGGCCATGCCCCGCTTCACCAGCGCCAGGGCTTCGTCGGCGCTGCCCTGGCGCAGCCGGAACGAGGCCACTGCCGAGGCCAGCTTGTCGGCACGCTGGCTGAGCTGGGCCGAGCTGTTCATGGCCTGGTCCACCATCTGAGCGTTCTGCTGGGTCAGCGAGTCGATCTGGTGCACGGCCTGGGAAATCTGCGCCAGCCCGCTGCTTTGCTCGCGCGCATTGCCGGCGATGCCGCCGACCTGGCTGGCGACTTCGCGAATGCCGCCGACGATGTCGCTGAAGCTCTGGCTGGCCTCGCCCACCTGCTGCACGCCGGCCTCGACATGGCGCACCGACTCGCCGATCAGCGTCTTGATCTCGCGCGCCGACGCCGAACTGCGCTGCGCCAGGCTGCGCACTTCGGCGGCCACCACCGCAAAGCCGCGACCCTGTTCTCCGGCACGCGCGGCCTCCACCGCGGCGTTCAGCGCCAGCAGGTTGGTCTGGAAGGCGATGCCTTCGATGACACCGATGATCTCGTGCACGCGCCGCGAACTCGTCTGGATGTCCTGCATGGTCGTCACCGAGGTCTGGATGGCTTCGCCACCGGCCTCGGCCATGGCCTGCACGCGCGCGGCCAGGCTGTCGGCGGCCTGGGCGCCGGTGGCCATGGCGTGCAGCGCGCTGGTGAGGTCCTGCACGCTGGCCGAGGTCTGCTCCAGGCTGGCGGCCTGCGACTCGGTGCGTTCGCTCAGCGCCCGCGTGTCGGCGGCCAGCCGCATCCCGGCTTGGGTGACCATGGAGGCGTTGCTGCGGATGTCGGCCACCATCTCCGAGAGCTGCTTTCCCATGCCGTCCAGCGTCTGGCCGACGCGGGCAAACTCGTCTTTGCCGTGGATGGTGGGCTGCGCCGTGAAGTTGCCGGCGGCCAGTGCCTCGACGGAGGTCTGCACCGACTTCAGCGTGCCCACCGACCCCTTGTAGAAGGCCAGCGCCAGGTAGCCGATGCCGAACAGGGCCACCACGCTCATGCCGCAGGCCAGCATGAACTGCAGCTGCAGGCTGCGCGCGCGCTCGTCGAGCAAGGCCCCCAGCCGTGTGCTGGTGTGCTGGCCCAGCGCCGAAGCCTGGGCGATGGCCTGGGTGCCGGCCTCGAAGTAGGCCTTGGCATCGGTGCCGGTCGGGCCCTGCGCGATGAGCTGGGCGACACGTTCGCTGAAGGCGCGTGAACTGGCGAGGGCGGCGGCGAATCCCGGGGGCAGGGGCTCGCCAGAGCGCTCGGCGGCGCCGACGATGTGGGCCGCAGCGTCCAGGTGGTCCAGCAGCAGCGCCTGCTGCGAGGCCACCGGCAACCAGGCGCGCAGGTCGGCTTCGCCACGCTGCACCAGGCCGGCCCCGAGGCCGCGCATGCGCGCCAGCGCCTCGGTCCAGGGCAGCACACGCTCCACGCTCAGGTGCATCAGGTGGAAGGTCACCGCTTCGGGGTCGAGCAGCAGGCCGCTGCGTTCGGCCGCCGTGAGCGACAGGGCCGACAAGGCCGCGACGTGGCCGGTGTGCAGCGCAAAGCTGGCGGCGGCCTGGTCCGGGTGCTGGCCCGCGACCAGCTTCATCAACTCGGCGCGCAGCGGTGTCCAGCCTGGCGCGAGGTCGAGCGTCTTGGCTGCGGCGATGTCTCTGTCCATCCGCTCGACGGCAGCGCCCAGTTTCGTGCGCGTCTCGCGCAGCGGCGCGGCCATGTCCGGCGCCTGCGCCAGGGCCAGGTTGACCTGGCCGCGATGGGTCTGCGTGAGCAGGCCGAGCTGCAGGGTGCTGGCCACGACGTCGCTGCCCAGACGCTCGTCCTGGGTGGCGGCCAGCCGGCTCTGCAGGTTGAGCACGGCGTAGCCCATCAGCCAGCCCAGGGGCAGGGTCAGGACGAGTGCCATCAGCAGCAGCTTGCGGGCGAAGGGCAGCCGCTGCATCGCAGCAAGGCCGGGCCGGAGCAGGGCTGCGGTCAGCCTGGACGGGGGAGGGGACATGCGAGGGGTTCCTTCAAGCGCTTGCCAGATTGGCGCCTGTGCGTTGGAACGGTTATCGGCCCCTGCCCGGGTCTGGTTTAGCGCGGCGCGGTGATGAATTCCCGCAGCCTGGCCATCGCCGCGTCGGGCTCGTCTCGCCAGGCGCCATGGCCGGCGTTGGCAAAGGTGGCCAGCTGCGCCCAGGGCCTGGGAATGGCGTTCGCGATGTCCAGCGCGTCGGCCAGCGGTGTGACCGGGTCGTGCACGCCGGCCATCACCAGCACCGGGCACTGCACCGCGGCCAGGCCGGGCAGCAGCTGCATGGTCTGCTGCTCGCCGCCGGCGGAGGCGAACAGGATTTCCTCGTTCATCAAGGTGCGCAGCCGGGCGTCGTCGCTGGTCGGGCGGGTGGTGTTGTAGAGGTCGCGGCAATGGGTGTTATAGGGCGCCCAGGTCGCGGCGCTGGGTCTGGTCCAGAAGGCCTGGGCGGCGGCGCGGGCCGGTTCGCCACCGAGTTGTTCGAACATCGCCAGCTTGCGCGCGAGCCCCAGGTGATGGCTGGTGCTGGACAGCACCACCTTGGCCGGGTGGGCCGGGTGGCGCGCGAGGTAGCGCTGCGCGACGAAGCCGCCGAAGCTCTGGCCCAGCACGATGGGCTGGACGATGCCCAGCGCGCCGCACAGCCGCACCACGTCGTCGGCGAAGGTGTCCAGCGTCCATTCCGCGGCCGGGCGGGGGTCGCTGCGGCCATGGCCGCGGTGGTCGATGTAGACGATCTGCGCCACGTCGGCAAGCCGGCTGAAGATCGGCTTGAAGCTCGAATGGTCGTAGCCGGGGCCGCCGTGCAGCAGCAGCAGCGTCGGCTTCTCGCGCAGGCGCGGGCCGTCGGGCACCCAGCCCGGACCTTCGATGTCGACGAACAGGCGGACGGCGGGGGCGATGCGGATCAGCATGTGGGCCAGCGGTGGTTCGAAGGGAAGGCGGCGCACCTGCCGCCGGCGGTTCTGGTGCTCGAAAGCCCGCCTGTTCGCGCGACCGGGCGCAAGCCCATCCCCTATTCTGTGGGCAGTCGGTGCACCGTCCACACGACCCACAGGCCATGCCGCTTCCATGTTGATCGCCCCACTGCCCCCGAACGAGCCGCAACGTGTTCAAGCCCTGCAGCAGCTCGACGTGCTGGACACGGCACCCGAGCGCGAGTTCGATGCCCTGGCCGCAGCCGCGGCACTGGTGTGCGGGGTGCCGATCTCGTTGATCAGCCTGGTCGACAGCGACCGGCAGTGGTTCAAGGCGAACACCGGCCTGCCCGGGGTCACGGAAACCCCGCGCGAGCTCGCCTTCTGTTCCCACGCCATCCTGCAAGACGGCGTCTTCGAGGTGCCCGACGCCGCAATCGACCCGCGCTTCGCCGACAACCCGCTGGTGACCCACGCGCCCGACATCCGCTTTTACGCCGGTGCGCCGCTGCGGCTGAGCGGCGGCGAACATGTCGGCACGCTGTGCGTCATCGACCGGGTGCCGCGCCATCTCAGCGCCCACCAGCGCGAGGTGCTGCGCCTGCTGTCGGTCGCGGCCGTGCAGGCGTTCGAGTCGCGCAAGCTGGCGCGTTCCTTCGTGATCAGCGAATCGCGTTTTCGCAGCCTCAGCGATTCCTCGCCGCTGGGGGTGTTCGCCACCGATGCCGACGGCGGCTGCACCTACACCAACGCCCGCTGGCAGGAGATCTACGGGCTCAGCGGCGCCGAAGCGCTGGGCGACGGCTGGAGCCGCAGCCTGCACCCCGACGACCGGCCGGCCGTCTTCGCACATTGGCAGGAGTCGTCGGCCCTGAAGCGTGACTTCGACATGCAGTTCCGTGTGCGCCGCAGCGACGGCAGCATCCGCGACGTGCGTTCGGTGTCGCGGCCGGTGCTGCACGACGACGGCAGCGTGGCCAGTCACGTCGGCTCGGTCGAGGACATCACCGAAAGCCTGCGCTCCAGGCGCGCGCTCGACGCCGAGGTCCAGCGGCTGGCCGACATCATCCGCGGCACCGGGGCCGGCACCTGGGAATGGAACGTGCAGACCGGCGAGACGCGCTTCAACGAGCGCTGGGCCGAGATCCTGGGCCTCACCCTGGCCGAGCTCGGACAGATCTCGATCCAGACCTGGGCCGACTTCGTGCACCCCGAGGACCTGGTCCGTTCGAACGCCCTGCTGCAGGCGCATTTCAGCGGCGAGACGGAGGCCTACGAATGCGAGGCGCGCATGCGACACCGCGAAGGCCACTGGGCCTGGGTGCTGTCCTGCGGCAGGGTGCTCACCCGCACCGCCGACGGTCAGCCCGAATGGATGTTCGGAACTCACCTCGACATCACTGCGCGCAAGCTGCAGCAGGAAAAGCTTCGCGTGAGCGAGGAACTGCTGAACCGCACCGGTGCCGTGGCGCAGGTGGGCGGCTGGCAGGTCGATATCGCCAGCGGCGTCGTCCAGTGGTCCGAACAGACCTGTCGCATCCATGGCGTGGCGCCGGGCCACCGGCCGAGCGTCGCCGAGGCCATCGATTTCTTCGCGCCCGAGGCCCGCCCCGTGATCGAGGCCGCCGTCGCCCAGGGCGTGGCCGACGGCAAGCCCTGGGACTTGGAACTGCCCTTGATCCAGCGCTCCGGCCAGCGCATCTG
>JANOBX010000288.1:0-10658 GCA_031411875.1 Burkholderiales bacterium | reverse complement strand
TCATGACGACGAACAGCGTGTCCCCGTACTCCTCGATCTTGGGCCGCTGGTGCCCATGCCGCGCATCCTCGACGGCGAGTTCGTGCAGGTCGAACTCCTGCTGCATCTGGCGCAGTTCGTCGGCGGTCGCGTCGCGCAGGGCCACCCAGACGAAGCAGTTCGGCTTGAGCAGCCATCCGTCGATGTCTTCGACGGGAATGTCGGCGAGCTTGCGGCCGTCCTGGTAGGCCACGCAGTTGATCAGCATCGGAACGTCCTCCTCGTGTTCATCGAGGAATCTTCCCATGCCAGCGCAGATGCACATGCCCGCCAGCACCGGGCCATGCCGACGAGGCTGGCGATGTCAATGCCGTCTCCGGCTTACACACAGGGATGCCCCAGCTGCACGAGACACCGAGTTCCTGTCGTGTTGCTGGCACTCAGTCTTGGAGGCCCACTCTGGCCGGTCTGACTTCGCTCACAGTGGTGCGAATGAATGCACCGGCGACGGCGGCAAAGTCCCATTGCTCGATCTCGCAGCGGCCCGCTGCGGAGCCCTGGCCCCAGCGCAGCAGGTTCACCGAGTTGGGCACGCCAGGGCGAACGCGGGTCGAGATGGCCGTGCCGGCCTGCACCGTCCACATCGGCCGCGCCAGGTCCTTCAGTGCCATGACGTACGGCAGGTGGATATGGCCGCCCATGACGAGATCGGCGCCGGCCGTGGCCCAGCGCTGCAGCGCAGCTTCATGGCCGCGCAGACGGTTGGGCAGGTCGTCATCGCGCGTCACGGCAATCGGCTGGTGAACCACCACGACGCGAAGCTGAGTCGCCGTGGCGCCTTCGAGAAGCGCGGCCACGCGCTCGATCTGCGGCGGGGAGATCTCTCCATCCTTGTGGCGCCGCGCACGCGTGGTGTTCACGCCCACCACTAGCAGGTCCTGAGAACGGTGCACCGGTTCGAGGTCGGTGCCGAAGGCGGCCGCATAGCGGGCGTAGGGGCGGCGCAGGCGCGCCCACAGATCGAACAGTGGGATGTCGTGATTGCCTGGCACCGCCAGCACGGGCACGCCCAGGCGGTCGGTGAAGGCACGGGCGGCGCGGAACTGCACCGGTCGGGCCCGCTGCGTGATGTCGCCAGACAGCACGACCAGATCGGGCCGCTGCTGGCGTGCGAATTCGATCAGCGCGTCGACGACGGTCGGCCGCTCGGTGCCGAAGTGCGGATCGGAGACTTGCAGCAGGACGGTCATCCTCCGGCCTCCCTGCGCGGCTCCGCCAGCAGGTACAGCGGCTCGGCGAGCACGCGGAAGTCCAGCGGTGCGCGCAGCGACGCCACCTCGCCGTCGAAGGCCACCTTCACGCCCCGGCGCCCTTGCGACAGCGTCGGGTCGACCACCATGTGCTGGAACTCGAAGCGTTCCACCCCGGCGGCCTCGCCGAGACGGCCCATCGCCCCGTGCAGCATCAACCCGATCATCGGCAACGTGCCGATGGGCCGAAGCATCAGGGCAGCCATGCTGCCGTCGCCGGGCGTGCCGGCGACCGTATCCTCCGGCTCGGCACCGAGCTGCTGCAGCTGCAGCCCGTTGTTGCCGACGAAGAGCGTCAAGGTTTGCACGTCGCGTGCCGTGCCACCCATCTCGATGTGCACGCGCAACTTGCGTTGCGCGCGCAGCAGCGTCGCGCAGGCCGCAACGAAGGCCACCCAGCGGCTGCGGCCGAAGCGGGCCTTGTAAGCCTCGCGGTCCTCCAGCAGATCCGGGTAGAGCCCGAGGCTGGCGTTGACGAGAAACACGCGATCGTTGATACCCGCCACCTGCACCGGGACAGGCGTCGACCGCAGCAGCACCCGAACCGCTTCGGTCGGGTCGACCGGAATGCCGTGCGTGCGGGCGAAGTAGTTGAAGGTGCCCTGGGGTACCACGCCCATGGCGCAGCCCGTGGCGTGTGCGGCCTGCGCCACCGTGTTCAGCGTGCCGTCGCCACCGACCGCGACCACGGCCGTGCGTGTGGCGATCGCCCTTGTCGCAGCCTGCTGCGACACGCGGGTCAACTCGGCGGGGCTGCAGAACAGCAAGTCACCCTGCCGTCCCGCCGAGCGCAGCGCAGCTTCGACGACTTCGCGCTTTGCCTTCGCATCGCTGCTGCCCGCCGCCGCATTGACGATGAACTGCAGCGGTGACGCAGGGTCGACTTCCGGGAGATCGGCCATGGCTGCGTGCCCGCTCAGGTCTTCTCCCGCGTCAAGCGCTCAGCGAAGGAAATGCCGATGGCGGAGAGTACGAAGGTGAAGTGGATGACCGCGACCATCGTTACGATCAGGATGTTTTCCAGGCTCAGGTCGCCGCTCAGGTATGTCTTCAATGCATGCACGCCCGAGATCGAGATGATGGCGAAGGCCAGCTTCAGCTTGAGGTTGTAGGTGTTGACGTGGTCCAGCCAGTCGGGCTTCTTCATGTCCTTCTTGTCGAAGTGCCCCGTGGTCACGAAGAGCGACACACCGGCAAGCGCCACCACCCAAACCAGCTGCGCCACCATCGTCATGTCCACCAGCTCAAGCACCTTGATGATCAGGTCGATCTTCTCGAGATCGCCGAACAGCAAGGTGCTCATCAGCTTGTAGGTCTCCAGCAAGAACTTGCCCAGGATGCCGAAGATGATCGTGACCAGTCCCACATAGAAAAACAACATGGTGAATCGCATGCCGTAGAGCAGCGATCCGACCCTTGAAAGCAGTGTTTCCATCCTTAGTGACCTCAATCGTGCCGCAACAGGTCACCGAAGACGGTGTACTCGCCCTCCTTGCGGTCGGCGCCAGGCGCGTCGTACAGCACGAGCCAGCGCGCCTTGCCACCCGACAGCGCTGGCGGTAGGTCGCAGATGGCCTCGGCGCGATTGGTGCCGCGGCCATGTGGCAGTGGCACCGATTCGGTCAGCGTCGACTCGAATCGCACCGGCTCGCGGTTGGCCGCCAGCAAGGGCCGGACAGCAGGCCACTTGAAAACGCGGATGTCTCCGTTGAGCACCATCGTCGGACCAGCCAGGATGTAGAGGTCGTCGCCGGAGAAGTGCAGGTCCCGCACGCCCAGGCCGTCGAGCTGCAGGAAGTGCTTGCGAATCAGCGTGCCGCTGTCGTCCAGGGGCGCCAGTCGCAGCTGGTCACCGCGGGTCTCGACCGCGATCTCGAGCAGCGCCGACCAGCCGCGCAGTACCGGGCCGCGCAGGCCGAGCAGCAGCCGGCGGCCGTCCACGGCCAGGCCTTCGATGTCGAACCCGTTGTCCTTGCCCGGGATGGCCATGTACGGTCCGAAGTGGGGGTCATTGGCGAGAGCCCGCGTGAGCAGGTTGGTTTGCGCATCACCCTTCAGGCGCAGCGCCCGACGGCCGTCCTGAGCTTGCCGTACCAGGCAGGGCTCGCCCTGCGAATCAGGCTCGATGGGCAGGCAGGCCAGGAGGCGACGATTGCCGTCCAGCGCCACCTTCGCCAGCCGCTTGGCGTTGTCGGCATGGTCCCGGTCGGGTCTGGCGTTCTTGCGCTTCATGCCATGCGAGCCGACCACCCAGAGGAAGCCGTCGGCCACGGCCATGCCTTCCAGATCGGCCTCTTCCTCGGCCGCGCCGGGCAGATCCAGCAGATCGGCGAGCGGGAAATCGCGCACCTCGCCAAAGCGCAGGGCTTCGCGCCCCACGGGTTCGAGCAGGCGAAGGCGGTCCAGGCCACAGGCTTCGTCGCCCGCCACCCACAGCCAGTCGCCGGTGAAGGCCGCGCCGGACAGGTTGGATTGAACCAGGGAGTCAGGAGCGAACTCCAGACGGACGGCATTGGCGGTTCGGGCGTTGGGCATCGGGTGCTTCTCCAATGGGACGACTAGTCAGAGGGCACGCGTGCTGCAACGCGTGCCGACCGGAGCCGCCAAACCACGAAGTCTGCGACCGAAGCGCCGTCCTGTGTTCAGGTTTATCCGATGTTCACGTTCTCGAAAGACTGCTTTTCCAGAACCGCCTGGCACCCCACATTCGATCTGCACCTCAACCGATGGAGATCCGTGATGCAAGTGCTCTTCAAGTCCCGCCATCCCCAAGCCACTGACTTGCGCGACCTGACCGAACGCCGCGTGCGCTTCGTGCTGCGACGCTTGGGCTGGCTGGTGCCACGCGCTGAGGTGCAGATGTCGGACGTGAACGGCCCCCGGGGCGGCATCGACAAGCGTTGCCAGGTGGAACTTCGGACGGATGGAGCGGGATCGGTGGTCGTCGCCTCTGTGGCCAGCGACTGGCGCACAGCGCTGGATAACGCGCTGGCACGCGCTGCGCGCTTCCTCATGCGCTTGTGGCGCCGCGGCAGTGACTCCCGCCGCATGCGCCAACGCCTCATCACTCACGAACGCTGAACTCGAACGACCCCAGGACCCGACACCATGAACGCCAGGACACCCATCCCCTCGACCGCTCGCCCGGAAGCCGGATATTCAACGCCGACCACCGCTGGCAGCGCGACACCCACGGACGTTGCCAGTGCGGGCCGCGTGCTGCGCAACACGTACGCCTTGCTGTCGATGACGCTGCTGTTCAGCGCCGCCATCGCCGCTGCCGGCGTTACGTTCCAGCTGCCGGCGCCGGGCATCCTGCTGACCCTGGGCGGCTACTTCGGCCTGCTCTTCGCCGTCTACAAGTTCAAGAACAGCGGCTGGGCCTTGCCCGCGGTGTTTGCGCTGACGGGCTTCATGGGCTACTCGCTGGGGCCGCTGCTGGCCAAGTCGCTGGCCTTGCCCGGCGGTACACAGGTCGTGACCTTGGCCCTGGCAGCCACGGGCGCTACCTTCCTGGCCTTGTCGGCCTGGGTGCTGACGACCCGTCGCGACTTCAGCTTCATGGGGGGCTGCCTGTTCGCTGGCATGGTCATCGCGTTGATCGCAGGCCTGGGCGCGGTGTTCCTGCAGATGCCTGCGCTGGGCCTGGCCGTCGCCGCCATGGTCGCCCTGCTGTCGGCCGGCCTGATCCTGTTCGAGACCAGCCGCATCGTCAATGGCGGCGAAACCAACTACGTGCTGGCCACGGTCGGCCTGTACGTGTCGATCTTCAACCTGTTCACGAGCCTGCTCAGCCTGTTTGGCTTCGGCAGCTCGGATGAATGAACCCTCACCAGGAACACCCCATGAAATGCCCCACCTGCACCGACACCGCCCTCGTGATGAGCGATCGCCAAGGCGTCGAGATCGACTATTGCCCGCAATGCCGCGGCGTCTGGCTGGACCGCGGCGAACTCGACAAGCTGATCGAGCGCTCGGGCGCGATGACGGCAGTTCCTGCCGCCAGCGGTTCAGCTCAATCACAGCCGCAGTTCGCGGACTCTGACTATGAGCACGGCCGAAGCCAGCAGGGCCAGCGTAAGAAGTCCTGGCTGAGCAACATCTTCGACTGACACGCGACCGACAGCACCCAAGGGAGACCCATCATGCGCAGTTACCCCGCGAACAGCCCGCAGGCGGCAGCCCGAATCGTTGCCCTGACCGTGGTCGCTGATGGCGATATCGGGGATGCAGAGATCGCGTGGCTCGACCGGCTGGTTGTGCATGAGCAGTTGGGCCTGACACGGCATGAGTTGCACGCACTGCTGGACACGTTCTGCGAAGACTTGCTTTCGAGCGACCAGTTGAAGTGGGCCGACGCCTGCCCGGTGGACGAGCGCACGTTGGCGGATCTCATGGGCGAGATCCAGGACCCGGCGCTGCGGCTGAAGTTGTTGCGTTTGTGTGTCGAACTGGCTGAGGTCGACGCCCGGGTCGACGAAGGCGAGTCGATGATGCTCGTCTCCGCCGTTGAGCACTGGGGTTTGCACCATGAGATGTTTCGGTCGCCGTCCGCAGGGTGATCGGCTTGCCGCATCGTTCCGCGCGATGAGTCAGTTGTCTGGCGGACCGACATAGGGGGTTCCCTCGAAGAGCGCCTAGATTGGCCAGTCTCCTGAAAGACTGCCCGAGGACCGCACGATCTTCGCTGCTCTCGATTGGACCCATGACGCGCGTATGGACGTCGCCCTCGCACAAAGGCCGCAAGGCGCAAGCTATATTTCCGAGGCTGCACGCTCTGGCGAAGACTCCCAGCGCTGTCCTGCAGGTTCAACTTGTGGGGTGTTCTGTGGGGTTTCTGAGGCGAGGACAACGAAATATGAAGGCACGACAGGCAGTTAGCTTCGCACTCGAAGTTCAGGTGCAGAACATCGAGTAGTCCCGCGGCGTCTGTTGCCGTCCCGCTGCAGCGAGGAGGCTCTTGGCTCCGATCCGAGGTCGCGTCGAATTCCTTGCTCGGCTGGCATCTAAGGAACGTGTCGATGCTGAAGGGGCCCTGTCATGCTGAGCACTCTGACCTGCAAGGGACAACTCACCCTGCCCAAGGAGATTCGTGATCGTCTGAACCCGGATACCGGAGCGATCCTCGACTTCCGGATCCAGGCCAGGCTCGCGGCTGGTCACGGATGGCGTCTTGGTGGATGCGGCCTGGACGCTGAAGTCGGCCTTGGGGCAGGACAAGCAGGCCCAGCTGATCTCGGTGCGCAGCTTGCTCGAGGAGACCGCGTTCGCTTTCGAAGACCGTGAAGCGGTCGAGGCAGCCCTGAGCCTGTTCGAGTCGGGCTCCTGCGGGTTCGCCGACTGCCTGGTCGTCGCCAAGCATGCGCGGCAGGGTTGCGACTTCACTGCAACCTTCGATCGAGGCATGCGCAAGCTGCCCGGAGTAAAGGTGCTCTGACCTGACACGGCCAGGCGCGCGACATTGAGGTCGCGCTGCATGCGCTCTCGCACCGCGTCGCCGCGGACGCGTTGCTTGCCCTGTCAGCGCAGTCATCGCTCATACCGAATGACGGCTCCATCAAGCTCGACTTGCGACCTCCAGCACGCGATCGCGCCCCGCGGTGATGTCCTCGATCGTCTCGGTCACCGCCAAGTCAGGCTCCAGGCCGGCGTCCGGCCGTAGCGGGCCGCGCGGGTAGTAGCCGATCAAGGGCAGGTCCACCTCCAGCCCGGTGCCCGGCAGGCGGACGAAGAAGAAAGCGCCGCCGTTGATGCCTCGCTGGTTGCCACCGGTGGTACCTCCGATTGTTCGTCCCAGGGCATGCTCTCGCACCAGACTCGCAAAACGGAAGGTGGCCGAGCTGTTGGTGCTGCTGGTCAACACGCGCAACTCGCCAGTGAAGCGTGGGCCTCGCGGCTCGATCGTCTTGCCTCCCGTCTCGGTGGAGGCGTTGCTCGGTGCAAGGCGGAAGAAGCCTGGCCGATCCGCTAGCGGCTGGGCCCGTTCGCCCCAATTCCGGAAGCTGTTTTCCCAGGTGTCGAGCACCGGGTTCAGCTCATCGGCTGCGCGCCTGTAGCGCACCAGCTGCTCATCGGCCTGCACGATTAGCGGACGGCCGATGCAACGTGCCAGGATCACATCGCCGCAGTCCAGGCCGCCCTCGTTGCGACGCAGGTCCACCAGCAGGCGCGGCGCCTTCATCGCCACGACCTCGTCGAGTTTGCGCTCGAGCCAGCCGGCCCAGTCCCACTTGCTGTTGTAGAGCGCCCAGCCGGGCATCGTCAGCACTGCGTTTCGCTCGGTGTCAGCGCTCAGCGTCCACGGCGGCGCCTCGTCGCTCGGGGGCACGAGCTTGCGCGGATTCATTGCGCGGCGTTGGTTGAGATCGATGGCCGGCAGCTCGACGCGGCGCGGGCCGGTGCCTGGCTCTTGCACGTCCAGTGCGAAGCGCTCCCGTGCGCCGGCCGTCAGTGCGTGGAAGATGTCGAAGGTCTCGAAGCCCTCGCGTGCATCGACAGACAGCAGCGCGCGCTTCTTCGCGTCGTTGTTGCCGTCACTGCGCACCATGGGCAGCAAGCGCGCCAGGAGTTGCGCCACCGGCAGGCCGTCGATGGCCAGCACTTCAGTGCCAGCGCGAAGCGCACCGCCAGTAACCACCATGCGTTGGCCCAGCCAGACGAAGGTCAGCGGAAGCTTGTCACGCCCCTCGAAGAGCGCCTGCACGATGGTGCGACGCTGGTTGTAGAAGTTCGCATAACTGTGCCCGCAGCGCACGTTTGCCAACAGTCGACTCAGATCCAGGAAGGCCGCATCCAGCCGGTGTTCGCTGCTACCGGCCCAGCGCGCATCGAGCACGGCCACCGCGTCGCGCCACTGGCTGAGCGTCTGGTAGCGCGTCAAGCCGGGGTGCATGTCGCCGTAGATGCGATCGATCAACGCCAAGTCACTGCGCAGATCGCGCGCGGAGAGCGGGCTGTCGCGACTCAGAGCGGGCGGTAGCGGCGCTGAGGTTGCCGATGCACGCGCGTCGGCCGCCTGCGCGCAGGGCACGGCCAGGAACGATGGACCACCGAAGGTGGCAGCTTGGAGAATCTGACGGCGGTTCATCGTGCAGACTCTAGCCGGTTCAACTCCAGCCGCCACTGCAACGGCGGCACGGTGACCTTGCGGACGACGCGCGATCTCCGCCAGATCGGACCACTGCGGCAGGCGCCTTGCGGCCATGCATGCCCTTCGGGCACAAAGCGTCAGCGGCCGGGGCATGGTCCACTCATCAGGGTTCACGAGCAAGCTGCTGCCGTCATGCGGAGTCGGCGGTGTTCGTCATGACTCCGAGCGCACACCATTCCGCAGGCGCCGACCACCGATTCGAAGGAGCTTTCGCCATGAACCAGCATCTGTTTCTTGTGCGCGAAAAGCCCACTGACATGGCGCCCATGAACACTGCCGAGATGCAGGAGATGATCGCCAGCTACCAGGTTTGGTCACAGGACCTGGCGGCGTGTGGCTTGCCGACCGGTGGCGAGAAGCTGACCGGCGATGGCAGCCGTCAGCCGCGGCTGATAGCCGGTCGTCCGCAGGCGACCGACGGCCCCTACGCCGAGGCGCACGATGTCACCGGCGGCATCTTCACCATCCAGGCCGAGAGTGACGCGCAAGCCGAGGAGCTGGCCATGAGCTGCCCGCACTTGATCGGCTCGCAGTGGATCGAGATCCGTCGCATCAAGGTGCTGGGCTGAGCAAGGTCAGCACACCGGCCCCGCCGGGCCGGGCCAGGCCGGGCCAAAGTTGGCTCGCGCGCTCAAGGCGCAGCAGGTCCGTGTCGTGGCGCACCTGGCCCGCTCCCTGGGCCTGGGGCACCCGGCGCTGGCCGAAGACGCGGCGCAGTCCGCGGCCGTTCGTACGCTGGAGTCGTGGCCCGTGCACAGCGTGCCCGACAACCCAGCCGCCTGGCTCTACCGCGTAGCCCGCCGCCACGGTATCGACGTACTACGGCGCGAGGGCCGACACGATTGATGGCCGGATGACGACGACCTGGCAGCGATGCCGCTGTTGCCGGTTCAGCCGGGCCCTATAGGCAGCGGGCCCATGGCGCTGTGTTGGGAGTCCCTACGCCTGGCCCGGGCGCTGGCGCGCGCTTTCGAGCGGCTGGGCGAGGTCGCGGAGGCCCGTCACTTTTTACAGCGGGCAGAAGCCGCTGCGCTGCATCCGGCCGATGCGCGGCGGGAGGCACGCCACGCGCAGCCATTGTTGGATTCCGTGCCGGGTCCCCGCTGACGGCGGTAGCCGACGCGGCCGACGAGCCGCTTCACTCGTTGGGTCCAGGCCTGCTCGGGTCACGTCACGGAGCCAGCAGGATGGCTCGAATCATCCTCAGCGGGCATGACGGCTGCCGGCCATCAACGACTCCCGATGGCCGGCCGCGTGATGCGGTGAAGGGCCGGTTCGAGGTATCTGGCCCGAAGGAAGCGCGGCGAGACATGCGCCGGACCTACCGGGCACGCTGCACTCATCCCGCTGCGACGTGGGCCGACAACCGGGCACAGAGGACATCACCGCAGGCGCGACATGCGGGGTTCGCTATCGGGTCTTCCGGTCAAGGCCGGCGAAACGTGAGGACACGACAAGCATCGGGCTTCGCCCTCGAAGTTCAGGTACAGAACATCGAGTGAACCCCGGCGCCGTCCGCCCGCGCCTGACGCGCCCTACTTCAAGGCAAACCGCACCGTGCCGGCCGGCTTGCCACCAATGGTGACCAGCGCCACCGCCTTGGTGCCCGGGCCGACCTTGAAGGTGCCCGCGGCCTCCAGCCTGTTGCCCACCGGCTTGAGCTCGACCTCCTGCTTCTCGGTGCCGCTGAGCAGCGTCAGACGCGCGCTGGCCTTGGACAGGTCGGTGGGCTTGCCGTGGTCGCGCAGGTAGAGCTGGATCGTCGCCGGCCTGGCAACCAGTTCGTAGTCGATCTCCTTGAACTCAACCACCACGCCGCCGTGCTTGGGCGAGTGGTCATGGGCTTGGTCCTTGCTGCCGGCGGCCTGCACGGGGCCGGCCAGGGCCAGGGTGAGCGCGAGGGTCGCGAGGAGGTCTTGTTTCTTCATGACAGGTCCTTCGGGGTGGGAGGGTTGGAAACGAACATGGGCTCGCGGCGGTTCACAGGGCCTCGGCGTCCTTGTCGTGCATCAGACGCTCGGCGGGCTTGCGGCCGAACAGCCAGAACACAGCGGGCGTGATGAAGGTGTCGAGCAGCGTGGAGCTGATGAGGCCGGAGAAGATCACCACCGCCACCGGATGCAGCACCTCGGTGCCGGGTTGTTCGGCCTCCAGCAGCAGCGGGGCCAGCGCGAAGGCGGTCACCAGCGCCGTCATCAGCACGGGGCTCAGCCGCTCCA
>JANOBX010000287.1:0-2762 GCA_031411875.1 Burkholderiales bacterium | reverse complement strand
CTTCCCAGCACGTCCGTCGTGCGCGCTGGGCGACCGAGGTCATCAAGGACCTCGAACACGAAGGCATCGACGTTCGCGGGATGTCCGCCAAGCGGCTCCTGCGCGAGAGCAATTCCATCGTGCTGGACCAGGTCGATGGGTTGCTGTATCTGAGAGAGTTCTTCGCCGCCCTGATGGACCGCCTTGGGGTCGACTGGCAGTCGCACGCACTGCTCTCCGAGCACCATCGGGCGTTCTTCGAGAGTTCGGCCGCAAGGATCGAACGTCTGCGCCGCGAGGGTGCTGCCTACATCGGTGGGATCGACTTCTTTCGAAAGGTTTTCCAGCACCGCAGCGGCATCACCGTCAACACCATTCACGGCGTCAAGGGTGCAGAGTTTGACGTGGTGATCGCCTTCGGTCTGCTCCAGGGGATGGTCCCTCATTTCAGCGAGGAACCGGATGCCGACGGGGGCGTCGGGAGCGCCAGGAAGCTGCTCTACGTCGTCGGCTCGCGGGCGCGCAAGCACCTCCATCTCATCTCGGAGCGGCAACGAATGCGAGGCGGCGGGCGAGGCCCTTACCCGGCGACCGACGCGCTAGCCGAATGCGTGTTCGACTACGACGTGGTGTAGCGCCATGGACGGGCAGCGCCGCGCCCACGGCCTAACATGCCCTCGGGTTTAAAGACACTTGAGTCCCAGGCTGGAGCACCGGATCCACCCGACACTGAGGGCTGGTTGTCGACGAAAGAGGGGAGCGCAATGAGCGACTGGGACTTCTTGCATGAGATGCACGATCGAGGCTACAGCGCCGACGACATCGCGCTCGCAGCTGGCGTCGGCTATGCGCCATGGGAAGAGGCCTCTATCAGTAGGCAGTGGGTCGACGAAGAACTGAAGGACCAGTCACCGGACCCCGCCAAATCGCTGAAGCCGAAGGAGCCGTTCAAGAGCAGGGATGGCTTCCCGTTTTCGGTCCTGGAACAGGCCGAAATCTTCGAGGATCTGGTCGACTGCGCCGAGCGTCACTTCAGGAACACGGGCAGGTACCTACAAGTGTGGGGCGAACTTGGCGAGATCTACGCGGAGATCAAGTTTGGCCTGCGCCGCCACGGAACCCACCAAGCCGGGTCGGACGGCACCATCGACGGCAAGCTCGTCGAGGTGAAAACGATCTCTCCTGAAAAGGTCAGCGACCAGGTGATCGTCAAAAGTCAGGGCAACTTCGAGCAGTTGCTTATCGTTCGTATCGACGAGAACTTCGAGTTCGCTGGCAAACTCATTGATCGAGATGCATTGGCCGATAGCGGGGGGAGGTTTCTCAAGGCGCGCATGCAAGCGTCCGGTGGCTCTTGATGACCGACAGAAACCAAATCGATGCGCCGGCGGCCTGAGTCTTGCCATCCTCTGCAATGCTGACGGCCCTCGTCCGCGTGCTCGGCAGCTGTTTCACGGCGATTGCGGTCTTTCGGTAAGCGTGGCCTCACGGCCTTTTGGCGTGCCGGCACCGTGCAGGCATTGGATCGTATGGCGATCCAATGAGTCGGGCCAAGACCTGACCGTCAATCGGTTTCTGGAGAAACCCATCGAAGGGCCATCCCTGTCCAGTGGCCTGATTCTCAGCGGCACTGATGAGGATCAGCATCGCCGTCGTATTCGGCCCACCGGTTTCACGGATTTCCGTGGCCAGGGCCAGACCATCCGTATCCGGCATCTCCAGATCGATCAGCGCCACATCGAAGTGCGTGCTGGCGAGTAGAGGACGGGCTTCAGCCGCAGACCCAACCGCACGGCAAGCATGACCCAGCCTGCGCGCCACATCAAGGAGCGAATCTCGTACATCGGACAGGTCATCCACGACCAAAACACTGAGTGCTTCGCTGCCCTCGAAGAGGTCGGCTTCCGGCGAAATGCGCTTCACCTGCATCGCCGGGATGCTCACGGTGGAGGTGGTGCCATGCCCTTCAGGTTCCGCGGCATCGCGGGCTTGGACTTCAAGGCGCCCGCCCAGCTGTTGCAGAACGTCCCGGATCACGAAGAGGCCGATCCCGGTGCCGTCGTCACTCGACGCGAACGGCACAGTTGCGCTTCTCAGCCGCTCCAGCGCAGCCGGGGGCAGACCTGGCCCGGTGTCCTGAACGACAAAGCGGACCAAGCCTTCCGATGAAGCGGGGTCAGAGGCACCCGCGCGAGAAGTCTTTGGCGGCGACGCTGCATCGCCATCAGCACTTGTCTGACTCACGAAGGGTTCAACGCGAACTCGAATACGGCCCGCGCTCGTGTACCGCACGGAGTTCTCAACGAGATTTCGCAACACCTGCGCGATGCGGATTGGATCGGCGCTGACAGTCACCGGCGACGGCGGAAAGTCGACCTGAAACGCGAGGCCCTTGGCCCTGGCTGCTTCTTCCAGGCCGGCGCAGACATCTTGGACCAACTCGCCGAGGTCGAAGGTCTCGACCTGTGTGGGCAGCTGCGCTGCGTCACTCCGCGCGATGGTGAGCAGGTCGCGCAGCTGTCCCTGCAGGACCGTCACGGCATGTCTAATGCGGCGGATGGCTCCGGCGCTGTCTGGCCGGCTGTCCTTCATGGCGAGAAACTCCGCCGAGGCAACGATGCTCTGCAGCGGCGAACGAACTTCGTGGTTCACCATGCTCAGGAACTTGCGCTTTGAGGCGTTAGCTTGCTCCATCGCCTCGACTGCCTGCTTCCGATCATGTGCCGCCGCACGGTAGCGGCGTCGGGACCGGATCGCGTAGAACAGCCAGAGCGCCAACGCGA
>JANOBX010000286.1:0-5063 GCA_031411875.1 Burkholderiales bacterium | reverse complement strand
GAGTTGGCTCCGACTTACCACTCCTACGTCTCCCGCCGGCCGCGGTGGTGGCACGTTCACTCAGACTACGAGTGGGAAAAAGAGCAATGACTTTGGGCACACGGCCCGCGCCGACTTGCGGCCAATATTAGGGGGGCCGGTATCGGCCAATTCGGCTGGTCGGGCGGCGCGGGCCGTGGCTACTGTGATAGCCCTGCCGTCGCTGCCCTTCGCCTCGCGCGTGACGCAGCGGCTGTAGGCCCTGCCAACCACCCGCGGGATATGACTAGCGCAGCACGCAGCCTGCAGCAGTGTTGGGACCAGACCGTCTCAGGCGATTTCCGCCGCGATCGGTCTCGGGTGCTTTATGCGCAGCTGCGACATGGCCCAGCTCGTCGGAGGCTTTTTGCTCTGCCAGTTTGTCCACAGCCGCAGGGGATAAGTCTGTGGACATGAGGGGTTGAAAGCCCTGATTCACTTGCGTGGCAACACTTTGCAGGAAGTGCCTTGTTTTCAGGCAGCGCCCGGCCCAGCTGAAGGCGACAAAAGGTGTAGGACGAGAAGCGGTACCGTGCGCAACAGCAGCGACAGCATCGCCACCGGCAGCGCGCAGATCGCCAGTGGCAACGCCGACCTGTCGCAGCGCACCGAAGAGCAGGCCAGCGCGTTGGAAGAGACAGCCGCATCGATGGAACAGCTGGGCTCCACGGTCAAGGCCAACGCCGACAGTGCACGCGAGGCCAACCAATTGGCGATCTCTGCCAGCACGGTGGCGATCCAGGGCGGCGAGGTCGTGGGCCAGGTCGTCGAGACCATGAAGGGCATCAACGACAGCAGCAAGAGGATCGCCGACATCATCAGCGTCATTGACGGCATCGCCTTCCAGACCAACATCCTGGCGCTGAACGCCGCGGTGGAGGCGGCGCGTGCCGGCGAGCAGGGCCGCGGCTTCGCGGTCGTGGCCAGCGAAGTGCGCAGCCTCGCGCAGCGCAGCGCCGAAGCCGCCAAGGAAATCAAAGTGCTGATCACGGCCAGCGTGGAGCGCGTCGAGCAAGGCACGACACTCGTCGGCCAAGCCGGCACCACGATGGTCGAGGTCGTCAGCTCGATCAAACGTGTGACAGACATCATGGGCGAGATCAGCGCCGCCAGCACTGAGCAGAGCGCGGGCGTGTCCCAGGTCGGCGAGGCCGTCAGCCAGATGGACCAGGTGACGCAGCAGAACGCCGCCCTGGTCGAGGAAAGCGCCGCCGCGGCGGAAAGCCTGAAGTCGCAGGCGCAGCAGCTGGTGCAGGCGGTGGCGGTGTTCAAGATCAACCAGGGCGACATCGTGGCGCCCACTGTGGTGGCGAACTACAAGGGCGCAGACCGCCGCGGGCCGGACCGGGCCCAGAACGTTGCGCGGCGGAAGTTCAATGCCAAGGGAAAGCCGCTCTCTACGGCCGCAGAGGCGTCGACGGTCGCCGTTGCAAAGACTGGTACAGGCGGGGCGTGGTCCAGCTTCTGATCTCTGTCTTTACACTCGTACTCCATGTCCGGCACGCCAGGCATTGGCGCGTGGGGTCGACCCATAGGTTCTCCGCGTAAGCCGTAGCGCAGGAGCTGGAAGTCCCGAACGCTGGCTCAAGGGCCAGTGTGAAGGGCTCGCTGCCACAGCCATAGCCGCCTCTGCGCTCAGCGACGGCCCGCTGACATCAAGCCGCCGCCACAGCGGCCGATAATGACGGTGGATGGCAAGGATTTTCCATGTTCCCTATTCATCAGGCGCCATCCGAGTTTGCGCAATTCGATGCCGCCCCCGCGAACGCCTGCGGCTCGTGCGGTACGGCCGAACGGCTCGGCTTCCAATTCGACTACGCCTACCAACCCATCGTCGACGTAGTGGGTCGCAGAACCTATGCGCACGAAGCGTTGGTGCGCGGCCCCGCGGGGGAAGGCGCGCTGTCGGTGCTGTCGCAGGTGACGGAGCAGAACCGTTACCGCTTCGACCAGTCCTGCCGCGTGAAGGCCATCAAGACCGCGGCGCAGCTCGGCATGCAGGAGAGGTTGTCGATCAACTTCCTGCCGAACGCCGTCTACAAGCCAGAGGTCTGCATCCGGACGACGCTGGAAGCTGCACGCGCACACAGCTTTCCCATTGATCACATCATTTTCGAGGTGGCCGAAGGCGAGCGCGTCGAGGACGGCCCCTGGCTTGCGACCATCCTGCGGGAGTACAAACGCTACGGCTTCCTGACCGCGATCGACGATTTCGGCGCGGGGTATGCCGGCCTCACGCTGCTGGCGGACTTCACGCCGGACTTCATCAAGCTCGACATGGCGCTCGTTCGGGACGTGAACGCCAGCAAGTCACGTCAAGCCATCACACGGGGCATGGTGCGCGTCTGCGAGGAGATGGGCATCCAAGTCATCGCCGAGGGTGTCGAAACCGCCGCAGAACGCGACTTCTTCCTGCACGAGGGTGTGACGCTGATGCAGGGATACCTGTTCGCCAAGCCGGCGTTCCGGGCAATCACGTCGGCAGCTGTGACGTCCTGGCCGGCGCCGCTGCACCCGTGAGGACGGACCGGGCGCGGCGCGGCGTCGAGGCGCTGCAGGTGTTCAATTCGAACCTGAAGATGCACCAGTCGTTCTTCGACATTCGAACTCAGCGCGACGCGAACGTGGGCAACCGGAAGCCCGAACTCCCCGGCTCTTTCGCGATGGCATCCGGGTGGACAGGGTCTGCCACCCGAAGCGCCGATCGCCGTCTCTGGGGCTGCTCGCTGCTTGTCGGGGAATCATCCAGCGACTGGTTTGGAGCGACCAGCCCAGAGCTATGACCGTCGCTTGAGGCTCGGGATGACGGGTCCGCCAGCGGCAGCTTCCGAGCATCAAACCTCAGACGTCAGCTTTCCGGCGGTGAGTCCGAGAGGCCGGCCGTCGCAGTCCTCAGCAGTCCTTCCCACATCCGAAATCGCAGCCCTGGCGCTGACACTGGCGTTACCTGCAGCGATCTCGGCCCGATGACGGAACAGCTGCGCTCAGGCGCCTGGCTGGCGCGATGACCCGCAGCTTTCGCGCAAGGCACTCTCTTGTCGGGCGACTTTCTGCCGAAGACCGTGGGGTCACCTCCCACGAAAGCAAGAACATGCCCTCGCACTCGGGTTTACCAGACCAATGCCAAAGCGATCTCCTGGAGATCTCGCGCTTTGGGGATCTGGTGATGCTGCTCACCATGTTCGCGAGCGCAGCCGCAGCGCTGGCCATCGGCCACACCTACAACGAGTTCGGCTTGGCGGTGGTCGCCAGCAGCGTGCTGGTGGCCTTGGGTTGCGCCGCGTATTTCATGGGCCGAGGCCGAGCCTTGGGCTGGGTGGTGCTGACGGCTTGCAACGTAGCCTTCGTGGCCCTGCACATTCAGCTGGGTCGCGGCACGGTGGAGTTCCACTTCGGTGTGTTCGTGCTGCTGGGCCTGCTCTTGGTCTACCGCGACTGGCGTCCCATCGTGCTGGGCGCCGCGCTGTTCGCGGTCCACCACATCGCCTTCGATCGCATGCAAGCCTTCGGGCTGGGCGTCTACTGCACGCCCGAGGCCAATTTCCTTAAGATGTTGATGCACGCGCTGTATGTGGTCGTGCAATCAAGCATCGAGATCTTTCTGGCCCTCCGTCTGCGCCAGTCTGCCGTGGAATCGTCGCAGTTGTCGTCCATCGTGCGCAGCGTGGACCGCGGAGACACGCTCTGCCTGGACCTCTCCGGCCTCGCGGTGCAGGCACCAACCGCCGTGATGCTCAAGGGCGCGATCGACAAGATGGCGATCGCGATGGCCGATGTCAGTGCTGCTGCCGCATCCATCGAGTCCGCCAGCGCTGAGATCGCCTCTGGCAATCTGGATCTCAGTCAGCGTACCGAGACACAAGCCAGCAACCTGCAACAAACCGCGGCCTCGATGGAGGAGCTGACCGGCACCGTGCGCCAGAGCGCCGATACCGCCCAGCAGGCCACTAGGCTGTCCGCAGAAGCGGCTGAAGCGGCTGTTCAGGGCGGGGCCATGGTGGACACCGTGGTCGCCACGATGGCCAGCATCTCAGAATCGTCGCGCCGCATCGCCGAGATCAACGCCGTCATCGACGGCATCGCCTTCCAGACCAACATCCTGGCGCTCAATGCCGCCGTCGAAGCGGCACGCGCTGGTGAGCAGGGGCGCGGTTTCGCCGTGGTGGCCAGCGAAGTCCGTTCGCTGGCCCAGCGTTCTGCTCAGGCAGCCAAGGAAATCAAATCGTTGATCACCGACAGTGTGGCCAAGGTCGACTTGGGCACACAGCAGGCGGGTTCTGCCGGCGCGAGCATGGCCAACATCGTCAGTGGCGCACAGCGTGTCAATCAGCTGATCGGGGAGATCGCCAGCGCCGCGGGGCAGCAGACCTTGGGCATCACGCAGGTGGGCGAAGCCGTGACGCATCTGGACTCAGTGACGCAGCAAAACGCCGCTTTGGTGGAAGAAAGTGCGGCAGCGGCGGAAAGCCTGCGCCAACAGGCCACTGGCTTGAATTCTGTGGTGCAGCGATTCTCGACGGCGGCCGTCACCCGTTGAGGGCGGCAGGTTCTCGCTCGTCAACAGAAACGCCAGGGCCGATCCGCCTTGAACCGGGAGCGAGTCCGTTGCAATGAGTGAGTAAAGCAGTCCACTTCAAACGCCACGTCCTCCACGCATCGGTCATCATGGTCCGAAACCAGGCCGAGCACCGTCTTCGCGACCAGTCGATCCATGGGTAGAAGCTACCCATTCATGCTTTCAACCACGCGGTACAGAAGAAAGCTCGCTGATGCGACACGGCCTGAACGTCAACATCCTGCAAGCAGAAGGTGCCCACACCCCGGCAACACTTCTATTTGCACATGGCTACGGATGCGACCAGACGCTGTGGCACGGCGTAGCACAGGCGCTCCCGCAGACGCGACGAGTCCTCTTCGATTGGCCCGGTGCAGGCGGCAGTGACATGGCGGCGTACGACCCCATCAAGCACGGCGAGCTTGATGGCTACGCTGACGATCTGCTCGCCCTGATGGAAGACCTGGACCTGCAGGACGTGATCGTGGTC
>JANOBX010000285.1:0-3335 GCA_031411875.1 Burkholderiales bacterium | reverse complement strand
CATCCATGGCGCGCTGCATCAGTAGCCGGACTCGACGACGGGAGCTGGAGGCGGCAGCGACGCGAGCCACGCGGCGTAGTCGTCGTCGAAGCGCGTGTCCCAGGTGCCCAGCTGCGCCTTGGCGGCTGGACTGAACTCGGTGACCGTGTCGCCCGCCATCGTCCACCAGGTCCGTGCGAAGGGCGCGCCGTTGATCGAGACGGAGACGGCGCCGGTGTAGTCGCAGGAATAGATCGGCCCGCTCTCGCTGTCGAACACCCGGGTGTACTGCGGCGGGCAGTAGCTGGGCGCGCTGGCCCAGGCGTGGTTGGCGGAGTTGCCGCCGCCGGCCATGCTGCAGGTCGGGAACGCCTTGCCGCGCGCCAGGTCACGCAGCACTTGCTTGATCGGCGGCACGCACTGCGGGATGGAGCGCCAGCTCGGGGCAGCGAAGCACAGCAGCACCAGGCAACCGTCCACGGCTCGGGCCTGCGTGCTCGCCCCGCAGAGCACCGCGAAGCCCATCAGCACGGTGATCCACCGGGGCATCGCGCCGCGCTTGGCAGCGACGCGGGTCCGGTCTAGAGTGTCGATGTCGTTCATCGCAGGTCCTTGGTTTGATGAGACCGAGGGCTTCGTGTCAGGGGGCGCCACCGCGCCCCGTGTGGAAACTTTAGGTTCGCCATCCACCACTTCACGCGATGACTTTTGACCAAGAATCATCTGAGCGCGGGAGCAAGCCAGTTCACCCGGCGCGGATCGAATCCCTTGCCGGGGCCTTCCATCCCCATGCGATCGAGGTGCAGGACTTCTCGCACTACGCACTGGTCCTCGACGTGCGAACGCGCGAGGAGTACGAGGACGATCACATTCCCGGTGCGGTGCAGGTCACGCCCGCCGTGGTGAGCCAGGGACCGCTTGTGACTGGGTTCGCGGACGATCGATCCCGTGTCCTCGTGGCGCACGACGGCCAAGTCGACAGCGAGCTGCCGCCGCCTCTGGCCGCACTGGTCGGCCCATTGAAGCTGGACCAGGCCATCCTGGTTTATTGCGGACGCGGCGGACTCGACAGCCTGCCTGTCGCACGCGCGCTTCGATGGCGCGGCTGGGCCGTCGATGTGCTGCCTGGAGGGTGGATCAACTATCGCCGCTGGGTGCAGGCCGGCCTGGAGGTACTGCCCAGGATGGCGACGTTCCGTGTGGTCGCCACGTCGCTGGGGTGCGAAGCCGACCGCGTCCTGGACGCGCTGGCCACCGTGGGTCACCAAGTGCTGAACGTCGAAGCGCTGATGACGCGCCGGCGCGGTTCGATCTCCCTCTGTTCAGCGAAGCAGCCTTCGCAGGCCTGGTTCGAGAGTCAGTTGCTGCAACGCCTACGTGCCGTCGATCCGCGCAGGCCCGTCTGGGTCGGCGATGTCGAGGCCCAGGTCGGTGAGCTTCAGTTGCCAGGCTCTATGGCCGATGCGCTCTGCGCAGCGCCTGCGGCACAGCTTCAGACGCCGATCGAAGAGCGCGTCAGCCGATGGATCGAAGACGAGCCTGCCTGGGCGTCACCGCCGGACGCAGTCGAGGCGATCGCATCCTGGGTCCCGCCGCCGGAGAGGTGCTTGATCGACCGCTGGAGGGAAATGTCCCTGCGCCAGCTGGCAAGCCTGGTCGCCAGCGTGCTGACCGACTACCTCGATCGACGCCAAGCAGCCCGAGTTGCACAACGCATGGAAACAGCGAGAGCCATCGCGCCCCTGATGGCCGACTCGCTCAGCCCGGATCGCCTGGCTCTGGCGGTACGCGCCTGGCAGCCCACCCCGGATGCCGTGGTGACTTAGCCGATCAGCAGGCCGCATTCGACGGCAAGGCGTGCAGCCAGGCGACGATTCGGCACGCCGAGCTTCATGTTCATGCGCTGGAAGCGGGAGTTGATCGAGCTCTTGCTCACATGCAGTTCCGCCGCGATGCGCTTGCTGCTGTGGCCTTGATGCTCGTGGCGGAGCAGTTCGAGGTCGGCCTGGGTGATCCGTGCCTTGACGATCAGCTCGTGCCGGATGCGTGCCAGCCACCAGTCGTGCAGTTCAGCCGCAAGCAGGCGAGCCCCGAGGCGGAAGCGGCCGAACCCTTCGCCCTCGAAGAAGCCTGGCCGGGTCGAGCCAAGGCACAGCAGGCTGATCCGGGAATGCCCGGCGCCGGAGTGGGCCGGCACCAGAGCCGCAGATGCAAATCCATTCTGCTGGGCGAGAGCGATCACACGCTGGCCTTCGGCGTCCAGCACTGGCAATGAACTGGCTGCGATCGGCTCGGAGTGATGGGCCGCATAGGCCAGCCAGGGGTCGTGGGCGAAGCAGCCGGCTTCGAGGTAGCGCTGACACCAGCCGGGCTCGCACACCAGCATGAAGCGGCAGGCGGACAGATCGGCGTTGTCGCGAATGAAGCTGACGAAGACCGCGTGCTCGGCGCCCAGTGCACGGACGCCTTCAGTGAGCAGGGCGTGGACAGTGGCCTGGTCCTTGGCCTCGGCGATGCGTTCGGCCACTGCGGCGGTGCGCTGCGCGTAGTCGGCTGCTGCCACGATCTGCGACAGCGACAGCGACAGCGACAGCGCCGGCGCCTCAGGTATCGGGGGCTTCGATGCTCCGCCAGAGCTCATCGGCATCGCGCTTGAGGTGGACGTGGAGCAGGGGGTACTCGAAGCGGATGGGGTCGTTATCGCACCATCGCTTGAAATGCTCGGCATCCGTGAACTGGACGGACTGCTGGGTTCGCAGCCCGCGCCGGGGAATTTCTTCTCGCTCGACATAGAGACCTCCTGCAACGCGTTGTAGGAAGAACCTGATTTCCCCCCTCCGACCTGTGGCGCTGACTGTCCTCGCGTACTGTTGATCGCCCCTGTCCGTCTCGGCGTGCGCGGAAGCTCCCGGCGCGACACGCCTTGGACGGGCAGGGCGTGTCGAGTGGCTCACCGACCACTCCCGTCTTTGTTGGGATCGGGCGCGCGGCGAACCATCGTCGCAAAGCGACGGTCCTCGAAAAACAGTGACGCCTTCGATGCCGCAATGCCTGCGGCCGGCGCCTCGTGAAAGCGGCGCATACCTGATCCAAGCAATGAACGGAAACTGCACGATCCGCTCGGATAGGCGGCTTGTGGTGGCCCGCAGTGCACGGGCTTCTACACAGGTTGTAGAAGACTCCAAGTGATGTCGTTTTGTCCACCACAGCGCCGAAGTTTTTCGTAAGCGTTCGTACTTGGGACGACTTGATAACGCTTCAAACGCATGCCGTTTCCTGTGCGCTGACTCAGGCCTCGGCGGTGGTGTTGAGCAACCCCGCAGTCATCGGCCGCCTGATGTGCGAACCGTAGCGCC
>JANOBX010000284.1:0-18626 GCA_031411875.1 Burkholderiales bacterium | reverse complement strand
GGCGCCGAGGAGCTCAGGGCCCGCGGCCCTCGCGCGAAGCGCGACTCCACATCTGACTCATCGCGGGTGATTGAACGCAGCGAGCGCAGCGAGCGAAGTGAGTTCCGCGAGCTTGTGGATTTCGGGGCCGCGGGACCAAGCACCGCAGGGCAGTCGGAGCGCCAGCGGAGACCGCCGAAGCTAAGCGCCACAGCCAGCCCCAGACCGCCTTTGCTCTGGGACCAAGCTGGCACGCGAAAGCGACTGTCCGCAAAGGGCCGACTGCTGCCGCTTCAGCGGATCGTCAGCGCGCCCAGCTCGCTCGTCACGCCGCCCCAGGGCGAGAAGCCGGTGCTCGTGCTGCTGCCGTAGGACAGGATGCCGGTGACGACTGCGCCCACGCCGTCGTAGGCCCAGATCGATGAACCGCTGTCGCCGCCGGCGCTGAAGGAACTGCTGTTGATCTCGACCGAACACAGCGCACCGTAGGTGTTGCCGGCGCCGTCACCGACCAGTGCGTCGACGCAGACCCGGGCGACCCGGCCCGAGCGGGTGCCGGTGGTGCGGCCGGTCTTGTAGACGGTCTGGCCCACGGTGGGGAAGCTCAGCGTGCCGCGGACGGGGACGGTGCCGGCCACGATGAGGCTGTTGCTGTTGGTCACGAGCACCCGGCCGAAGTCGACGACGCTGGCCGCCGCCCCCGACACGAACAGCGCGTCGGCGCGACGGCAACCCAGGGTGTCGGGCAGCGGGCAGCTGAAGCCGGCGGGGTCGACACGCTCGTTGCCGACATAGGTGCCGTTCGGCGCACGCATGCTGGTGTTGGCGGTGAGGCTGTAGACGCGTTCGCTGCAATGCGAGGCGGTGACGAAGCCGCGCACGCCGGCGCGCGTGGCCGGCACGCCCACCGAGCACACGAAGCTGCCGCCCGAGGTGGTGAAGTTGAACTGAGCGCCCGCGGCCAGGGGGGTGGGTTGCGACCGCACCGAGACGCCCGTGGTGGCGCGGCGCTGCGGCAACTCGGCAGGGCGCAGCACGAGTGCTGCCAGCGGAATGCCGGCATCGACGAGCTGTCGCGACAGCAGCTCCACCTGTTCTGCCGACAAGGTCTCGTTGTAGCTGACCTCGACGCGGTTGGCATCGCGGTCGATGTGGGTCGCGATCACGCCCTGGGCCGAGGCCAGCTTGAATGCTGCCTGCTTGAAGTTCAGCAGCTGGCGCGAGTCGAACAGGGCGGCGCGAACTTCCGGGGCACGCTCGAGGCCCAGCCGCGAGGCCAAGTCCTGGGCGCTGCGCTGCGCTGCCGCACCGGCGGGCAGCACCATGCGGGCGACACTGCGGCCGTCCTCCAGGTGCACCCAGCCGGCAAAGCCGGGCACGCGGTCGGCCATGCGGGCTTCCAGCTCGTCGGGGTTCAGGCTGTCGGCTTCCTCGCCGACCAGTGCCTTGGCCGCCGCCAGCGCCTTGTCGTGCGCCGCCGCCAGCTGTTGGCTGGCGGACTCTTCCTGAGCGCTGCGTTGCAGCACGGCACTCTTGGTGTCGCTCTGGGCCCAGACGGTGGCGGTCGCCGCCAACAGCCAGACGCCCATCGTCACCCGGTTCAACGCGTACTTGTGTTTCAAGATGGCTCCTCGCAGAAGTAGATTGCAACCGGCACCCGTGCCGGACCGGACCGGCCTAACGTCTTCGATGACGGGCCTGTCTGCGGACGGAGTCTAGAAACAGCTGCCGGCGCACGGCAGCGCAATTGCAACGATCCGCAAGCGGCGAGCCTGCAAGACGAGAAGGCGCATCACGGCGGCCAACCGATCAGTGCGGTACAGCCTGCGCGTCAGGCGGATCGGCAGGGTGCCCGGGGTCCGCGTCGCGATGGCCGATGGCGCGGGGCGACCTCAGCGCAGGACACAACACCAGCGCCATCGCGCAGGCTGCCAGCAGCACCGCCGCATACAGGCCCAGCACATGGCCAAGCGGCCAGGCCGCCAGCGGTCGGCCAGCGCCGATGAAGGCCGCCATCAGCCAGCTGGCGGTGCTGACCGCACCCAACACGGCCATGCCATACCGTTCGGCAGCGGCCAGCGGACGCTGCGCCGTGATGCGCGGCATGGCGTAGAGATAGAGCGCCAGGCCGTTGATGGTCAGCACCAGCACGCACACCAGCTTGGCGATCAGCTTGGGGCGCTCGGCCAGCACCGCGAGGTTTCCGCCGACGTCCATGGCGACGATGGCCAATCACAAAAGGATTCAACTCGTCGGGATCGAAGGGCGGGCCACCCGTCAGCGCTTGGTTTCCTTGTAAGGCAGCACTTCCTGCGCCTCGATGCGGTAGCCCGCAGCGCCCATGTAGGAATCGGTGCGGTCGCTCGTCAGCACCCCGTGGATCCACACCGCATCCATCGAACGCAGTTCTTTCGCGGGTGACTTCGGCAGGATGTGGATGATCTGGTTGGCCGGCGGCGGCGGGCTGTGGATGCAGGCGCCGAAGTACGGCACGAGCAGGAACTCCTTCAAGCCGTCCTTGCTGTCTTCCAGCGGCACCACGAAGCCGGGAATGCGCACCTTCTGGCCCACCAGCTTGGTGTTGATGGGCGCGTTGTCCCAGATGTCGCGCATCTGCTTGAGCAACTGCTGCGCGCGCGGGTCGCCGTCGCTCAGCGCCGCCAGGTTGGTGCCCTTGAAGTCCTTGAACGGGTCCCAGTCCTGCGGCACCAGGGCGTCCCAGTTGATGGTGGAAAAACCGTTCACCACGGGCGCGGGTGCAGCCGCCGGCCTGGCCGCCGTGGTGGCCGTGGCGGCCGCTGGAGCAGGCGCACTTGCCGATCCGAGGGCCGGGTTCATCAGGGGCACCCCCGTGGCCTGGGCCAGCACGGCAGGGGCGGCGGCGCAGAGTGCGGCGGCCAGGACGAGGCGCAGTTTCATCAGCATGTTCAGGTTCGTGGCGACAGGCCGTCGGCCAGCGAAAGGCGATACGCCCGCCAGCCCGGCACCAGGCTGGCGAGCATACCCGCGCCCAGCACGGCAGCGAACAGGCCCCATTGCACCAGGGTCGGTGCACCGGTCATCAAGCTGATGCCGAACTGCTGCTGCACCCAGGGCCCGGCGCCCCAGACCGCCAGCGCTGCCGCTGCGGCACCCAGCAGCGCGCCCAGCCCGGTGACCAGCGCGCCTTCGGCCGCCAGCAGCGCCAGCACATGGCGCGGGCCGGCGCCCACGGCGCGCAGCACGGCCAGTTCGCGCCGGCGTTCGTTCAGTCCGGCCAGCACCACCGCCACCAGGCTGGCCAGGCTGACCACAGCGACCAGGGCGCTCATCGCCTGCAGCGCCTTCTCGCCCAGGCCGACGACCGCCCACAACTCGTCCAGCGCCACCCCCGGCAGCACCGCCAGCAGGGCCTCGTCTTCGTAGTTGGCGACGAAGCGCTGCACGTTGAACACCGCGGCCCGGCTCTTCAACCCCACCAGCACCGCCGTCACCTGCTTCGGTTCCAGGTCGAACTTGCGCGCCTGCTCGGGCGCGATGACGAGACCGGCCGCCTTGGGCAGGGGCGCGCCACCCACCCAGTCCAGGTGGATCGCCTCGATGGCCTGCAGGCTGACATGCACCGTGCGGTCCACCGGCGTACCGGTGCGCGCCAGGATGCCCACCACAGTGAAAGGTTTGTCGGCGTGCTCTGCCGCCAGGGCACCGTCCAGGCCGGCCAGGCCATGCGCGAGCACGATCTTCTGGCCAAGCGTGTAGCCCAGTGCCTGCGCGACCTCGGCGCCGATGACGGCCTGGTACAGCCCGTCGAGCGTGCCGTCGAAAGCCTGGCCCTGGACCAGCACCAGCGGCTGCCTTTCGCCATAGGCAAAGCGGGTGAAGTAGTCGGGGGTGGTGCCCAGCACCGGGTAGCCGCGATGTGAATCGCCCAGGCTGATGGGCACCGTCCAGGCCACCGCCCGGTGTGCGCCGATGGCACGGACGCTGTCCATGCCGATGTTGTTGGTGGCCCCGCCCACGCGGAACACGGCGTAGAGCATCAGCTGGATCGGGCCGGTGCGCGCACCCACCACCAGGTCGGTGCCGCTGACCGCCAGCGCGAAGCTGCTGCGGATGTCGGTGCGCAGGCGCTCCAGGCTCAGCAGCAGCGCCGTGGCCAGGGCGATCGACAGCACCACGAGCGCCAGCGTGCCGCGCCGGTTCCAGGCGCTGCGCGCGGCCACGAACAGCAGCGCCCTCACGCCGCCACCTTGCCAGCCAGGTTGAGCTCGGGCAGGGACAGCCGCTCGTCGAACTGCGCTGCCAGGCGTTCGTCGTGGCTGACGAAGACCAGGGTGGCGCCGCTGTCGTGGCACTCGCCGAGCAGCAGGGCCATGAAGTCGTCGCGCAGCGCCGCGTCGAGCGCCGAGGTGGGCTCGTCGGCGATCACCAGCCCGGGCCGGCCGATCAATGCCCGTGCAGCGGCCACGCGCTGCTGCTGGCCCACCGACAACATCGACGCCGGCCGGCCCCAGGCGTCCTCGGGCAGGGCCACGCGCTGCAGCAGGCGCCGGGCCGCAGCAGCGGGTGGGCCGCCGCAGCGGGCGGCGCGGCTGGCCGAAAAACGGCATGGCAGCAGCACGTTGTCGAGCACGCTCAGGTAGGGCAGCAGATTGAACTGCTGGAAGACCACGCCGACATGGTCGGCGCGGCGGGCATCGCGACGCGCGCCCGACAGGGCACCCCAATCCTGCCCGAGCAGGCTGACCCGCCCTTCGCTGGCCACCAGCACGCCCGCCAGCAGGCCCAGCAGGGTGCTCTTGCCGCAGCCGCTGGGGCCGTACAGGAACAGCGTGCGGCCTGCGGCCAGACTCAGCCGTGGAATGGCCAGGGTGTCGGCGTTGGCGCCGCGCCAGCGGTAGCGCAGATCCTGGATCTCGAGCACGGGTGGGATGTGGGCGCGAGGCGCCCGTCAGGCCGGAAAGCGGCGGATTGTGCCGCGCGGCCTGATCCCGGCAGAGGGTGGGCCTGTGCTCAGCGGCGCAGCATGGCGGCCAGGGCCCGGCGCAGCAGCGGCGCGCGGACCGCGACCGTGGTTTCAGCCGGGGCCAGGTCCGGCAGGTCTTCGGCGAAGGCTTCGCTGCGCCAGAGCACGGGCTCGGGTTCGACGGGGGGAGCCGAGACCGACGCCGAGGCTCCGCTCGGACGATGCAGGCCAAGGCCCGACAGAAGCTCAGGGCGGAACGGACTGTCGAACGAGCTCTCGAGGGCGGCTGACTTCATCGCTGGGGCTCCCTGCGCGCGGGGGGTGGTTGAGGTGAGAGGCTCCCAAACCGCGCTCGCTCCACAGTGTGCGCGCTGGATGTTGCTGCGTCATGTCAGGACGTACCATCCCTTGTCTATGCCAGCCAGCTTGAACGGACAGCTCGTCGTGGCGATTTCTTCGAGGGCGTTGTTCGACTTCGAGGAAGAGAACCGCGTGTTCGAGGAAGGCGACGACCGCGCCTACATGCAGTTGCAGCTGCAACGTGTCGAGCAACCCGCCCTTCCGGGTGTGGCGTTTTCGCTCGTCAACAAGCTGCTGGCCTTCAACCCAGCCGCCGACACCGGGCCCGCGCGGGTGGAGGTGGTCATCCTCTCGCGCAACGACCCGGTGTCCGGGCTGCGTGTGTTCCGTTCGGCGCAGCACTTCGGGCTGCCGGTGCAACGCGGCGTGTTCACGCGGGGCGAATCGCCCTGGCGCTACCTGCGCCCGCTGGCGGCGAACCTGTTCCTGTCGACGAACGAGGCCGACGTGCGCTCGGCCCTGGCCGCCGGCGTCCCGGCGGCGCGTGTCTACCCGCAGAGCGCCCGGGCATCGGCCGCGCACCCCGGTGAAGTGCGCATCGCCTTCGATGGCGATGCCGTGCTGTTTTCCGACGAGGCCGAGCGCGTGTTCCAGGCCGAGGGCCTGGCCGCGTTCCAGGACCATGAACGCAGCCGCGCCGCCACCCCGCTGGCGCCGGGGCCCTTCAAGCCGCTGCTGGAGGCCCTGCACCGGCTGCAGCAGCAGCCGGCCGGGGGCATGCGCATCCGCACGGCACTGGTCACCGCACGCAGCGCGCCGGCGCACGAGCGCGCCATCCGCACCTTGATGGATTGGCAGATCGAGGTCGACGAGGCCATGTTCCTGGGCGGCCTGCCCAAGGGCAGCTTCCTGCGCGAGTTCGAGCCCGACTTCTTCTTCGACGACCAGACCGGCCATATCGAGAACGCTGCACCGCACGTGCCCGCCGGGCATGTGGCCTCAGGCATCAGCAATCCCGACATCCGGCGCTGATGCTCAGGGCTTGAAATCTCCGCCCCAGGCGCTGGCGATGCGCGCCGGGTCGACGTACTTGCGCCAGGCGGCGTTGACCTCGGCCAGGGTCAGCGCCGCCAGCCGGTCGTCGACCGCCTGCGACAGCGCGAACCGGCGGCCCAGCCGCAGGTTGGACAGGGCCAGCGCGGCCACCGACTCGTCCTGGGCGCGGCCCAGGCGGCGGAAGTTCAGCAGCGCGTTGCGGGCCTCGTCCAGCTCGGCCTGGGTGAATCCGTCCTGGACCGAACGCGTGAGCTCCTCGCGCCACGCGGCCTCCATCCGCGCCAGGTTCTGTGGCGCGAAGCTGCCGCTGGCCACCCAGCGGGAGTTCAGGTCGGTCTGGTTCCAGCGCACCCCGGCGCCCACGCCGTAGCTCAGGCCTTCCTTCTCGCGGATGCGCAGCCACAGGCGGCCGGTGCTGCCGGCGCCGAACATGTGGTTGGCCAGCAGCAGCGCGGGGTAGTCGGGATGGGTGTCGTTCAGCGGCAGCGGCAGCACCGCCTGGAAGCTGGCATTGGGCTTGTCGGGCGTGGCCAGCTGCAGGCGCGGGGCCGGGCTGGGCAGCGCCACCAGCGGCTGCGGCACGCGGGTGTAGGCGCGTGGGCCGGCGGCGGGCTGCTTCCAGTCGCCCAGCGCCGTGCGCAAGGCCTGCTGCACGGCCGCCGCATCGAAGTCGCCCACGGCAGCGAATTCACCGTTCGCGGCGCTGTAGAAGCCGCGGTGGAAGCTGCGCAGCTGGGCCACGGTCACGGCCTTCAGATCGGCTTCGGTTTCCTCGAACGTGGCTTCGTAGCGCAGGTCGCCGCGCGGGTAGGGGTTGCCCAGTCGGTCGATGGCGTTGGCCACCACGGCATCGGGTTCCTTCTTCTGCCGTTCCACCGCCGTGAGGTACTGGCGACGCGCCTCGTCCAGGGCTTCCGGCGGAAAGCTCGGCGCGCGCAGCAGCCGGCCCACCAGGGTCACGACCGCGGGCAGGTGTTCACGCACGGTGGTGATGCCGACGTTCAAGGTCTGGCCGCTGGCGCTGAAAGACACCTGCGCCCGCAGGCGGTCGAAGTTGTCGCTGATCTGCTGGCGCGTCAGGGCGTCGGCGCCGCTGCCGGCACCCTTGTCGAGCAGGGCGCCGGTCAGCAGGGCCACGATCTCCTGGTTGAGCAGCGACTTCTCGTCGCCGAAGTGCAGCGCCAGCCGGGCCTGCACGGCGCGGCCGCGGGTGGGCTTGGGCAGCAGGGCGACACGCAGGCCGCTGGCCAGGGCGCTGGTCTGGGTGCGGGCGTCCAGGTTGGCGGGCGTGGCGTCGAAGGCCTCGACCTGGGCGGCTGCCGTGTCGCCACGGTAGCCCTTGACGAGGCTGGCCACGTCCACGGTGGCCGGCGCCGGTGCCCGCTGCGGGCTCGCCACCGGGCGGTA
This sequence comes from Burkholderiales bacterium, assembly GCA_031411875.1. GTDB lineage: Bacteria > Pseudomonadota > Gammaproteobacteria > Burkholderiales > Burkholderiaceae_C > Rubrivivax. Next base: position 10,939 of record JANOBX010000284.1, on the reverse strand, counting down.
CAGCGCCACGGTGCGGTTGTCGGGTTTCAGGTACTGCGTGGCCACGCGCTGCACGTCGGCCAGCGTGGCCCGGCGCACCTGGTCGCGCTGCAGGAAGAAGAGCCGCCAGTCGCCCAGGGCGATGGACTCGCTGAGCTGAACGCCCACCTGTTCGGGGTCGGTGTAGGACTGCTCCCAGGCGTTGAGCCACTGGGTGCGGGCGCGCTCGACTTCCTCGGTCGTCACCGGCGCCTTGGCCAGCCCGTCGAGCACCGCCGCCATGGCGGTGCGCGTGGTGTCCAGGTTCTGGCCCGGCGCCAGCTGCGCGCCGAGAAGCAGGGCTCCGGGTTCGGCGTTCGCCATCGGATAGGCAAACACGCTGGCGGCCAGCTTCTTGTCGACCAGCGCCTTGTGCAGGCGTCCCGCAGGCGCATCGCCCAGCACCTGCGCCAGCAGCGAGACGGCGGCGAAGTCGGGGTGGGCACCCGGGGTGATGTGATAGGCCATGTAGACCACCGGCGTGCCGCCCACCCGCTGCACCGTGACCAGCCGCTCGCCGTCCTGCGCCGATTCCAGCGTGTAGGTGCGCTCCAGCTCGCGCGTGGGGCGCGGCAGCGGGCCGAAGGACTGCGCCACCCAGGCCAGCACCTGGGCCGTGTCGAACCGCCCGCTGACGATGAGGGTGGCGTTGTCGGGCTGGTAGTACTTCCTGTAGAAGGCCTGCAGCCGCGCGATGTCGACGTTCTCGACGTCGCTGCGCGCACCGATCGGGCTCTTGCCGTAGTTGTGCCAGTCGTACATGGTCGACAGGGCGCGCTGGAACAGCACGCGGCCGGCGTTGTTCTCGCCCATTTCCAGCTCGTTGCGCACCACCGTCATCTCGCTGTCGAGGTCGGCGCGGGCGATGTTGCTGTTGACCATCGCGTCGGCGCTCCAGGCCAGGTACCAGCGCAGGTTCTCGTCGCTGGCGGTGAAGCTGGCGAAGTAGTTGGTGCGGTCCCAGCTGGTGCTGCCGTTGTAGCGCAGCCCGCGCTTGCCCAGGTCGGCCTGCACGCCGGGGTAGTTGGGGCTGCCCTTGAAGATCAGGTGCTCGAGCAGGTGGGCCATGCCGGTCTCGCCATAGCTTTCGTGCCGGCTGCCCACGTGATAGGTCAGGTTGACCGTGGTGCTGGCCTTCGAGGCGTCTGGAATGAGCAACAGCTGCAAGCCGTTGGCCAGTCGGTACTCTGTGATGCCCTCGACCTGCGCGACCTCGCTGATCTGCCCGGGCAGCGTGGTGGGCGCCGGGGTCTGGGCCTGCACCTGAGACAGCAGCGTGACAAGCGTGGCGAGGATGAGGGGCAGAAGTCTGGCGCGTGACATGGTAGCTTTCAGCGTTGTTTCGACGGAGCGACGGTCCGGCCTGCTCGGCGATGCCGAGTTTAGGTGCACCCCCCTGCGCAGGGGGGCCAGGGGCCACTCGGCTTCATCGTCCATTCATCGGGTTCGGCCCACACTCGCGCGAACCTCAACACCCATCGCCTCGGAATCCACCATGAGCAAACGCCTTTTTGTTGCAGCCGCGCTGTTCGCCGCTGTCTCGGCCCAAGCCGCCGTCAGCCTGACAACGCCAGCCGCCCCTTACACGCAAAACTTCGACAGCCTGGCCAGCACCGGCACCAACATCGTCTGGACCAACGACAGCACGCTGGCGGGCTGGAGCCTGTTCACCGCGGCCGGTGCCGCGGTGCCCAATTACCTGGCCAACAACGGCAGCGGCAATGCCGGCAGCTTCGTCAGCTTCGGGGCCAACAGCGCCACCGACCGCGCGCTCGGCGGCCTGGGTTCCGGCGGCGCCTACTTCGGTGCGCCGGCACCCGGCGCGGTAGCGGGTTACATCGCCCTGGCCTTGAGCAACGACACCGGCGTCGAACTCGCCAGCTTCACACTGGGCTTCAGCGGCGAGCAGTGGCGCAACGGCGGCAACGCCACGCCCCACACGATGGCGCTCGAATATGGCTTCGGCAGCACCTTTGCGGGCGTCACGGGCTGGACGGCCCCCGGCGCCGGCTTCATCAACTTCACCTCGCCCATCGCCACCGCCACCGCGGCCGCGGTCGACGGCAACGCCGCCGGTCTGGTCGGCGGCCTGGGCGGTACCGTGGCCACGTCCTGGGCCCCGGGCAGCACCCTCTGGCTGCGCTGGACCGAGAACAACGAACTCGGCAACGACCACGGCCTGGCCATCGACAACCTGAGCGTCAGCGTCACCGCCGTGCCCGAGCCCGGCACCTGGGCCCTGATGCTGGCCGGTCTGGCCGCCTTCGGCCTGCTGGCCCGCCGCCGCGCCTGACGGCACACTGCCACCTTGTTTCCCGGAGATAGAACACGATGATGTCGATGCCGCAGCGCCTTCGCGCCGCCCTCTTGCGCACCCTGCCCCTGGCCCTGGCCGGTTTCCTGGCCACCAGCGCCCACGCCACGGTGGTCATCAGCCAGGTCTACGGCGGAGGCGGCAACGCCGGTGCCACGCTGCGCCACGATTTCATCGAGCTGAAGAACATCAGCAGCACGGCGCAGAGCGTGGCCGGCTGGTCGGTGCAGTACGCGTCGGCCACCGGCGGCACCTGGCAGGTGACGGCGCTGCCGGCCGGCGCCAGCATTCCCGCCGGGGCCTACCTGCTCGTGCGCCAGGCCGCCGGCACCGGCGGCACGGTGGACGTGGTGGGTGACGTCACGGGCACCATCGCCATGGCCGGCCCCAGCGGCAAGGTGGCGCTGGCCAACACCAGCACGCCGCTGTCGGGCACGGCCCCGACCGGAGGCGCGCTGGTCGACATCGTCAGCTACGGCACCGCCAACGGCACCGAAGGCACGCCAACGCCGGTGCTGAGCAACACCACCGCCGCGCTGCGGCTGGTGGGCGGCTGCACCGACACCAACAACAACTTCGCCGACTTCACGATTGCAGCGCCGAGCCCGCGCAACAGCAGCGCCACCGCGGCCATCTGCGAAGGCGCCGGCCCCGGGCCGGGCCCAGGCCCCGGCCCCGGCGACCCCGTGGCGGCCAGCATCATGTCCATCCAAGGCAGCGGTGCGACCAGCCCGCGCGTAGGCCAGATCGTCGTCACCAGCGGCGTGGTCACGCGCATCGTCGGCAACGGTTTCTTCATCCAGGACCTGGTGGGCGATGGCGACCCCGCCACCTCCGACGGCCTGTTCGTGTTCACAGGCACCACCGTCTTCCCGGCCGTGGCCGTGGGCAGCCTGGTGCAGGTGCAGGGTGCGGTGAGCGAATTCGCCGCCGGCAGCGGCATGGCCGCAGCGCCCTTGACACAGATCGCCAACCCCACCGCCGTCTCGCTGCTGGGCACGGGCTACACGCTCGCACCTGTGGCCGTGACGCTGCCGGTGGCACCCGGCACCAGCCTGGAACCCTTCGAGGGCATGCTGGTGCGCATCGACACGCCGCTGACCGTGCAGGCCAACGAACTGCAGGCCCGCTTCGGCCTGCTGGTGCTGGGCGCCGGCGGCCGCCACGAGAACCCGACCAACCGGCACCGCCCGAATTCGCCGCAGGCCATCGCGCTGGCCGAACTGCAGTCGCGCAGCCGCATCCTGCTGGACGACGGCAGCTCGGCGCAGAACCCCAATCCCACCCCGTACTTCGGCGCCGCTGGCATGCCCCGGGTGGGCGACACCGTGCAGGGCCTGGTGGGCACACTGGACGCCGGCCCTTCGGGCAGTTCGGCCGCCAGCCTGGGCCTGTATCGCCTGCAGCCGACCACAGCGCCGTCGTTCGCCGCCTCCAACCCGCGCCCCCGCGCACTGGCCGGCTTCGACAACGACAAGCTGAAGGTGGCCGGCATGAACGTGCTGAACTACTTCACCACCTTCACCAACGGCCAGACCGCAGACGGCCAGACCGGCCAGGGCTGCACCGTCGGCGCGTCCGCCAGCGCCGGCAACTGCCGCGGTGCCAACAACCTGGCCGAGTTCCAGCGCCAGCGCGACAAGATCGTGCGTGCCATCGCCGGCCTGGACGCCGACGTGGTGGGCCTGATGGAGATCCAGAACAACGGCAACGTGGCGGCACAGAACCTGGTCGACGCCCTGAACGCGCAGGTGCGCTCGGGCCCCTGGGCCGTGGCGCCGTTGCCGGCCGCCGGCACGGGCAGCGACGCCATTCGTCTGGCCATGATCTACAAGCCCGCCAAGGTGACGCCGGTGGGTGGCGCATTCAGCGACATCGACCCGGTGAACAACCGCCCCACCCTGGCCCAGACCTTCCAGGTGGCCGGCGGACAACGCTTCACCTACTTCGTGAACCACCTGAAGAGCAAGGGCGGCTGCCCCAGCGGCAGCGGCCCCGATGCCGACCAGGGCGACGGCCAGGGCTGCTGGAACGCCACCCGCCTGGCCCAGGCCCAGCGGCTGCGCACGTTCGTGGCCCAGGTGCAGGCCAGCTCGGGCGTGAACGACGTGTTGCTGATGGGCGACTTCAATGCCTACGGCCAGGAAGACCCGATCTTCGAATTCACCAGCAACGGCTTCGTCGACCAGGCCCTGCGCTTCAACCCGCTGGCCTACACCTACGTCTTCGACGGCTACTCTGGCCGGCTCGACCACGCCATCACCAACGCCGGCTTCTCGCCGCGCGTGGTGCGCACGGCACTGTGGCCCATCAATGCCGACGAGCAGATCGCCTACGACTACAACCTGGAGTTCAAGCAGCCGCTGTGCGCCACCTGCGCCCCCGACCCCGCCAACCGCCTCGATCCTTTCCGCTCATCCGACCACGACCCGATCCTGGTCGTGATCGACTTCGCCGCGCCTGCGCGCGCCAGCAGCGGACTTTCCAGCCGGCGTTAAAGGTGCACCGCTTCGATGGTGCGGTTCTGCCGGCTCCTTTCCGCGGCATAGGCGATCAGGTGGCTTTCGACCGACATCTCCACCGGTGAACTCAGCAGGGCCGGGTTCTGCTGGCCCACGGCCTGGACCCAGTCCTTCACCATGCGGTGGTCGCCGCCACCATGGGCGTCGGTCTTCATGCTCCAGCTCTTGCGCTTGCCGCCCTTGAAGCTGGTGAGCGTGAAGCTTTCCATGTCGCCGACGATGTCGCCCATGCTGCCCATGATGCGGGTGCGCCGGCCTTCGTAACTGACGAAGGCCTCCATCGAAAAGCCTGCCGTCACGCCGTTCTTGAACAGGATGTTGGCGGTGATGTGGTCGGGCTGGTCGTTGTCCATGCGGTAGACGCAACGGCCGTAGTCGGTGGTGTTCAGGCCCTGCATGATCAGCGGGCCCCAGGTCTTCTCGTCTTCCGGCAGGTCGAAGACATAAAGGCGCTTGCGGTCGCGGTAGTAGATCTGCAGGGCCGAATACGGGCACTCGCGTTCGACCTTGCAGCCGTCGGTGCAGCGTTCCGTGCTGCCTTCGGGCGCGTTGGCCGATTTGAACCACTTCAGGTTGCCGAAGCAGTGCACTTCCGAGGCCTCGTCGCCCACCAGCCAGCGGATGACGTCGGTGTCGTGGCAGCTCTTGGCCAGGATGATGGGCGTGGCCTTTTCGCTGTTGCGCCAGTTGCCGCGCACGTAGCTGTGGCTCATGTGGGTGTGCTCGATGGGTTCCATGTGCTGCACGCTGACGATCTGGCCCACCATGCCGGCGTCGAGCAGCGCCTTCAGCTCGCGGAAGTACGGCGTGTAGCGCAGCACGTGGCACACGCCGACGATGCGGCCGCTGGCCTGCGCGGCGGCCAGGATCTGCCGGCATTCGGCCTCGGTGGGCGCGATCGGCTTTTCCAGCAGCACGTCGTAGCCGGCCTGCAGCGCGCGCAGGCAGGGCGCGGTGTGCACGCGGTCGGGGGTGGCGATGATCACGGCGTCGGCCCACTTCGGCAGTTCGCCGTCCGGGCCGTCGAACACGCCTTTCCAGTCGGTGAAGCAGCGTTCCGGCGGGATGCCATGGGCGGCGGCCATGCGTGTGCGGCGTGCCGGGTTCGGGTCGGCCACGCCGACCAGACGCATCTCGCGCGGGCTCTTCCTGGCGAAGTCAGCATAGATGCCGCCACGGTGGCCGGCACCGATCAGCACCACGCGCACCGGCGCGTCGAGTTCGCGGTGCAGGGGGTGGGTGTACAGGTCTTCCTGCAGGCCGAGCATGCGCGCGGCCTCGTCCCAGCTGTAGACGATGTTGTTCTTCAGGGTGCTCAGCGTGCGCAGCAGGCTGCGGGCGGAAATGAACTGGCGCAGGGACATGATGTGGGCGATTCCTCGGGGGGGGGGTTGGGGTGTCAGCGGGTGCCCAACGCCAGCGCTGCGATGCTCATCAGCACGCTGGCGACCAGCAGGGCATGGAAGGTGCGGCGCTGGGCTGTCCAGGCGGCGCGCAACGCCGGCCAGGACAGCGTGGTGTCCAGCAGCTGTTCCGGCCGGGGCGGCGCCATGCAGCGGCTGAGCAGGCACGTCACGATCACCGCGGCCAGCAGCCCGCTCAGGTTCCACCACATCCAGAACAGCTTTGGCCCCAGGCCCCAGGCGAGCAGGGCGTTCAGCCCCAGCCCGGCCACGACGCCGGCCAGCACCGCCGGGCCGCGCGCGCGCCGGTCCAGGATGCCGCAGCCGAAGGCGGCCAGCAGGGGGCCGTAGAACAGCGCGCCAATGCGATTGATGCCTTCGACCACGCTCGTGGCCAGGTCGCCCACCAGCAGGCCGAAGCAGACGATGAGCACGCCCCACCCGGCCGTGACCGCGCGCGACGCCAGCAGCCGTTGCGACTCCGGCGCGTCGGCACCCAGCCGGGGCTCGACGAAGTCGCGCAGGGTGGCGGCCGACAGGCTGTTGAGCAGCGAATCCAGGCTCGACATCGCCGCGGCCAGGATGGCCGCCACCAGCAGCCCGCGCACGCCGGCGGGCAGGTACAGCTCGATGAAGCGCGGCACCAGGTAGTCCAGCCGCCCGGGCGGCACCGCGCTGCGCAAGGCTTCGCTGCCGGCGTACACCGCGCCGATGGCCAGCCCCAGGCCGCAGTACAGCAGGGTCAGGGGAAATCGCGCCAGGCCGTTCATCCACAACGCCTGCTGTGCCGCCGGCACGCTGCGCGCGGCCAGGCTGCGCTGGGCCTGGCCCTGGTCGACGCCGTAGTACGCCACGTAGAGCACCAGGCCACCGACGACGAAGCCCCACACCGGCGCACGCGCGCCATCGCCCAGGCCATGGGCCAGCTCGACGGCGGCCAGACGCTCCGGCGCCAGGCTGGACAGGATGGCCGCGCCACCCCCGGCGATCTGCCAGGCGTAGACGCCGCACACCACGATGCCCAGCAGCAGCACGGCCATCTGCACGACGTCGGTCCAGACCACCGCGCGCATGCCGCCCAGGGTGTCGTACAGCACCGTCATGCCGCCCACGCCCACGATGCACCAGGCCAGCGGCAAGCCGGTGCACACCTGCACCACCACCGCCGCCGCATACACCGCCACCCCGGCGGCCAGACCGCGCGAGAGCTGGAACACGGCGCTGAGCACGAGCCGGGTGGGCCGGTCGAATCGCCGTTCGAGATATTCGTAGACGCTGACCAGCTCCAGCCCGCGCAGCACCGGCACGAACACCAGCATGACGACCATCATCGCCAGCGGCAGCACCAGTTCGTACTGCAGCCATGTCAGCCCACCGCCGGGCACCAGGGCCACATAGGCCGGAATCCCGAGGAAGGAATTCGCCGACGACTGCGTGGCCAGGATCGACAGCGCCAACGCCCAGGCTGGCAGGCTGCGCCCGCCGACGTAGTAGTCGACGGGACCGTCCTGACGGCGCGCCAGCCACGCGCTCATGCCCAGCACGGCCGCCAAGTACAGGCCGATGATGGCCCAGTCGACTACGGCCATCGCGCCGCGCTGGGTCTCATGCGCTCGGCGCTTCCTGTACGGCCTCGGTGTTCGCCAGCGCCGCCGACACGCGCGCCAGGGGCACCAGTGGCAGCAGTTCCTCGAAGTGCTGGATGACGCGCAGCCCGGGCACCTGCGCCAGTTCGGCCGACTTCGGCTCGATGGCAAAGGCCTGATCCGCTGCGCGCAGCAGGCCCAGGTCGTTCAGGTTGTCGCCCACCGCCCAGCAGCTGAGCACCGGCGCGGCGGCGCCGCCGGCCGCTTCACCGGTCTCGGCCTTGAAGCGCGCCAGCACGTGGCTCTTGCAGACGGGCGGCCCCTCGCCCTGCACCAGGGGCAGGAAGGCCGGGTTGACCCGCACCTGCCCCGTGCACACGTCGCCGTCGAACTGCAGCGTGTGCGCCAGTGCGAAGTCGGCGAACACGCGCCGGCGCACGATGTCGGCGGCGACGAAATAGCTGTCGCTCAGCACGCCCACCATGAAGCCGGCGCGCCGCATGCGGTTGACGAATTCGATGACGCCGGGCCGGATGGGGATGCTCCGCGCCACGCGTTCGAACTGCTGCTTGTGCACGAATCGGAACAGGCTGGCGATGCCTTCGCTGCGCGCGGCCGCGTCGTCGGTGGGCCGGTCCAGCAGCGCCGCCAGCGCCTGTTCCTGCCCGCTGGCGCGGGCCATCTCCACGGCGAAGCGTTCGGTCGTGAGGGTGCCGTCCATGTCCAGCAGCAGCAGACGCTGGCGGCCGCGACGGCGGCTCAGGATGAACTCGAGTTCCGATGCGGCCTGGCGCTGGTTCTCGTACATCGCGACGATCTGGTCCACGTTCAACCTGCCGGCCGAGCGGGCGCGCGAATACAGCACGCGCGCCACCTCGTTGGCCATCAGCGTCAGGTCGAGCAGTGGCTGGCTGTCGTGTTCGAGCGAACCGATGTCGATCTCGGCCAGGCGCGCCCCGGCGCGGTGGGCGTCGATGAGCAGGCCGATGTCGACGCCGTAGCCGTCTTCGAACGGCAGTTGCAGCAGCAGGCTGCGCCGGGCCGCGATCACGCCGCCCAGCGGCTGGCCGAACGAGGCCAGTTCCGGGAAGAACACCTTGAGCATCGGCTTGGCCGTGAGTTCGGTGACGCGACCACCGCCACGGCCGAAACGGGCCTTGACGAAATCGGCCTCGTCCTGCTGCAAGGGCCGGCACAGGTCGCTGATGATGCCCGGGCGCAGCCCGGCCAGGTCGCCGTCGAGGTAGGCCACGAGATCGTGGCTGGCGGCCAGAGCACCGTCGTGCATGGACGCGCCCTTGCCGAGCATGGTGCTGGTGATGACGGTGGCCCCGGCGCTGCGGGCCAGGGCCACGGTGTCGTCGATGGAACTGTCGTCGATGACGATGACCTCGGCCGTGGCCGGGTCGGCCAGCGCATAGGCCACGACGCTGGCGATGCGCTTGGCTTCGTTCAGCGCGGGGATGACGACACTGACGTGTCCGGCGGGCCGGCCGGAGGTTCCGGCGCGGGTTCGGATGGTGTCGGGCATGGGTCGCTCCGCTCGTTCGGGAGCGGTGGGAGCACGAGCAGCGCCGCGAGTTCCCCGTACATCGGCCGCGACACCCACCGGGCCACGCCGCTGGCCAGCAGCGCACAGGCCATCAGGCTCAGCACCATGGCCTGGCCGGCGACCATTTCCATGACGATGATGAAGGCCGTGATCGGCCCCTGCGTGGTGGCAGACAGGAAACCCACCATGCCGAGCGCGATCAACGGGATGGCCATTTCCTGGCTCAGGCCGGTCAAGCGCGCGATGTCGCTCCCGATGCCTGCACCGATGGACAGCGAAGGCGCGAACACACCGGCTGGCACGCCGGTCCAGGCCGACAGCCAGGTGGCGCAGAATTTCAGCACGGTGTAGACGCCGGGCAGCATGCCGCCTTCGGCACCGGGCGTGGCGCTGCCTTAGAGCAGCGCGCGCGTGGGCGCATAACCCGCTCCCGAGGTGGCGCCATTGGTCACCAGGCCGATCACCGCCACGGCCAGCGCACAGCAGGCCGCGAAGCGCAGCGGATACTGCCGTCGCCAATGGCTGAAGACATCGGGCGTACCCCGCACCGAAGCGACGATGAGCCGCGCGAACAGCCCGCCGGCCAGGCCCGACACCAGCGCCACGAGCAGGCCCGGGCCGAGCAGCGACCAGTCCAGCGTGGGCACGCGCAGGCGGCCGAAATAGGTGAGGTTGCCGAACACCGACACCGCCACCAGGCCGGCGATGACGATGCTGACGATGATGAGCGAACTGTGCGACATGCTGCGCCTGCGCGACAGCTGTTCCAGCGCGAAGATGATGCCGCCCAGCGGCGTGTTGAAGGCCGCGGCGATGCCGGCGGCCGCACCCGCCACCATCAGGTCGTGCGCGTCGATGCCGGAGTCCTTCGAGAGCCAGCGTTGGGCGTGCACCATCACCCCGGCACCCACCTGCACGGTGGGACCTTCGCGCCCGATCGACAGCCCGGCCAGCAGGCCGCCCGACACCAGGCCGATCTTGCTGAGCGCCACGTGCAGCGACACCAGCCACTGCTGGTGCGCCGCCGGCAGGCTGTCGTCGAGCGCGCGCACCACCTGCGGGATGCCCGAGCCCAATGCCGCCGGCACGTAGCGCCGCGTGATCCACAGCACCAGCACCGTGAGCAGCGGCGTCCACAGCAGCATGGCGTAGGGCGTCCAGGCGTTGGCGCTGCGCATCTGCTCGAAGGTGTGGGTGGCCAGTTCCGACAGCAGCGTGAAGCACACCACCACCAGCCCGGTGAGCACGGCATAGCCCAGCACCACGGCGCGGTCGACCCAGGCCCGGCTGGCCGACAGCTCGCTGCGCAGCCGGAACCAGAAGTCGGGTTGCAGGTCTTTCATGCCGGCAACCTTAGCAGCCACCGTGCCGGGGCCTGGCTGGCCGGGTTCAGACGCGCCAGTGGCGCAGCCGTTCGAGGTCGAGCACGCGCACGCCGCCATATTCCACGCGGATGGCCCCTGCCGCCTGAAGCGCCGTCAGTGCCTCGTTCACGCGCTGCCGGCTCAGGCCCACCAGGTAGCCCAGCTCCTGCTGGGTGATGC
>JANOBX010000283.1:0-4178 GCA_031411875.1 Burkholderiales bacterium | reverse complement strand
TTGAACCTGCGACCCCTGCCGTGTGAAGGCAGTGCTCTACCGCTGAGCTAACCGCCCGGAATCTCTGGCGGCGGGCCTCGAAACTCATGAAGCCACGCCTGCACCGGTGTTCCGGTAAGCCTCGGATTATGCCACGGCCGTGGGGCGCCAGATCGACTTGCCACCGCAGGCCTTTTCCAGATCGGCAAGCGCGGCTTCATGGGCCAGCAGTTCTGCCGGCGCCGCGGCCAGCACCGGCAGCTGAAATGCCGAGAAGTCCACCTGCGGGAGGTCGGTGCGCACGCCCGCCTCGTCGTGGTGCTCCACCACCAGCGCGTCCTGCCCGCGCGTCAGGCGGATGTACACCTCGGCCAGCAGGCCGGCGTCCAGCAGCGCGCCGTGCAGGTCGCGGCCAGAGTTGTCCACTTCCAGCCGCTTGCACAACGCGTCGAGCGAATTGCTCTTGCCCGGGAACATCTCGCGTGCCATCAACAGGCTGTCGGTGACGCGGGCCACGTGCCGGCGCAGCGGCGGCAGGCCCAGGCGCTGCAGTTCAGCGTCGATGAAGCCCAGGTCGAAAGCCGCGTTGTGGATGACGATCTCGGCGTCCTTCACGAATGCCAGCAGGTCCTGCGCGATGTCGGCGAAGAGCGGCTTGTCGACGAGGAACTCGTCGGTGATGCCGTGCACGCGCAGCGCGTCGGGGTGGCTGCTGCGCTGCGGGTTGACGTAGTGGTGGAAACGGCTGCCGGGGCCTTCGGTGTAGCGTCGGTCCAGCATCTCGATGCAGCCGATCTCGATGATGCGGTCGCCCTGTGTGGCGTCCAGGCCCGTGGTCTCGGTGTCCAGGAAGATCTGTCTCATGCCGGTGTCGCCAATTTGATCTGATTGCGCTGCCCGCACCACCACCAGGCGCCAGCACCGACCACGATCATCGGGATGCACAGCCACTGGCCCATGCTCATGTTCAGCGCCAGCAGGCCCAGGAAGCTGTCGGGCTCGCGAAAGTATTCGGCCACGAATCGAAGCACGCCATATCCGAACAGGAAGGCAAAGGCCACCTGCCCCGTCGGCCGCTGCTTGCGGCTGTACAGCCACAGCAGCACGAACAGCAGCAGGCCTTCCAGCAGGAACTGATACAGCGGCGAAGGGTGGCGCGCAATCATGCTGCCGCTTTGCGGGAAAGCCATGGCCCAGGGCAGGCCGGGGTCGGCCGCCCGGCCCCAAAGCTCGCCATTGATGAAGTTGCCGATGCGGCCCGAGGCCAGGCCCGTGGGCACGCAGGGCGCCACCACGTCCATCACCTCCAGGAAGCTGCGGCCGCGGCTGCGGGCGTACATCGCCAAGGCCACGATGACCCCCATCAGCCCGCCGTGGAACGACATCCCGCCCCGCCAGACCATCAGGATCTCCAGCGGGTTGGCCAGGTAGTCGCCCGGCTTGTAGAACAAGGCATAACCCACCCGCCCGCCGATGACGACGCCCAGCACGCCGTAGAACAGCATGTCCTCGATGTCGCGCCGCTGCCAGCCGGCGGCAGCGAAATGGGGTTGGCGAACCTGGCGCGCCCCCAGGAACAGGAACAGGCCGAACGCCGCCAGGTAGGTCAGGCCGTACCAGTTGACGTTGATCGGCCCCAGCGACAAGGCCACGGGGTCGAACTGCGGATGCACGAGCATCGAGAAGGCTCCAGACGGAAACCCCTGATTGTCCACGGCATGCCCAGGGCGCCCGATAAACTCGCTGGCTGACCCCAGAGGACCCCGCTGCCATGAGCTTCAACCGCCGCTCCAAGAACATCACCGAAGGCGTCGCGCGCGCGCCCAATCGTTCCATGTACTACGGCATGGGCTACACCGATGGCGACTTCGGCAAGCCGATGATCGGCGTGGCCAACGGCCACAGCACCATCACACCCTGCAACAGCGGCTTGCAGAAGCTGGCCGACGCGGCCGTGGCGGGCCTGAAGGCGGCAGGGGCCAACCCCCAGGTGTTCGGCACGCCCACCATCAGCGACGGCATGGCCATGGGCACCGAAGGCATGAAGTACAGCCTGGTGAGCCGCGAGGTCATCGCCGACTGCGTGGAAACCTGCGTGGGCGGCCAGTGGATGGACGGCGTGCTCGTCATTGGCGGCTGCGACAAGAACATGCCCGGCGGCATGATGGGCATGCTGCGCGCCAACGTGCCGGCCATCTATGTCTACGGCGGCACCATCCTGCCCGGCCGCTACAAGGGCGAAGACCTGAACATCGTCAGCGTCTTCGAAGCCGTGGGCCAGTTCAGCGCCGGCAAGATGAGCGAGGAAGACTTCTGCCAGATCGAGCGCCGCGCCATCCCCGGCAGCGGCAGCTGCGGCGGCATGTACACCGCCAACACCATGTCCTCGTCGTTCGAGGCGCTGGGCATGAGCCTGCCGTTCGCGTCGACCATGGCAAACGTCGAAGACCCGATCCTGGCGCACACCGGCGAAGCTGCGCGCGTGCTCGTGGAAGCCGTGAAGGCCGACCTGAAGCCGCGCGACATCGTCACGAAGAAAGCCATCGAGAACGCCGTGGCCGTGATCATGGCCACCGGTGGCAGCACGAACGCGGTGCTGCACTTCCTGGCCATCGCCCACGCGGCCGAAGTGGACTGGACCATCGACGACTTCGAACGCGTGCGCCAGCGCACGCCGGTGCTGTGCGACCTGAAGCCCAGCGGCAAGTACCTGGCCATCGACCTGCACCGGGCCGGTGGCATTCCGGCGGTGATGAAGGTGCTGCTCGACGCCGGGCTGCTGCACGGCGACTGCATCACCATCACCGGCAAGACTGTGGCCGAGAACCTGGCCGCCCTGCCCCCGCTGCGCGGCGACCAGGACGTCATCCGCCCGGTGACGAACCCGATGTACGCCGACGGCCACCTGGCCATCCTGAAGGGCAACCTCAGCCCCGAAGGCTGCGTGGCCAAGATCACGGGCCTGAAGAACCCGGTGATGACGGGCCCGGCGCGCGTGTTCGACGACGAGCAACGCGCGCTGGCGGCCATCATGGCCGGCAAGATCGTCGCTGGCGACGTGATGGTGCTGCGCTACCTGGGTCCCAAGGGCGGCCCGGGCATGCCGGAGATGCTGGCCCCCACCGGCGCCCTGATCGGCCAGGGCCTGGGCGAAAGCGTCGGCCTCATCACCGACGGCCGCTTCAGCGGCGGCACCTGGGGCATGGTGGTGGGCCACGTCGCACCCGAGGCCTATGCCGGCGGCTTGATTGCCCTGGTCCATGAGGGCGACACCATCGTCATCGACGCGCACCAGCGCCTGCTGCAGCTGAACGTCGACGATGCCGAAATCGCGCGACGCCGCGCGCTGTGGAAGCAACCCGCGCCGCGCTACACCCGCGGCGTCCTGGCCAAGTTCTCGCGCAACGCCACCAGCGCGAGCCGCGGCGCGGTGCTGGACGCCGACTGAGCGGCCGGACCCCTGGCCCCGTCGTTCAAAGGCGGGGTTCCGAAGATTTGGTCGACGACTTGGCGCCGGGCCCCGAGCCCGCCATGGTCTTGGCCCGACGCTCGGCTTCGCTGCGAGCCTTGTCAACCACGCCCTTGCGCCGGGTGTCCAGGCCCAACTGCGCCATCGCGCGTTCGCGACGCTGGGCCTTGCGTTCGTCCATCTTGCGCATCGCGCGGCGCTGGGTGATGCCCGTGGCATCGGAAATGGCCCACCAGACGGCGGCGGCGGCGAAGGGCGACAGAACCCACCACCAAGCCCAGCCCGCAGTCGGCCCGACATCGGCCACCTTTGCCAGCAGCAGCAGCACGCCGATGATCACCAGGGGCATTCCATACTCCATTTAGGCGCGCGCGGGCACCCGCCATTTCAATGTAGCGCAGGCCAGGGGTTGCGAAGCATGCCGAGCGCCCCCAACATTCCACGATGCGTGGCTTTCGCACTTTCTTTTTGATGTTGGCCCTGGGCTGGGGCGCTGGCGGCTCGGCCTGCGCTGCAGAACGCGTCATCGACCTGTCCAGCGGCACGGGCTCGTTCATCGGCGACGGGCCTTTGCTGCAAGACGGCGACGACTTCATCACGTTCACCAATCTCAGCCCGGGAACCTATTCCTACCGCTTCACCTTGCGCGGTGAAGGCATTGCCGGCCTGGCGGCCAGCGTCAACGGGCTGAATGCGGGCACGTTCACGGTGGGCGAACGCAGCTTTGTCG
>JANOBX010000282.1:0-2633 GCA_031411875.1 Burkholderiales bacterium | reverse complement strand
CAGTCCCAGGATGGCGAAGATGTTGCTGGTATAGACGATGAAGGGGTCGGTGGTGATCGCGAAGATCGCGGGCACCGAGTCCACCGCGAAGATCAGGTCAACGAATTCCACCAGCATCAGCGCCAGGAACAGCGGCGTGGCGAAGCGCACCACCTTGCCGGTGGCCGGGTCCGGCTCGTTCACCCAGAAGACGTTGCCGCGCAGCCCGTCGGTCACGCGCATGTGGCGCTTCAGGAACTTCAGGATCGGGTTGCTGGCGATGTCCGGCATGTGGTCGGCGATGATCCACATCTTCACGCCGGTGAACACCAGGAAGGCGCCGAACAGGTACAGGACCCAGCTGAACTGGCTGACCAGCGTGGCGCCCAGGCCGATCATGATGGCGCGCAGCACGATCACGCCCAGGATGCCCCAGAACAGCACGCGGTGCTGGTACTGCCGCGGAATGGCGAAGTAGCTGAAGATCAGCGCGATGACGAACACGTTGTCCATCGACAGCGACTTCTCGATCAGGAAGCCGGTGTAGTACTGCATGCCGCTCTGCGCGCCGAGGTACCACCAGACCCAGGCGCCGAAGACGACCGCCACGCTGATGTAGCCGGCCGACAGCAGCAGGCTCTCGCGCACGCCGATCTCCTTGTCGTCCTTGTGCAGCACGCCCAGGTCGAAGGCCAGCAGCGCGATCACGATGCCGATGAAGCTCAGCCAGATCCAGGCCGGCTTGCCCAGGAGTTCACCGGTGAGGAAGAGAGTCAGGAAGTCCATGTCTTGTGCTTCAGAGGATGTTGCAGGGGATGCCCGCAGCGCGCCGCCTGCCCGACCGCGACAGGGTGGCGGTCAGCAGGGCGGGTGCGGCCCGCGGGTCGATGCCGCGGCGCCGCGGGCCGGGGGTGTGGAAGAGGGCGCCGCGCCGGCGCGGGCGCTCAGCCGGCGGCCATTGACGCGCCAGCGGCCGGGCCGGAACCGCCGGCGCGGCGACGCCACAGAGAGATCAAGCCGTGCAGCACCGCGCCCATCAGCAGCAGCACGGCGGCGCCGATGGCCCACACCACCCAGGCCGCCACGGTCAGGCCACCGGCGAGCGCCGGCAAGGCCTGCAGCAAGCTGTCGATGACCGGGCCGAACCCGGCCACCAGCTGCGTCACGGCCTGCACCAGTTCGGCCGGCACCCAGGGCGCCAGCCAGTCCGGCAGCGTGATGCCGCCGACGCCCGGGGTGGTAGCGGCCAGCGCCCCGGCGTTGGAAACCGTCCAGACCGCCACCGCATGCAGCGCCCATGCGGCCAGGGACCACAGCGCAAGCAAGGAGAAGACAGTGAACCAGCTGAGTGCGTAGAACATGATGGGAAGAGTGTCGGAGTGATCGATGCCTGGAGTGTGGGGACGGAACGCGATCGGACAAACCGTAGCGGAACGCACCTATAGTTCGGTTTTTACGAACCACGTCGTCCATGCTGAACTACCGCCACCTGCATTACTTCTGGGTCGTCACCAAGGAAGGCGGCTTCGCCCGTGCCGCCGAGCGGCTGGACATGGCGGTGCAGACCATCAGCGCGCAGGTGCGCGAACTTGAGAAGGCGCTCGGCCATCAGCTGCTCAAGCCGGCGGGCCGGGGCGTGACGCTGACCGAGGCGGGCCAGGCCGCCTTCGCACGGGCCGAAGAAATCTTCCAGATCGGCCAGGGCCTGTCCGACGAAGTGCGTGAGGCCGCCAGCGGAAAGGTGGCTCGGCTGTCGGTGGGTTTCTCCGACGGCATTTCCAAGCTCGCGGCGCACGCCCTGCTCGAACCTGTGCTGGTGACGGCCAACCTGCGGCTGGTGTGCCATGAAGGCGAGTTCGAACAGCTGCTGGGCGAACTGGCACTGCATCACCTGGACCTGGTGCTGGCCGGGCAGCCGGCGCCGCGCAACCCCAACCTGCGCCTGACCAGCGAACGCCTGGTCGACGCGCCGGTGGACTGGTACGGCCCGGCGCACCTGGCGGGCAAGGCGGGGCGCGACCGATTCCCGCAATGCCTGGACGAGCTGCCGGTGCTGCTGCCCACGGGGCACTCGGCGCTGCGCACGACGCTGGACCACTGGTTCGAGACGCAGGGCCTGCGGCCCCGCATCGTCGGCGAGTTCGAGGACAGCGCACTGCTGGCCGTGTTCGCGGCGCGCGGCCTGGGCGTATTTCCGGTCAGCCGGCTGGGGGCCGACGACGTCGGGCTGATGCGCGGGCTGCGCCGGCTGGGCAGCAGCGAAGGCGTGAAGGACGAGATCCACGCCATCCGCTCGCGGCGCGGCCAACATCACCCGCTGGTGCGGCAGCTGCTGGCCGCCGCGGCGACGCGGCGCGAGGCCGCGGCCCCGGCCTGAAGCGGCCCGGGTCGCCGGGTCAGGCCGCGTGCAGGGGCCGCTCGGCGGGCTCTTCCACCTCGACCAGCAGCGAGGCCAGGGTCTCGTCGTCCACGCTGCACATCATCGAGCCGCTGGCCGCCTCACCCAGCAGCAGGTCTTCGCACAAGGTGTGCACCAGGGGCGCAAACGCGCCCGGGGCGGGGCCGACTTCGGGCTCAATGCGCAGGTGCTGCAGGGCCGCGATCGCGGTGCGGCAGACATGGCCGTCGGAGATCAGCACGCGTGCCACGATGCG
>JANOBX010000281.1:0-10485 GCA_031411875.1 Burkholderiales bacterium | reverse complement strand
ACTTACGGCCTGCTGGCCGCCGGCCTCGTCGTGGTCGGGGCTATGGCCAGGCGTCGCCGCCAGGCCTGAACCTCGCCTTCGGCCGCTGCAACGCGAACCTGTTCGAGCGTGCTCTCGACCGCGCTGCAGGCGTAGGGCTGGCCCGGGTCCGACGGCAGCGCGGCGGCCTGGGCGAGCGATACCACATCCTGGCGCAGGGCCTCGACCTCGGGCTCGGGCCAGCCCAGGCGTTCGCCCAGCACGGCCCCGACCGCCATGGCCTCGAACTCGCTGCCCTGGCGAGCAGCCGGCGTGCGAGCGCGTCGCAGCGGCCACGGCGGGCGGTGCTGGCAAGGCTGTCGCCCGTGCACTGGTCCAGGGCTGCGGCAAACGTCTCCTGTGACAGCCCCGCGGCCAGCGTCTGGGCCTGCTGCAGAAGATGTTGCCGCAGGTAGCCCGGCAGTTCCTCGGGCCAGGCCCGGTCCAGGGCCAGGGGCAGCTGGGCAGCGTGACCGCCGAACTGAGTGGCCTGCGCAGCGTTCTGCAGGGCCCGGTCGACCTCCGCTGCTGGAACCCCCGGCTGCGCCGCCAGGCCCAGCCAGGCCAGGCCGTCCCCGGGACGCTTGCGGACGAACTCGCGGGCCGGCAGGCGCTGACAGTCGGGCGAGGCCCGGCTCTCCCGCTGGCACATCGACTGCGCCCAATGGAACACCGTCGGGTCGGCGCTGCGGCGGGCCAGCCGCGCCAGACTGCGAGTGGCCGCCGGCGCCGCCGCGTCTGAGCCGCCGGCCCGCTGGGCACCGGAAGCCGGAATCGATGACCCACCCGGGGCCGCGCTGCCGGGTGGTTCTTCACCCGGGGCCGCGGCTGCCTGCAGCACGAGGCCGGCAGCCCGCTCGCGTTCCGACCTTCCGGGCGCCGACAGGCTGGCCAGCACCCGCGGCCAGGCCTGGGCTGCGGCCTGGGTGGTCAGCAGAGGCGGCAGGCTGCCCCAGGACATGGCGGCTGAAGCTGCGCCGGTGGTTGCGGGCAAGCTCAAGCGGCCGACGCCACACAGCTCGACCACCCTGTCTGCCAGCGGCTCGGGCGCCAGCCCGGCAGCTGCACGCGCGGTGGCCAGGGCCGCCGACGCAGCGCGGGCCACACGCGCCGCCGCCTCGCCGGGCTGCCCCCACTGGGGTTCCAGGGCGCTGGCAGCCGGGGCTGGGGGGCCCACCTCCACCGAAGCTGCGGCCATGGCCGCCGCAACCGATGCCGACGCAGCCGCCGATGCAGGCGCGGCCCCTGACAAACTCGCCGCGGCCGGTGGGTTCGCGGCCACCAAGGCTGTCGCGCTCAACCCCTGACGATCGGCGACGATCTTCAGCGCCAGCGCCAGCGCCAGGGTCACCAGCAGCAGCGCAGGCCAGGCGCGCTGGCGCGGCAGGGGGCTGTCGTCAGGCAGGTTCATCGCCGATCAGACGCTTCACAGCCGTCTGGGTTCACCCGGCCAGCGCGGCGCGCACCGCCGCCACCTGCCGGCGCGACACCGCGAGCCATTCGTCCAGGGGCGCCACGCGCACGGCCCAGCCTTCGCTGCCGTCGTCGTTGCCCAGGCCCTCGCGAAGCTCCAGTGCGCGCACGGCGTGCCGGGCCACCAGCGCATTGCGGTGCACACGGATGAACGGCGGCCCGCCGAGCGCGCCCAGCCGCTGCTCGAGTTCGGACAAGGACTCGTCCAGCAGGTAGCTGTGCGAAGCCGTGCGCAGCGTCACGTACTTCAGTTCGGCCTTGAGATACAGCACCTCGGGCTGGGGCAGGCGCAGCACCCGGCCGCGGTCGCTGATGACCAGCACCGGGCCTTCGGCAGGCGCTGGCAGGCCGCTGGTGGCCCCGGCCTGCGCCGCCAGGCGCTGCTGCACCCGCTGCAGGGCCGCATGCAGGCGTTCGCGGCGCACGGGCTTGGTCAGGTAGTCCACGGCCTCGAGGTCGAACGCGGCCAGCGCGTATTCGGAATGGGCGCTGATGAACACCACCGCCGGCGGCCGCGGCAGCGTGCGCAGGCTCGACGCCAGCTTCAGGCCCATGTGGCGCGAAGGCCCGGGCATGCGGACGTCCAGCAGCAGCAGGTCGAAGGCCTCGCCATCTGGGGCGGTCTGCACCTGGCGCCACGCGTCTTCGGCGTCGATGGCGTCGCCGATGGCCTCGACCGGGATGTCGCCCAGGTCCTGGATCAGGCTGCGCAGCCGCAGCCTGGCCAGGCCTTCGTCGTCGACGATGAGGATGCGCACCGGACCTTCAGTCCACCGGCAGCACGATGCGCGCGTGGAACACGTCGCCCTGGAGGCCGGCACCATCCCCGGGCTCGCGCCAGACGTCGCACTGCGCCGCCACGTCGTGCAGCAGGCGAAGCCGCTCGCGCACGTTGTGCAGCGCCATGCCGTGGCCCGGGCTGCCCGGGTCGTCGCCCACGGTGTTGGTGACGACGACCACCACCTGCCCACGCTGCACTTGCGCACTGATGCGCACCCTTCCGCCTTGCGACGACGGTTCCACCCCGTGGCGCACGGCGTTCTCGACCAGCGGCTGCAACACCAGCGGCGGCACGCGCGCCAGGCCGACGCGCGAGTCGGCGCGGTCGATGTGCCAGTCCACGCCCAGGCGCGCGCCGAAGCGGATCTGCTCGATGTCGAGGTAGCGGCGCGCGAGCTCGATCTCCTCGTCCAGGGTGACCCAGGCGCCGACATCGGCCAGCGCGGTGCGGAACAGCTGCGCCAGGTCTTCGAGCACGGCTTCAGCCCGCGGGGGGTCGACGCGCACCAGCGCCAGGGCCGTGTTCAGCGCATTGAACAGGAAATGCGGACGGATGCGCGACTGCAGCTCCGCCAGCCGGGCACTGGCATTGGCCGGGTGCCAGACCCGGGCGCGCAGTTCCAGCCAGCCCCACAGCAAGGCCGCGAAGGCCACGCCGGCCAGCAGCACCGCCGCGACCCTCAGCCCGCCTGCCGTGGGCGCCAGTCCGGCCCAGGCCAGCGGCAGCGTGGCCAGGCCGGCCGCCACGGCGCCCACCCCCAGCACCACCGCGCCACGGGTGGCGGGGCTGGCCCGCCGCAGGGGCCGGCGCGCAGCGCACACCGTCACCAGCCAGATCAGGGTGCCGGCGAGGCCGGCGAAGGCCAGCACCGCCTGCACCGAAGGCCACTGCGCCAGGTTCGTGGCCACACCCGCGGCCACGATGGCCAGCACCGCCTGCACGCCCAGCACGGCCCGCAGTGCCAGGGCCGGGTGGCAGACGTCGAAGGCTGCCGCAGCCTGCGCTTCCAGCCGCGCACGTTCGTCGGCCAGGGGGTCGAATCGGCTCGTGGCGAAGCTGCTGCTGGCGGGTCCGGCGGCTTGCGTCGTGTCGGGCCACAGGCTGGCGGGCCGGCTGACCGTGGGCGCAAAATCGGCTTCGGGCTTCAAGGTGGCTGAAGGTCGCGACGTCCCGGGCGAGGGTGCCCTGCCCCGGATAATACGGACGCCTCCGCTCAACGCGGCTCGATCCGCAGCGCCCATGTCTTCCATCCACACACCCAAGGCCCAAACCACCCTGGCCGGCCAGGCTTCCAGCGACCCGCTGGCCAACAAGGCCGCGGCCTGGTCCGCATTGTTCAGCGAGCCGATGAGCGCGCTGGTACAGCGCTACACCGCCAGCGTCGGCTTCGACCAGCGCCTGTGGCGCGCCGACATCGCCGGCAGCCTGGCCCACGCCGGCATGCTGGCCGCACAGGGCGTGATCGGTGCGCAGGACCTGGCCGACATCCAGCGCGGCCTGGCGCAGATCGGCGAAGACATCGAAGCCGGCCGCTTCGAATGGAAGCTGGAACTCGAGGACGTGCACCTGAACCTCGAAGCCCGGCTGACGGCCCTGGTGGGCGATGCCGGCAAACGCCTGCACACCGGGCGCAGCCGCAACGACCAGGTCGCCACCGACGTGCGCCTGTGGCTGCGCGGCGAAATCGACGGCCTGCACGGCCTGTTGCTGGACATGCAGCGTGCGCTCGTGAACCTGGCCAGCCAGCACACCGACACCGTGATGCCCGGCTACACCCACATGCAGGTGGCCCAGCCCGTGAGCTTCGCCCACCACCTGCTGGCCTACGTAGAGATGTTCTCGCGCGATGCCGACCGCCTGGCCGACGTGCGCAAGCGCGTGAACCAGCTGCCGCTGGGCGCGGCTGCCCTGGCCGGCACCAGCTATCCGCTGGACCGGGAACACGTGGCGCGCGCCCTGGGCTTCGAAGGCCTGTGCCAGAACAGCCTGGACGCGGTGAGCGATCGCGACTTCGCGCTCGAATTCACCGCCGCGGCCAGCATCTGCATGGTGCACGTCTCGCGCATGGCCGAGGAGATCGTGCTGTGGATGAGCCAGAACTTCGGCTTCATCGACCTGGCCGACCGCTACTGCACCGGCAGTTCCATCATGCCGCAGAAGCGCAACCCCGACGTCGCCGAACTGGCCCGTGGCAAGAGCGGCCGCGTCATCGGCCACCTGACCGCGTTGCTGGTGCTGATGAAGGGCCAGCCGCTGACCTACAACAAGGACAACCAGGAGGACAAGGAACCGCTGTTCGACACCGTCGACACCCTGGCCGCCACCCTGCGCATCATGGCCGAGATGGTGGGCGGCATCACGGTGAAGAAGGCGGCCATGGAGGCGGCGGCCATGCGCGGCTACGCCACCGCCACCGACCTGGCCGACTACCTGGTGAAGAAGGGGCTGCCCTTCCGCGACGCCCACGAAACCGTGGCCCACGCCGTGAAACTGGCCATCGCCCAGGGCGTGGACCTGTCGGCGCTGCCGCTGGCCACGCTGCAGGGCTTGAACGCCAGGATCGAGGACGACGTGTTCGCCGTGCTCACGCTGGGCGGGTCGCTGAACGCCCGCAAGGTGCTGGGCGGCACGGCGCCGGAGCAGGTGCGCGCGCAGGTGGCACGCCACCAGGCCCGGCTGGCACGCTGAGCCAGGCCGGGCCGGGCCGGGCCGGGCCGGACGGCCGGTCAGGGCTGCACGGTGATGCTGATCTTCTCGCTGATGACCGGCGGATCGTGGGGCACATGGCCCTTGTCGCCCAACACCAGCTGCAGCGTGTGCTTGCCCGGCGGAAGGCTGAGCAGGGTTTCGGTCTGGCCCAGGCCGAAGTGCCGGTGCACGGCGTCGGCAGGCATCGCCGCGTCGAGCTTGAGGTCTGCCGGCGCATTGACCAGGATGTGGTGGTGGCCGGTGTTGGCGATGTCGACGCCCGCCGGCGCCACGCCCATGCCGGAGAGACCCATCACCACCTTCACCGGGCCCTTCACCACCGCGCCGTCGGCGGGGCTGATGAGGTAGACCTTGGCACCCGGGGGCGACGGGGTGCGGGCGGCCTGGGCCCAAGCCAGGCCCATGGCCACCATCGTCACCGTCGCGGCCAGCGCGGTCTGCAGGCTTCTTCGCGTGTTCATCGTTCCGTCTCCTCTGCTTATTGGGACCGCAAGGATGCCAGCGACTGCCCACAATCCGGAAATGCGCCGCTGGATTGCCCACCTCGACATGGATGCCTTTTACGCATCGGTCGAACTGCTGCGCTACCCGGAGCTGGCGGGTCAATCCGTGGTCATCGGCGGCGGCCGGCGCCATCAGCCGGTGGTTCAGGCCGATGGCAGCCGGCGCTTCGCCAAGCTGCAGGGTTACGCCGGCCGCGGTGTCGTCACCACCGCCACCTATGCCGCGCGCGAGCATGGCGTGCATTCCGGCCAGGGGCTGATGAAGGCCGCGCAGCGTGCGCCGCAGGCGGTGCTGCTTCCGGTCGACTTCGATCGCTATCGCCACTACTCGCGCCTGTTCAAGACCGCCGTGGCCGAAGTCGCACCGCAGATCGAGGACCGCGGCATCGACGAGATCTACATCGACCTGAGCGAGGTGGCCGGGGCCCAGGACAGCGTCGGCCACGACCCGGCCGGCGGCGTGCGCGGCGTGGCCCAGCAGATCCGCAACAACGTCAGGCGCGCCACGGGGCTTTCCTGCAGCATCGGTGTCACCCCGAACAAGCTGCTGGCCAAGCTGGCCAGCGAGCTCGACAAGCCCGACGGCCTGACCGTGCTGACCGAGGCCGACATCGCCACCCGCATCTGGCCGCTGGCGGTGGGCAAGCTCAACGGGATCGGCCCGAAGGCCGCGGCCAGGCTGCAGACGCTGGGCATCCAGACCCTGGGCGACCTGGCGGCGCGCGATAAGGCGTTCCTGCACGAGCACTTCGGCCGCGCCTATGGCCGCTGGCTGTTCGACGCCGCCCGCGGCATCGACGACCGGCCGGTCGTCACCCGCAGCGACGCGGTCTCGATCAGCCGCGAGACCACCTTCGACCGCGACCTGCACGCCGTGCAGGACCGCGCCGAACTGGGCGCCGTGTTCACGAAGCTGGCCGAAGGCGTGGCGACCGACCTGCAGCGCAAGGGCCTGGCCGCACGCACCATCGGCATCAAGCTGCGCTACGACGACTTCAAGACCGTGACGCGCGACCTGACCCTGCCCCAGCCGGTGGCCGACGCCACCGCGGTGCGCCACGCCGCCGGCCTGTGCCTGAAGCGCGTGGACCTGAAGCGCCGGCTGCGCCTGCTGGGCGTGCGTGCAGGGTCCCTGCTGAAGCTTTAGGCGGCCCTGGCGGTTAGCATTTCGGGCACTGGAGCCCCCCGAATGACCGTGATCACGACCATCGAAGACCTGCGCGTGCTGGCCGAAAAGCGCGTGCCCCGCATGTTCTACGACTATGCCGACAGCGGCAGCTGGACCGAAGGCACCTACCGCGCCAACAGCGCCGACTTCCAGAAGATCAAGCTGCGCCAGCGCGTGGCCGTGAACATGGAAAACCGCAGCACCGCGGTGACGATGGCGGGGCAGACGGCGAAGATGCCCGTGGCCATCGCCCCGGTAGGCCTGACCGGCATGCAGCATGCCGACGGCGAGATCCACGCCGCGCGCGCGGCCGAGAAGTTCGGCATTCCGTTCACGCTGTCGACGATGAGCATCTGCAGCATCGAGGACATCGCCGAGAACACCACCGCGCCGTTCTGGTTCCAGCTCTACATGATGCGCGACCGCGAGGCCATGGCCAACATGATCGAACGCGTGCGCAAGGCCAAATGCAGCGCCATGGTGCTGACGCTCGACCTGCAGGTCATCGGCCAACGCCACAAGGACCTGAAGAACGGCCTGACCGCGCCGCCACGCCCCACCCTGAAGAACATCGTCAACCTGATGACCAAGCCGCGCTGGTGCCTGGGCATGGCCGGCACGCGGCGCCACACCTTCCGCAACCTGGTCGGGCACGTGAAGGGCGTGAGCGACATGCGCAGCCTGTCGGCCTGGACCAACGAGCAGTTCGACCCGCGCCTGAGCTGGGCCGACGTCGAATGGGTGAAGCAGCGCTGGGGCGGCAAGCTCATCCTGAAGGGCATCATGGACGTCGAAGACGCGCAGCTGGCGGTGCAGGCCGGGGCCGACGCCATCGTCGTCAGCAACCACGGCGGGCGGCAGCTCGACGGCGCACCCAGCAGCATCGAGGCCCTGCCGGCCATCGTCGCCGCGGTGGGCGACAAGACCGAGGTCTGGATGGACGGCGGCATCCGCAGCGGCCAGGACGTGCTCAAGGCCTGGGCCCTGGGTGCGCGCGGCACGATGATCGGCCGCGCCATGGTCTACGGCCTGGGCGCGATGGGCGAAGCCGGGGTGACGAAGGCGCTGGAGATCCTGCACAAGGAGCTCGACGTGACCATGGCCTTCTGCGGCCACACCCAGCTGCGCAATGTCGACCGGCGCATCCTGCTGCCCGGAACCTTTCCCACGTCCTGAGGCCCGCGCGTGCCTCAGCGCACGCCGAGCTTGAAGGCGATCATCGCGCGCAGCTTGTTCGGCAGCACCGGCTTGATGAGCAGGTGGTAGTCGTGCGTGAGGGCTTCGTCTTCGTGGCCGCCCAGGGTGCTGCCGGTGATGACGATGGCCGGCAGGCGCAGCTTCGGCCAGTGGCTGCGGATGGCCACCAGCGCGTCGATGCCCGTCGTGCCCTGGGGCAGGCGGTAGTCCACGAGCAGCAGGTCGGGCGATTCGGCGGCCGTTCCGGCCAGCCAGGCGCGCACGCCTTCGACCGTGTCGAAGGAGACGACCCGCGCACCCCAGGCCTGCAGCAGCACGACCAGGCCCTCGCGCACGGCGGCTTCGTCCTCGACGACGGCAAGCAGCCGGCCCTGCAGCGTCAGGCCCAGCGGGGCCTTGGTGTTGACGCCGCCCAGCGCGTCGATGGCCACGCGCGGCGCCTTCCCCGCGGGTACGCGCAGCGAAAACACCGTGCCGCGGCCCACGACCGAGCGCACGTCCACGTCGGCCGCCATCAGCGCCGACAGGCGCTTGACGATGGCCAGGCCCAGGCCCAGCCCCTTGCGGTGATGGGCCTCGAGCGGGCGGTTGCTCTGGGCCTGGAAGAACTCGTCGAAGACCCGTGGCAGGCTGGCGGGCGAAATGCCGATGCCGGTGTCCCACACCTGCAGCAGCAGCTGCGGACCCTGCGGCGTGCTGCGCGGCCGGCAGCTCACGAGCACCCCGCCGTCGTCGCTGTAGCGGATGGCGTTGCTGACCAGGTTGCGCAGTACCCGTTCCAGCAGCACCGGGTCGGCATGGGCGACATGCTGCTCACCGTGGAAGGACAGCATCAGGCCCTTCTCGAAGGCGATGGGCTCGAAGTGCAGCCGCAGCCGGCCGAACAGGTCGCGCATGCGCACCGGCGCCGGGTTCACGTCGACGCCGCCGGTGTCGATGCGGGTGATGTCGAGCAGTTCGCCGAACAAACCTTCCAGGGCATCGACCGACTCGTTGATGCTGTTCACCAGCGCCGCGACCTCCGGGTCGCGGCTTTTCTGCCGCAGCGCTTCGGCGAACAGGCCCATGGCGTGCAGCGGCTGGCGCAGGTCATGGCTGGCGGCGGCGAAGAACTGGGTCTTGGCACGGCTGGCGGCCTCGGCGGCCCGGCGGGCGTCCTCGGCGATGCCGGCCTCGATGCGAAGCTCAGCGGCCAGTTCGTCGGTGCGACGCTTCAGGGCGATGGCCTGGCCCAGCGCGTTGCCGTAGGTGCGCGCCATCAACAGCGTCAGACCGAACAGGATGGTCAGCACCGTTGCCAGCTGCCAGTGCCAGGGCTGGCTGGAGTCGGTGGCGATGCGCACGATGGTGGGCAAAAGCACGAGGCTGATGAAGACCAGGAACACCCGTGACTGGGTGGCCAGCAACTGCACCGAGCCCAGGCAGTAAGACACCACGATGAGGATCAGCACCACCAGGTGGTAAGGCGTGCCCAGCCCCCAGAACAGCCACACCGCCACGCCCCACATCGCGCCCTGTGCCAGCACCAGTGCCCGCCAGCCCTTGCGCCATTCCTGGAGCGTGGCGTCGGCAGCGCCGGGCTGGCGCAGGTAGCGCAGGTAATGCGCCAGACGCAGCAGCCACAGCACCACGCCCACCCCCATCCAGGCGAACAGGGCCAGGGGCGAGGCCAGGGTCCAGAAGATGCTGGCCATCAGCACCATGCCGATGAAGTTGCCCGACAGCGATGCCGGCGTCTGCACGTACAGCGCACGGATGCTGTCGACCGACACGTCGGGCGGCGCCGGCCCCACCCAGGACGGCAGGGTGGTGTGCTGGAGGGAGGGCTGCGTGAGCGGCTGGGTATCGACGGCCTCGCGCGGCACACCGGCCGGCTCGGCCGAAGGCCTGCCGGCCATCAACGGGCAACCGGACGGCGGGTGAAGAAGCCGCCCTGCCCCTGGGTCATCTGGCTGACCGCCAGCACGGCCTGGGTGCGCGAGCTCACCCCCAGCGCCCGCAACACCGCAGCCACGTGGTCCTTCACGGTCTCGACCGACAGGTTCAGCTGGCGCGCGATGAGCTTGTTCGGCAGGCCCTGCAGCAGCAGGCCCATGACCTCGGCCTGGCGCGGTGTCAGGCCGATGTCTTCGATGCTCGGCAGTTTCTGGTGCGTTTCTGGCCGGGCCTGGTCGCCCAGGGGCACTTCGGTGCCAGTGGCGCCCGCCGCGACCGATGGCACGTGGCCGGCCGTGCGGCCGAATTCCAGCCCCAGCATCGACGGCGGCACGTACATCGAGCCCGACATGACCATGCGCAGGGCCTCGTGCAGCACGGTGTGCGAGGAACTCTTCGGCACGAAACCCATGGCCCCGCTGTCGATGGCGCGGATGACGTCGCTGCTGCGCTCAGAGGCCGAGACCACCACCACCGGCACGGCCGGATAGGTGCTGCGGAATTCGACCAGCACGTCGAAGCCGTCGGCATCGCCCAGGGCCAGGTCGAGCAGCACGAGATCGAATTCACTGTCGGCACGCAGCGTGGCCCGCGCCGCGGCGGCGCTGTCGGTGCCGACGACCGTGGTGTCGCTGCCGATGTTCTGGATCACCGCCTGCAAGGCAGACAGGATCAAGGGGTGGTCATCGACGAGCAGGACC
>JANOBX010000280.1:0-16987 GCA_031411875.1 Burkholderiales bacterium | reverse complement strand
AGCGGCCGTCCGCTGCTGATCATTGCCGAAGAAGTGGAAGGCGAGGCCCTGGCCACGTTGGTGGTCAACACCATCCGCGGCATCCTGAAGGTCGTGGCCGTCAAGGCACCGGGCTTCGGCGACCGCCGCAAGGCCATGCTGGAAGACATCGCCATCCTGACGGGCGGCAAGGTCATTGCTGAAGAAGTGGGCCTGACCCTGGAGAAGGTCACCCTGGCCGACCTGGGCAGCGCCAAGCGCGTCGAAGTGGGCAAGGAAAACACCACCGTCATCGACGGCGCCGGCGCCGCTGCCGACATCGAAGCCCGCGTCAAGATGATCCGCGTGCAGATCGAGGAAGCCACCAGCGACTACGACCGCGAGAAGCTGCAAGAGCGCGTGGCCAAGCTGGCCGGCGGCGTGGCCGTCATCAAGGTCGGTGCTGCCACCGAAGTCGAGATGAAGGAAAAGAAGGCCCGCGTCGAAGACGCCCTGCACGCCACGCGCGCTGCGGTGGAAGAAGGCATCGTCGCCGGTGGTGGCGTGGCCCTGCTGCGCGCCCGCCAGGCCGTGGGCACCGTGAAGGGTGACAACGCCGACCAGGACGCCGGCATCAAGCTGGTGATGAAGGCCATCGAAGCGCCGCTGCGCGAGATCGTCTACAACGCCGGTGGCGAGCCGAGCGTGGTCGTCAACGCGATCCTGGCCGGCAAGGGCAACTACGGCTTCAACGCCGCCAACGACACCTACGGCGACATGATCGAAATGGGCATCCTGGACCCGACCAAGGTGACGCGCACTGCACTGCAGAACGCGGCCTCGGTGGCCAGCCTGATCCTGACGACCGAAGCCATGGTGGCCGAGGCTCCGAAGGAAGAAGCCGCCGGCGGCGGTGGCTTGGGCGGCGGCATGGGTGGCTTGGGCGGCATGGGCGGCATGGACATGTAAGTCCTGCTGCCGGCGGCGTCCTCGAGGGCGCCGCGGTGCCAGCCATACAAAAGGCCTGCGTGGTGAACGCAGGCCTTTTTCTTTGATCGGGCGGCTGCCCCGCTTCGACAATGGGGCCATGCCCGCGCCGCCTGTTTCCGAGGACATGCTGCAATTCGTCGACGACGAGATGCTGCGTGCGCCGCTGCTGTTCGATCAGTTGCTCGAAGGCACGATCGACCGCGCGAAGAAGGAAATGCCCAGCCTTTCGCTCGTTCAGCGCAGCGCGCTCAGCGAAGTGCTGCAGGCCCTGATGTCGCGGCGCCAGGGCATGTCCGAATACTTCATGCGTTCGCTGCGCCAGCAGGTGCAGGCCGAACTGGCCGGCCTGCCCAGCCCGGTCACGGCCAAGACCAGCATCCGCGATGCGCGCGCCAACACGCTGGCCCTCGTCGACGAGGACGAGGTCGCCGTCGACGTCGAACTGGCCCACGCCGTGGAAGGCATCCGCAGCGTCGCCGAATACGAGCTGCGCGAACTGCAGACCTACATCGCCGCGATGAAGGGCGACATGGACGTGGCCCGCGACCACAACCCCTTCCGCGCCGAGACCTACGCCCACGCCACCTGGGCTGCGGCGCAAGGCATGGGCATGAGCCGTGGCCACCAGGTGGCGTTCATGCGCCACGCCAGCCAGCCGCTGGCCCTTCTGCTGCGCCAGGCCTATGCGGCGTCGAGCTCGCGGCTGGAATCGCAGGGTGTGGAGCCCGCGGCCTATCGCACGGTGATCCTGCCCTCGGGCGCGCGCAGCAGCCGCTCGATGGACACGACCTTCAGTCCCGACCTGCGCCAGGTGCGCGACACCCTGCCTGCACCCCTGCAGGCCGAGCCCGAACCACGCGCCGCGCCACGGCAGGCGCCGAGCGCCTTGCCACCGCGCATCGACGCGCGCCTGCAGGCCTTGGTGGACCGGTTGTTCGGCGCCATCCGCGGCGACACCCGCGTGCCCGCCGACGTGCTGCTGCTGATCATGCGGCTGCACACCCCGGCGCTGCGTCTGGCCCTGACCGAAGGCGAAGCCCTGGCCGACGAGGCCCACCCCTTGTGGGAACTCGTCAACCGGCTGGCCTACGAAGCCGAAATGATGCCCGACGGCGGCGACCCGGAGCGCGCCCAGCTGCTGCGCGTCGCCCAGACCACCATCGCCCAGCTGGCCGGCGACCCACGTCAGAACGCTGCGCTCTACGACTGGGGCAACGACAAGCTCGGCAGCTATCTGCGCCAGAGGCTGGAGCGCCGCTGCACCGCGGCGGCCAGCCAGATCGGTGCCCTGCAGAAGCTCGAAGACCGGCTGGTGGCGGGCCAACCCGTGCCGACGACCATGAACGGCGCGCTCGACGTGCCGCAGCTCGACACCGTGCCCGCCGAACTGCTGCCCGAGCACCTGCCGCAGGAACCTGCTGCGGCCACCCAGCGCTGGCTCGACGACCTGCGGCCCGGCGCCTGGCTGCGCCTGTTCCTGCAGGGCCGCTGGGTCCACGCCCAGGTGCTCTGGCCGGGGGAACGGCGCGAGCTCTGGCTGCTGGGCGACGGTGCGTCGGACACCACCTGGGCCGTGCGCCGGCGCGCCCTGGCCACGCTGCGCGAGGCCAAGCTGCTCAAGCCGTTGACGCAGCGCTCGCTGGTCCGGCGCGCGGCTTCGCAGGTGCACGACGAAGCCGTGTCGCGCGCCGCCTGAACGGCGCGCGCAGCAGGCTCAAGAAGCCAGTGCCGCCCTGATCGCCGCCACCACCGTGCCGGGTTGTTCGTGCACCACCCAATGCGAGGCATCGGCCAGGCGCTGCACCTGCAGCTGCGGCACCCAGCGTTCCAGGCCGTCGAGCAACCCCGGTCGCAGGGCAATGTCCTGCAGGCCCCACAGCACCCGCGTGGGCACGCGCACGGTCACGGCTTCGTCGGGCAGGCTCAGCGTGTGGATGGCGTCGTCTGCCGACAGCGGCGGGCGCAGCGGCGAAGCGCGGTAGTAGTTCAGCGGGCCGCGCAGGCCGCCACCCGACCAGGCGGCACGGAACTGCGCCCGCACGGGCTCGGTGAGCCAGGGGGCTCGGCCGTCGGCGCCGTTGAAGAAAGGCCAGAGGCGGGCGAAATCGTTGGCGGCCAGCAGTGGCTCTGCATCGGGCCGGCACAGGAAGTTCATGTAGGCGCTGGCGGCCTGCTGTTCGGGGCTGTGGCGCAGTTCGCGCAGGAAGGTCGCCGGGTGCGGCGAGTTGATGATGAGCAGGCGGCGCATCAGCTCGGGCCGCTGCGCCGCCAGGTTCCAGGCCAGCGCGCCGCCCCAGTCGTGCGCCACCAGCAGTTCCAGTGGCGCACCCAGGGCCTCGATGGTGGCCACCAGGTCGGACACCAGCGGCTTGGCGCGATAGGCCGCCAGCTCTGCAGGCGCACTCGAGCCCGGAAAGCCGCGCAGATTGGGCGCGACCGCGTGCACATCGGCTGCAAGCTGGCGCAGCACCTCGTCCCAGACGAAGGCGGCCTCGGGAAAGCCGTGCAGCAGCAGCACCTTCGGGGCCGCTGCGACGGGTGACGCCGCTGCGGCGCGGCAGGCCAGCCGGATGCCCTGCGGCAGCGCCAGATCGAAGTGGCGAATGTCGCTGTCAGGCGCGGCGCTCACGGCCTGGCCCACCCGTGCACGACCTCGGCCACGTCGCCCAGCCCGTTGCGCGACAGCGCCGAAAACAGCGTCACGCCGATGTCCGAGGACTCGCTGGAAAACTCGCCCAGCACTTCCTGGGCTTCCACCAGCGCGGCCTGGCCCTCGCGCCTGTTCAGCTTGTCGGCCTTGGTCAGCACGGCCAGCAGGCGCACTTCGCCGTTCACCACCCGCGGTGCCACCAGCCCGAGCAGGCGGCGGTCGAGGTCGGTGAAACCCAGACGCGAGTCGACCATCAGCACCAGGCCGTGCAGGTTGCGGCGCAGCGAAAGGTAGTCGGCCATCACGGCCTGCCAGCGCAGCTTGGCGGCGCGCTCCACGGCGGCGTAGCCATAGCCCGGCAGGTCGGCAAACAGCACGTCGGGCGCGTCTTTCGGGCCCACCTCGAACAAATTGATGTGCTGGGTGCGGCCCGGCGTGCGCGAGGCAAAAGCGAGTCGCTTTTGTTGTGCCAGCGAATTGATGGCCGTGGATTTGCCGGCGTTGCTGCGGCCGACGAAGGCAATTTCACGCATTTCACCGGCAGGCAACTGGTCGAGCTGGCTGGCGGTGGTGAGGAAACGCGCCGAATGGCTCCAGGCCAGTGCGGATTTCGCAGCCGCCGAGACGGGATGCTTGTGTGACTGCAGGACGGGTTTCATGGTGCATTGTAAAATTACGGGCTTTACTGGTCTCCTGCGCTGCTCCGATCTGGGCACGCCGCCAGCCCTGTCCCCTCAAAGGCATCCGAATGACCTTGACCGCGAACATCCTGCGCCGCCCGCGCATTGCGTCGAAGACCCCGTTGTTGGCCGCTGCTGCACTCTGCGCCGCCCTGGGCGCCTGGAGCAACGCCCAGGCCGCAGACGCACCGCCCCCGCCGTTCAAGGCCGATCTGGCCAAGGGCCAGGCGATCTCGGCCACCTGCCAGGCCTGCCACACCGCCGATGGCAGCCGCGGCACGCCGGCCAACCCCATCCTGCAGGGCCAGCACCCCGAGTATCTGACCAAGCAGCTGGTCGAGTTCAAGGCCGGCAAGCGCAAGAACGCCATCATGCAGGGCTTTGCGGCCACGCTGTCGGAAGACGACATGAAGCACGTCGCAGCCTTCTACGCGAGCAAGAAAGCCCCGGCCGGCTTTGCCCAGAACAAGGCGACGGTGGAACTCGGCGAGAAGATCTGGCGCGGCGGCATCGTGGCCAAGGGCATCCCAGCCTGTTCCGGCTGCCACAGCCCGAACGGCGCGGGCATGCCGGCGCAGTATCCGCGCATCGCCGGCCAGCACGCCGACTACACGGCGCTGCAACTCACCAACTTCGCTTCGGGCGCCCGTGCCAACAACGCTCAGATGTCGGCCATCGCCATCAAGATGAGCGAAGCCGAGATGAAGGCCGTGGCCGACTACGCCGCCGGTCTGCGCTGAACCAGTTCGCAGCGCGACGCTCCCGTACAGCAAGCCGGCCGAGTGCCGGCTTTTTTCATCGTGACGAGAATCCCGACTGCCGCCTCGACCCCGGCGACCCAGGAAACCCCATGACACCACCGAAAGACCGCGGCGACCCTCTCATCGCGTCGTCCGAGATCACACCAGCCTCGGTCTACCGCAGTCGCCGCGGATTGCTGCAAGGTCTGGGTCTGGCCGCAGCCGCCACGGCCCTGGGCCCGCCGGCGCAGGCGCAGACCACGGCCCGGCCCGGCAAGCTGCCGGCACTGGCCAGCACGCGCAGCGCCCTGCCCGGTGCGACGACCCCTGAAAAGGCCACTTCGCATCAGGATGCCAGCACCTACAACAACTTCTACGAGTTCGGCACCGACAAGGCCGACCCGGCACGCCACGCCGGCACCCTGAAGACCCGCCCCTGGACCGTGGCCGTCGAGGGCGAGGTGAAGAAGCCCGGCCTCTTCGACATCGACACGCTGCTCAAGCTCAGCGCCATGGAAGAGCGCATCTACCGCCTGCGCTGCGTCGAGGGCTGGTCGATGGTCATCCCCTGGGTCGGTTGGTCGCTGGCCGAACTGATCAAGCGGGTGGAACCCACCGGCAATGCCAAATTCGTTCAGTTCGTGACCCTGGCCGACCGCACGCAGATGCCCGGCCTGCGCTCGTCGGTGCTGGAATGGCCTTATGTGGAAGGCTTGCGCATGGACGAGGCCATGCACCCGCTCACCCTGCTGGCCTTCGGCATGTACGGTGAGGTGCTGCCCAATCAGAACGGGGCGCCGCTGCGCCTGGTGGTGCCCTGGAAGTACGGCTTCAAGAGCGGCAAGTCGATCGTGAAGATCCGCTTCGTCGAGCGTCAGCCCAAGACGAGCTGGGAGGAAGCCGCCGCCAGCGAGTACGGCTTCTATTCGAACGTGAATCCGCAGGTCGACCACCCGCGCTGGAGCCAGGCCACCGAACGACGCATCGGCGAGGACGGCCTGTTCACGAAGAAGCGCCCGACGCTGATGTTCAACGGCTACGAAGCCCAGGTGGGCCAGCTCTACGCCGGCATGGACCTGAAGAAGTTCTACTGAGGTGAGGCCACCGCCCCGCTGGCTGCTGCATCCTTCGGTCAAGCCGCTGCTGTTCGCGCTGTGCCTGGCGCCGTTCGCCTGGCTGTTCTACGGCGCGGCGGCGGGCACGCTCGGGGCGAACCCGGCCGAGACCCTGATCCGCAGCACGGGCGACTGGACGCTGCGCTTCCTGTGCATCACCCTGGCGGTGACACCGCTGCGCCAGGCCACCGGCTGGCACGCCGTGGCCCGCTGGCGGCGCATGCTGGGCCTGTTCAGCTTCTTCTACGCGCTGCTGCACTTCACGTCGTTCGCCTGGCTCGACATGGGGCTGGACGTGGCCGCCATCCTGGCCGACATCCCGAAGCGGCCGTTCATCCTGGTGGGCAGCCTGGCCCTGCTGCTCATGCTGCCGCTGGCCGCGACCTCGTTCAACCGCGCCATCCAGGGACTGGGTGCCGCGCGCTGGCAGGCGCTGCACCGGTTGGTCTATGCCAGCGTGCTGCTCGGGCTGCTGCATTTCTTCTGGATGAGGACGGGCAAGAACGATTTTGGCGAAGTCGCGATCTATGCGGTGGTGATTGCCGGGTTGCTGGGCTGGCGCCTGTGGCGACGGTGGCGGCCGGAGCCGCGCCCGCTGGCCAGGCTGCACGGCTGAACCCGCGCAAGCCAGGGGCTCCCCCGCAAGCGCGGGGGCACACTGGGACAAACCCGCGCTTAGCATGAAGCGAACACTGCGAAGGCGCGCCCATGTCCAGCCTGCCCCCCTCGGAAGCCTCACTGCGCGACGCCATGTGCCTGGCCAGCGCCCGCCTTGACGAGGCCGAAACCCGCGCCGAACCCTCAGAGATGGTGCAGGCGCTGACGCAGGTGGGGCGCTGCTATCGCGGCCTGCGCATGCTGCCCAGCGCCGAGGCCTGTCTGCTGCAGGCGCTGCGCTGGAGCCGCGTCGGCAGCGCCATCGACGGCACCCTCGATCTGATCTGCGAGCTCAGCGAAACCACCGCGGCCCTCGCCAGCCACTGCCAGCCGCTGGACCCCAGCCGCGCCCACGCCGCACGTGAACGTGCGCGCGACCACGCTTTCGAGGCCACCATGCTCGCCGGCCACGTGGCCGACCCGGGATGGGAAGTCCAGGTTCTGCTGCGCATCAGCGATGTGCTCGCCCGCTGCGGCGACCGCGACGACGCCGCGCAGCTGCAGTCGCGGGCCATGCGCCTGATGGCCGGTGGCGTGGTCGAGCCGCTGGACCCGGCCTTGCTGCCCAGCGTGGGGCGCCTGGCGGACGGCTGAAGCCTTCCGCTGACCGGCGCCTCGAGGCCACCCGACGAGGCTGCGACCAGCCGTCGACCTGCCGCGGGGGCGCCTGGCCTCAGGGCTTGGAGGTTCTGAGTGCCTGGACGGCTTTTTCGGCCACGACGGCACGCAGCGCGAGCATCTCGCCCCGGTTGGATATGTCGCGCACCAGAGCCAGCGACTGGTCGACGGCAGCGCACGCATAAGGCTGGGCACCGGGCGGAATCGAGCGCGCGTCTTGCAGCAACTTGGCCTGCTCAAGACGCGGTTCGACTTCGGCCTCGGGCCAGCCCGCAGCCCTGCCCAGCCGCAAGCCGAGCACGTGGCCGTCCAGCGAGTCGCTGCGGTCGGAGAACAACTCGGCGATGGCGCGGCACTCGGCAGCCTGTGGGGAAGCTTCGAGGCCGACGGCCTGCCCCGTGCTGTCGATGGTCGACAGGCACAGACGTGGCATGGGCCCCAACGGAATCCGGATGTCGGGGCGCCGCGCTTGCACTTATTCCACCTGCACCACGTCCAGCAATAGGCGCTTTTGCAGGTAGGGCGGCAAGTCGACGGGCATGGCCTCCAATGCGGCGCCCGCGAGGGTGCCGGGGTAGACGGCATAACGTGCCGACCGCGCGATCGTGCTGAGCACGCGACCGGGCGATTCGGGCATGTTCTCCAGCGTCAACAGCCAGGGCGCGGCGTTGTCGGGTTCGACCTCGCGCCATGCGGCGGCAGCCCGGGCTCGGCAGTCGACATCGTCGCGGCAACTCGTCACCGCCCATGACGCCACGGCAGGCTCGCGGCTGCCCCGGGCCAGCGCCAGCAGCGCCTGCTGCATCTCGGCCAGCGCTTGCGCAGCCGCTTTCGTTTCCAGCTCGGAACGCGCAAAACGCTGGGCATAAACCTGTGTCAGCAACAGCCCGGCGGCGCGCGTGCGCGCGTTGCCCTGGGTCTTTGCCAGCAGCAAACGCTCGCGCGCACTGTCCTGGGCCGCCTCACCCATGTGGCTGGGCAAGGCCGCCCAGCTGCCGCTGGACAAATCCGGCGCGCCCCGTTCCATGGCCAATGGGCCGACGCCGCACAGGTCCCAGACGCTGGTGGGTGATGCAGCAGGGGCCGACGCCGCGGCTTTCGTGGCAGCGATCGCGGTTTGCGCCGGTACGCGCGGCAACGACGGGCTGACCGAGCCGGCAACGCCCGGCAGGACCGGGACCACCGCAGCTGGCGCGGCCGGCACGGCGGGCTCGGCCTGCCACCAGAGAGTCCCTCCAGTGGCCAACAAAAAAACGAGCAAGGCGGCCAGCAACATCCAACGGGGCAAGGCACCCATTCCGGCTTCAGCGCTTCAGCGCCGCCATTCGACGCGGCTCGTGCCCGTCCAGGATGTTGGGTGCAGAACGAAAATGGCTCACTCCGCCGCCTCCGATGGTTGCTGGGCTCACAGCGCCCCCCAGTATGCAGAATGGGCTGTGACAACGGAATCATCAAGAAGACAGAAATCGCAGGGCGACGCGCCCGTTCGACGGCGTCCGCGGCCCGCAAGGCCAGCCTTACGGCTCAGCGCTGCGCTGCCGCGTGAGCACGGGTCCCAGGGACGCCCCGGTGTGCGAGCCCGCAGTGGAAGCCACCCGTTCGGGCGAGCCTGCCACGACGATGCGCCCGCCGCCGCCACCGCCTTCGGGGCCCAGGTCCAGCACCCAGTCGGCTTCGGCGATCACGTCCAGGTCGTGCTCGATCACCACCACGCTGTGGCCGCCGTCGACCAGCCGGTGCAGCACGTGGATGAGCTTTTCCACGTCGGCCATGTGCAGGCCCACGGTGGGTTCGTCCAGCACGTACAGCGTGTGCGGCGCCTTGTTGCCGCGGCGGGTGATGTCGTCGCGAACCTTGCTGAGTTCTGTCACCAGCTTGATGCGCTGCGCCTCGCCGCCGCTGAGCGTGGGGCTGGGCTGGCCCAGCGTCAGGTAGCCCAGGCCCACGTCCTTCAGCAGCTGCAGCGGGTGGGCCACCGAGGGCATGCTGGCGAAGAAGTCCACGGCCTCGTCGACCTCCATGCGCAGCACGTCGCCAATGCTGCGGCCGCGCCAGGTGACGGCCAGGGTCTCGGGGTTGAAGCGCGCGCCGTGGCAGATGTCGCAGGCCACCTTCACGTCGGGCAGGAAGCTCATCGCGATGGTCTTCAGGCCCTGTCCTTCGCAGCCCGGGCAGCGGCCTTCGCCAGTGTTGAAGGAAAAGCGCGCGCTGCCGTAGCCGCGCGCCGTGGCTTCCAGCGTCTCGGTGTAGAGCTTGCGGATCGCGTCCCAGAAGCCGATGTAGGTGGCCGGGCAGCTGCGCGGGGTCTTGCCGATCGGCGTCTGGTCGACTTCGAGCACGCGGTCGATGGCCTCGAAACCTTCCAGCCTGGTGCAGCCCGCCAGCTTCGGCCACAGGTCGGCATGGGCGGCACTGCCGCGGCCGGCGGCGATGGCGTCGCGGCCGGCCTTGTTCAGCTTCATGCCCACGGCCAGCTGCACGTTGTGCAGCAGCACGTCGCGCGCCAGTGTGCTCTTGCCACTGCCGGAAACACCGGTGACGGCCACCAGGCGCTTCAGTGGCACGTCCACGTCCACCTGGCGTAGGTTGTGCAGGTTTGCGCCGCGCAGCTTCAGGGCCGGCTCACCCGCCAGCACCGGCCGGCGCGCGTGCAGCGGGTGCTGCAGCGGCCGCGCCAGCAGGCGGCCGGTGAGGGAGTCGGCCGCTGCCGAAATCTGCGCCACCGTGCCCTGCGCCACCAGCCGGCCGCCGCGCTGGCCGGCGCCGGGGCCGATGTCGATGACGTGGTCGGCCCGGCGGATGGTGTCTTCGTCATGCTCCACCACCACCAGGGTGTTGCCGCGCGCGCCCAGCTTGGCCAGCGCGTTCAACAAAATGCCGTTGTCGCGCGGGTGCAAGCCGATGGTGGGCTCGTCGAGCACGTAGCACACACCCTGCAGGTTGCTGCCCAGCTGCGCGGCCAGCCGGATGCGCTGCGCCTCACCACCGCTGAGCGTGGGCGCGGCGCGGTCCAGCGTCAGGTAGCCCAGGCCCACGTCGGACAGGAAGTCCAGGCGGCTGGCGATCTCGCTCACCACGTCACGCGCGATGTCGGCGTCGCGGCCTTTCAGCTCGAAGCTGGCGACCCAGGCGCGCACCTCGTTCACCGACAGCGCGGCGATGTCCTGGATGGCGCGGTCCTCGAAGGTCACCTGGCGTGCCGACGGGTTCAGGCGCGCGCCATGGCAGTCGGGGCAGGCCTGGTCGACCACGCCTTCGACGTCGAGTTCTTCCGACGGAAAGCTCTGCTCGCGGCCCTTGTTGTCGTCGTCACGCACGCTGTCGTCGAAGGCGGCGCGCTGCTCACGCGTCAGCGCCAGGCCGGTGCCACGCAGGTGCCGCACCAGCCGTGCTTGCTGTTGTAGCTGAACATGCGCGGGTCGAGTTCGGCATAGCTGGTGCCGCACACCGGGCAGGCGCGCTTGGTGCTGAACACCTGCACCTGCCCGATGCCGGCGCCGAACTGGCCGGGGCTGAAATCAGAGGCTTCGGCCAGCCCGTCCAACGGGTGCAGCAGGTGCAGCACGCCCTTGCCCAGCTCGAGCGTGCGGCGCAGCATCTCGCGCAGTTCGGCCTCGTTCTCGGCGCTGACCACGATGTCGCCCACCGGCAGCTCCAGCGTGTGTTCCTTGAAGCGGTCCAGCCGCGGGAAGGGGCTGAGCGTGATGAACTCGCCGTCCACGCGCAGGTGGCTGTGGCCGCGCGCCTTGGCCCATTTGGCCAGGTCGGTGTAGACACCCTTGCGGTTCACCACCAGCGGCGCGAGCAGGCCCACGTGCTGCCCCATGTGATCTCGCAGCAGCTGCGCGGCAATGCTCTCGGCGCTCTGCGCCTTCACCGGCGCGCCGTCCTTCACGCAATGCTGCAGGCCCAGCTTCACCCACAGCAGGCGAAGGAAGTGCCAGACCTCGGTGGTGGTCGCCACCGTGCTCTTGCGGCCACCGCGGCTCAGGCGCTGTTCGATGGCCACCGTGGGCGGAATGCCGTACACCGCATCCACTTCAGGCCGCCCCGCCGGCTGCACGATGCTGCGGGCGTAGGCATTGAGCGACTCCAGATACCGCCGCTGCCCTTCGTTGAACAGGATGTCGAATGCCAGCGTGCTCTTGCCGCTGCCCGAGACACCGGTGACGACGTTGAACTTGCCGCGCGGAATGTCCACGCTCAGGTTCTTCAGGTTGTGTTCCTTGGCGTTGACGATGCGGATGCTGTTGTCTGCCGCCTGCCGCGCACGGCGGGCGTCGAGCAGCACCCGCTGCAGCGCCCGGCCCTCTTCGGCCTGCGGCGTGGCCACGCCGAGAGCGGTGTCGTACTCGCGCAGGGCCAGGCCGGTGTGCGATGTCGGGTGCGCCTTCACATCGTCGGGCGTGCCCGTGCACACCAGTTCGCCACCCGCCTCGCCGCCTTCGGGGCCCAGGTCGACGATCCAGTCGGCGGCGCGGATCACGTCCAGGTTGTGTTCGATCACCAGCAGCGAGTGCCCGGCATCCAGCAGCTTGCGCAGCGCGCGCATCAGCTTGGCGATGTCGTCGAAGTGCAGGCCGGTGGTGGGCTCGTCGAACAGGAACAGCGTGCCGCGCTTGGCCAGGTGGGCGCGCGGGTTGGCGGCGGCTTCGGCCAGGAAGCCGGCCAGCTTCAGCCGCTGCGCTTCGCCGCCGCTGAGCGTGGGCACGGGCTGGCCCAGGCGCACGTAATCCAGGCCCACGTCGAGAATCGGCTGCAAGCGAGCGACGACCTCGCGGTCGGCCTGGAACCAGTGCGCGGCCTCGGCCACGGTCAGGTCCAGCACGTCGGCGATGCTCAGCTGCAGCGGCCCGCGCAGCACCTTGGCGTCGAGCACTTCGCTGCGGTAGCGGCGGCCGTCGCAGTCGGGGCAGCGCAGGTAGACGTCGCTGAGGAACTGCATCTCCACGTGCTCGAAGCCGCTGCCGCCGCAGCTGGGGCAGCGCCCGTCGCCGGCGTTGAAGCTGAAGGTGCCGGCGCTGTAGCCGCGTTCGCGCGCCAGCGGCACGTCGGCGAAGATCTTGCGCAGCTCGTCGAAGGCGCCGACGTAGCTGGCCGGGTTGCTGCGCGCGGTCTTGCCGATCGGGCTCTGGTCGACGAACACCGCTTCGGCGAGAAAGTCCATGCCCAGCACACGATCGTGCGCGCCCGGGGTTTCGGTGGCCTTGCCGAAGTGGCGCGCCAGCGCGGGGTACAGCACGTCCTGGATCAGCGTGCTCTTGCCGCTGCCCGAAACCCCGCTGACGACCACCAGCCGCTGCAGCGGGAAGGCCACGCTGATGTTCTTCAGGTTGTGGTCGCGCGCGCCTTCCAGCAGCAGCTTGGGCGTGGCGTCGTTCACCAGCTTGCGGAAGCCGCTGCCCACGTGCTTGCGCCCGCCCAGGTAGGCGCCGGTCAGCGTGTCGGCACTGCGGGCCTGCTCGGGTGTGCCGTCGAAGACGATCTGCCCGCCGCGTTCGCCCGGGCCAGGGCCCATGTCGATCAGCCGGTCGGCGGCCAGCATCACGGCCGGGTCGTGCTCCACCACCACCAGGGTGTTGCCGGCATCGCGGAGGCGCAGCATGGCCTGGTTGATGCGGTTCATGTCGCGCGGGTGCAGGCCGATGCTGGGCTCGTCCAGCACGAACAGCGTGTTCACCAGGCTGGTGCCCAGCGCGGTGGTGAGGTTGATGCGCTGCACCTCGCCGCCGCTGAGCGTGCGGCTCTGGCGGTCCAAAGTCAGGTAGCCCAGGCCGACGTCGCACAGGTACTTCAGGCGGGTTCGGACTTCACCCAGCAGCAGCTTCAAGGCCTCGTCGAGCATCGTCGACGGCAGCGACAAGCCGTCGAAGAAGCGGCGCAGGCGCTCGATGCTGAGCTGCATCGCGTCGTTCAGGTTCAGCCCCGGCAGCGCTTCCAGCTGTTCGCGCGACCACCGGGCACCGACCGGCAGAAAACGCAGTTCGGGTGGCAGCACCGCGTCGGCATCCACCTTCGTGCCGATGCGCCACAGCAGCGGCTCCAGCTTCAGCCGCGCGCCGCCGCAGGCACCGCAGGGCGTGTAGCTGCGGTACTTCGACAAGAGCACGCGGATGTGCATCTTGTAGGCCTTGCTCTCCAGGTATTCGAAGAAGCGCTTGACGCCGTACCACTGCTTGTTCCAGTTGCCGGTCCAGTTCGGGCTGCCGTTGATGACCCAGGCCTTCTGCGCGGGGGTGAGCTGGCTCCAGGGCGTGTCGCGCGGGATGCCGGCCTCGCCGGCGTACTTCAGCAGGTCGTCGAAGCTGTCGGCCCAGGCCGGCGTCATCATGGTCTTGATGGCGCCGTTGCGCAGGGTCTTGCGTTCGTCGGGAATCACCAGGCCCAGGTCGACGCCGATGACGCGGCCGAAGCCGCGGCAGGTGTCGCAGGCACCGTAGGCGCTGTTGAAGCTGAACATCGCCGGCTGCGGGTCGGCATAACGCAGGTCGCTTTCCGGGCAGTGCAGGCCGGTGCTGTATTTCCAGACCTGCGGGCTAGCCTCCGCGTGGGTCGGGTCGGCGACATGCACAGCCAGCCGCCCGCCGCCGCGCTTCAGCGCCAGCTCGATGGCTTCCATCGCCCGCACCTGTTCCGTGCCGGCCATGCGGAAGCGGTCGGCCACCACGTCCAGGATCTTGCGGTCGCCCACGACGCGTTCACCCTGCACGCGTGTGAAGCCGCTGGCCGCCAGCCACTGCTCCTGCTGCTCGGCCGTGGTGTCGGCGGGCAGTTCGACGGGGAAGGTGAGCACCAGGCGCGGGTCACCCGCCGCCGCGGCACGTTGCAGCAGGTCGGCATGGATGGTCTGCGGCGTGTCGTGTCGCACCGGCAGCGCGGTCTGGCTGTCGAACAGCTGCGCGGCCCGGGCCCAGAGCAGCTTCAGGTGGTCGTTCAGCTCG
This sequence comes from Burkholderiales bacterium, assembly GCA_031411875.1. Taxonomy (GTDB): domain Bacteria; phylum Pseudomonadota; class Gammaproteobacteria; order Burkholderiales; family Burkholderiaceae_C; genus Rubrivivax. Next base: position 2,638 of record JANOBX010000280.1, on the reverse strand, counting down.
GTCATCGTGCCGACCGTGGACCGCGAGGTGCGCACCGGGTTGGTCTGGTCGATGGCAATCGCCGGGGGCACGCCGTCGACCCGGTCGACCGCCGGGCGGTCCATGCGGTCCAGGAACTGCCGGGCATAGGCGCTGAAGGTCTCGACATAGCGCCGCTGCCCTTCGGCATACAGCGTGTCGAAAACGAGCGAACTCTTGCCGCTGCCGCTGGGGCCGGTGACGACCGTCAGCTCGCCGGTGCGGATGTCGAGGTCCAGGTTCTTCAAGTTGTGCTGGCGCGCACCGCGGATGCGGATCAGGCCTTCGCCGCTGTCGTCCGCGTCTGGCGCGGGCGAAGTCGTCGTGAGGGCAGGAAGGGTTGCGGCGGTTTCACCAGCGGACATGACAGCCTTCTCAGGAGGGGTGCGGCGTGGGTGCAACCGGCCATTCTAGGAGCCCACCCTTCGACCCTCCCGCCGCCGTTGTGCCGTCGTTCTGCCGCCGTTCCGTGCAGGATCAGGGCGCGGCCAGGCTCAGCTCCACCTGCGGGCTGGGGGACCCGACGGGGGCGGAAGCGCTCGCCGCGGCCGCCACGGCCACCTTGGGCGCGCCCAGGAACAGCCGCTCGCTCTGCAGGCCACGCTCGATCAAGGCGTCGCGCGCGCGCAGGCTGCGCTGCAAGGCCAGTTCGCGCGCGGTGTCGGCGGTCACCGGCACGGCGGCTTCGAGCCGGCTGCGCATCTCCGCCGCTGGCACCTCCTTCAGCAGGCCGACCACGTTGCGCGGCCGGTCGGGCAGTGGCGTGTCGGTGTACAGGCGCTTCAGCAGGCGCGCGCTGTCGGGCGCGCTCAGCACCGGCAGCGGCGCGCTGGCAGCGGCGGCGGCGGGCGTGCCGGCGCGGGCCAGGTCCCGGCGCTGCTCGGCCAGCAGGCGGGCGTCGATCACGGCGGCCTGCACGGCCGCCCGCTCGGCCACCGGGTCGGCATGGCCCGACAGGGTCAGGCGCAGCGCCGGGCGTTCCTGCAGGGCCTTGGCGATGCGGTCGAGGGCGGCCGCACCGCCTTCGGTCGGGCGCGCCGTGCCCGGGGTGAAGGCAATGCTGCTCAGGTCGTCGGCATTGCCGCCCGACAGCAGTGCAAAAGGCGAGGTCAGCGCCTTGCTCAGCAGGTTGCCCAGCACCTTCCAGACGATGCCCCAGACGTTGAACTGCGGGTCGTTGATCGAGCCCGAGACCGGCAGGTCCAGGTCGATCACGCCGTTGCGGTCGGTCAGCAGCGCCACCGCCAGCCGCACCGGCAGCTTGGTGGCCTGGGGGCTGTCGACGGCGGCGCCGAAGGTGAGCTGGTTCAGCACGACCTGGTTGCGCGCCTGCAGCGCCCCGTCGGGCGCTATCTTGTAGGCCAGGTCGACACTGAGCTTGCCGCGCTCGATGGCATAACCCGCGTACTTGCCGGAATAGGGAGACAGTGGCGCCAGCTCCAGGTCGGTGGTGCGCGCCTGGATGTCCAGCGCCAGCGGGTTGGCGGTGGGGTTGAGCGCGCCGCGGATCTCCAGCCGCCCGGTGCCGGCCACCCGGCCGCGCAGGTCCAGCGTCGCCAGGTCGGCCGGGGTGCTGGACGAGAAGCGGCCGACCGTGCCGTTCAGCTCGGTCAGCTGGGCCGAATAGCTCGGGCGAACGAAGCGGTCGGTGAAGTCGACCCGGCCGCCGACGAGGCGGGTGCCGCCCACCACCAGGTCCAGCGGCAGGCCGGCGGACGGGGGTGCGGCGGCCGAGGCTGCGGTCGCGGTCGCGGGCGCATTCGAGGGCGGCTCGGCCGCACCCTCGGCAGGGGCGGCCTGCACGTCGCGCAGGTTGAAGCGGCCCTGCTCGGTGATGACCAGGCGCGAGAAGAAATCCGTCAGCACCAGCTCGCCGATGTCGATACGCGGCTTGGCACCCGGTGCCAGCGTCACGCGCAGCGGCTGCATCTGCAGCGAGGCCCAGCTCAGCAGCTGGTCGTCCTGCGTGCCGGCGGCCAGCGCAACGGCGTCCGACGGGGTGCGCAGTTCCAGGTCGGCCAGCAGCGCCTGGCCGCGGGCATCCAGCGACCAGGCCGAGAGGTCCGACCCTGCGCCGCCGGCCGGCAGCTGGACGTTCAGTTCGCCCTGCCAGCCCAGTTCGCCGCGGGCCAGTCTCACCGGCAGGGCGCCGCCGAAATAAGGCTCGAAGCGGTGCAGCGGCAGGCGTTCGGCCTGGACGCCGGCGCGCACGGCCAGCGGTGCCTGCGGTGCCAGGGCGAGCGTGCCGCGCGCGGTCAGCCGCGCCGGCGGGCCGGTGTCGCCGGGCAGTTGCGCCGCCAGATCGAACCGGGCTGGGCGTGGGCCGGCCGGCCAGGCCAGGTCCTGGGCGCGCAGACGCAGCGCCTGCAGGGCCAGCGCCACGCCGTCCGGCGGCTGGGCGTCGTCCCACTGCAGGCGGCCGCCGTCGATGCGCAGGTCGGCCAGTTCGAGCCGCCAGGGGGCGGACGGCTGCTGCGGCTCAGTCACGTCGGCGGCGTCCTGGCCGGCAGGTGCGTCGGCGCCCGGCGCCTCGCGCAGCCAGCCCTGCACGTTCAAGAGGCCGGCGCGGTCGCGGGCGAGCGCCATCTGCGGCTGGCTCAAGGCCAGCCGCTGCAAGGCC
>JANOBX010000279.1:0-23844 GCA_031411875.1 Burkholderiales bacterium | reverse complement strand
GCGATGGCCAAGCCCGCCACGCACCTGCTGCTGGCCCTGATCGTGGTGTCTTATGGCTGCCTCATCCTGAGCTTCGTCAACAACGACTTCTCGGTGTTGAACGTGGCCTCGCACTCCAACTCCCAACTGCCGCTGATGTACCGCATCGCGGCCACCTGGGGCAGCCATGAAGGCAGCCTGCTGCTGTGGCTGCTGATGCAGGCCGGCTGGGCCTGGGCCGTGGCCAGCTTCAGCCGCAACCTGCCGCCGGCCATGGTGGCCCGCATCCTCGCGGTGATGGGTCTGCTGACGCTGAGCTTCCTGCTCTTCGTGCTGTTCACGTCGAATCCGTTCGACCGGCTGTTCCCGGTGCCGGCCGACGGCCGCGACCTGAACCCGCAGCTGCAGGACCCGGGCATGATCTTCCACCCGCCGATGCTCTACATGGGCTACGTCGGCATGTCGGTGGCGTTCGCCTTTGCCGTGGCCGCCCTGATCGGTGGCAACCTGGACGCCCAATGGGCGCGCTGGATGCGCCCCTGGACCACCGTGGCCTGGGCCTTCCTGACCTTCGGCATCGCGCTCGGAAGCTGGTGGGCCTACTACGAGCTGGGCTGGGGTGGCTGGTGGTTCTGGGACGCCGTGGAAAACGCGTCGTTCATGCCCTGGCTCGTCGCCACGGCATTGATCCACTCGCTGGCCGTGACCGAAAAGCGCGGCAGCTTCAAGAGCTGGACGGTGCTGCTGGCCATCCTCGGATATTCGCTCGCCTTGCTCGGGACCTTCCTGGTGCGCTCGGGGGTCATCACCTCGGTCCATTCCTTCGCCTCCGACCCCACGCGCGGCGCGTTCATCCTGGTCATGCTGGCCATCACCGTCAGCGCCGCACTGGCCCTCTATGCCTGGCGCTCCCCGAAGGTGGGCCTCGGCGCGCGCTTCTCGGCCCTGTCGCGCGAGAGCATGCTGCTGGCGAACAACGTGCTGCTGGTGGTGGCCATGGCCGCCGTGATGCTGGGCACGCTGTACCCGCTGATCCTCGACGCGCTGGGCCTGGGCAAGATCTCCGTCGGCGCACCCTACTTCGACGCGGTCTACGTGCCCATCATGGCCGTGCTGGTCTTCTTCATGGGCGTGGGGCCCTTGGCACGCTGGAAGAACGACGAACTGCCGGCCCTCGCCACCCGGCTGCGCTGGGCGGCGGGCGTCACCGTGATCAGCGCCGCGCTGACGGCGTGGATCGGCGGCAGCATCACCTTCGGCTCCGTCGTAGGCTTGCTGATGGCGTATTGGATCGTCTACACCGTGTTCGCCGAGCTGTGGGAACGTGTGCGACCGGCCGGTGGGATGCAGAGCAACCTGCTGCACCGCCTGGGCCAGGTGCCGCGGGCCACGGTCGGCATGATGCTGGCGCACATCGGCGTGGCGGTGTTCGTCTTCGGCGTCACCATGGTGGGCACCTACGACATCGAACGCGACGTCGCCATGGCGCCGGGCGACAGCACCACCGTCAACGGCTACACCTTCACCTACCAGGGCACGCAGCCGGTGCGCGGGGCGAACTATCAGGCGATGCGCGGTCATCTGGTGGTCACCCGCGACGGTGAGCAGGTGTCGGAAATGTTCCCCGAGCGCCGGGTCTACAAGGTGCAGCGCAATCCCATGACGGAAGCGGCCATCGACAGCCGCGTGCGGGGCGACCTGTACGTGCAGCTCGGCGAGCCACTGCCCGACGAAAAGTGGCTGGTCCGCATCTGGGTGAAGCCCTTCGTGGCCTGGATCTGGTTCGGCTGCCTGTTCATGGGGCTGGGCGGCATGTGGGCCATCACCGACCGTCGCTACCGTAACCGCGCCACGCGCGACGCCGCCGAAGGCCTGGGCGGCGCCGTTTCCGCTGCACGATGAAGGTATTGCGTTTTCTCCTGCCGATGGCCATCTTCGCCATCGTGCTGGGATTCCTGTTCGTGGGCCTCGGCCTGAACCCGCGCGAAGTGCCGTCGCCCCTGATCGGCAAGCCCGCCCCGGAGTTCAAGCTGACGCGCCTGGACGACCCGGGCCAGACCGTGGGCCGCGCGGACCTGCTGGGCAAGGTCTGGATGCTCAACGTCTGGGCCAGCTGGTGTGCGCCCTGCCGCGAAGAACATCCGCTCGTGATCGACATCGCCAAGCGACAGCTCCTGCCGGTGTATGGCCTCAACTACAAGGACCAGGGCCAGGCGGCGCGCGCCTGGCTGGCCAACCTGGGCGACCCGTACAAGGCCACTTTGGTGGACGCCGATGGCCGTGTCGGCATCGACTTCGGCGTCTATGGCGTGCCCGAGACCTTCATCGTCGACCGCGAAGGCATCATCCGCTTCAAGCACACCGGGCCGCTCACGCCGGAAGTGCTGCGCACCCGGATCGAGCCGCTGGTGAAGGAGCTTCAGGGTGCGGGTTGAGCAGGTCGGTCGCTGGCGGCAGCTGATGGGTGCCCTGTTGGCTTGCTGTGTGCTCGCGCTGCCCGTGGCGTGGGCCAATGAAGCCGCCCCGGCCAGTGCCGACCCGGCCCTGGAGGCGCGGGTGATGCGCGTCGCGGCCGAACTGCGTTGCCTGGTCTGCCAGAACGAAACCATTGCGGCGTCGAACGCCGACCTCGCCGTCGATCTGCGCAATCAGGTCCGAGACATGCTCCGAAGCGGCCAGACTGAACGCCAGGTCTTCGACTACATGACCGCGCGCTATGGCGACTTCGTGCTGTACCGCCCGCCGCTGAAGAACACCACGGCGCCGCTGTGGTTCGGCCCGCCCCTCCTGCTCGTCGTTGCCCTGGTGGGGCTGTGGTGGATGCTGCGGCGGCGCAGCCGGCTGCCGGCAGACCGGTTCGAGCCCGACGAGAACGACGACAGCACGGCCGACCGGCCGCGCAGCTGAAGAAGCGATGAACAACGACATCCCCGCACTGCGCCTGAAACTGCAGCAGCTGCAAGCCCAGCATGCCGCCGGCACGCTGGACGCGACCGCCTACGCCCAGGCCAAGGCACCGCTGGAACGCAGACTGCTCGAAAGCGTGATGGCCGACCCCGCTGCCGCCGCACCCCTGGCCGCACGGCCGGGCGGCAAGCTGATGGCCGTGCTGTTCGCCAGCGTCGTCGGCCTGGCCGTGGCCGGCTATTCCTACACCGGTGCGCCCGGCGCCACGGTCTTGTCCAGCAGCGTCTCGGCGCCGGGTGTGGACGCCACGGCCAGCGAAGAAGAACAGTTCGCTGCCGCCGTCGAACAGCTGGCCCTGCGCCTGCAGACCGACCCCGACAACGCCGAAGGGCACGCCATGCTGGCCCGGTCCTATGCCCGCCTGGGCCAGCACGAGAAGGCGCTGCCGGCCTTCAAGAAAACCGGCATGCTGCTGAAGACGGATGCGCGCCTGATTGCCGACTACGCCGACACCCTGGCCGTGCTCAACAACCGCAGCCTGCAGGGCGAGCCGGCGGAATGGATCGATCGGGCGCTGAAGCTGGAACCCGACAACCCCAAGGCACTGGCACTGGCGGGTTCGGCAGCATTCGAGGTGAAGGACTTCAAGGGCGCCGTGCGGCACTGGGAGCGGCTGGTCGCCATCACGCCCCCCGGCGCAGAATTCCTGCCGCAGCTGCAGGCCAGCATTGCCGAGGCGCGGCAGGAAGGCGGCATGCCGCCGGCGGCCCTGCCGCAAGCCCAGGCCGCAGCGCCTGTTGCCGGCTCGCAGCCCGCGGCGGCCACGGCGCTGGTGCAGGGCCGCGTCACGCTGGCCCCGGCCCTGGCGCAACAGGCCCAGCCCAACGACACCGTCTTCATCTTCGCCCGCGCTGCCGAAGGCCCGCGCATGCCGCTGGCCATCCTGCGCCATCAAGTCAAGGACCTGCCGCTGGACTTCAAGCTCGACGACACCACGGCCATGGCGCCAGAGATGCGCATGTCGCTGCATCCAAAAGTAGTGATCAGCGCCCGCATCAGCAAGAGCGGCCAGGCCACGCCGACCGCGGGCGATCTGGTAGGTCAGTCGGCCCCGGTGGCCAACATCGCCAGCGGCGTGGCCATCGAGATCAACGAACTCGTCAAGAACTAAGGGCGCGCCCGCGCCGCGTTCTGCGCGATCGTCTCGGCAAAACGCGGCAGCAGGGCGTCGGGCAGGTCGTGGCCCATGCCGGGCACATAGTCGGCCCGGGCTGCGGCAATGCGGGTGGCCAGATCACGGCCGGCGGCCACCGGAATCAAGGGGTCCGCCTCGCCGTGGATCACGGCGGTGGGCACCCGGATGCCGCCGACCCAGCTGCTGCGGTCACCGTCGGCGGCCACCGCCAGCAGTTGCCGCGCCGTGCCTGCGGGGCGCCATGCACGCGCCACCAGAGCATGCAAGCGCTTGTGCTGAACCGCCGGATCGGGCGGAAAGCCCGGGCTGCCGATCACGGCCAGCAGGCGCTGCAGATGCGCCACCACGGCCTCCGGCCGACGGCCGGAAGGACGCGACATCAATGCCGCGCGTACCCGCAGGCCGGGCTGCGGAAGATGGCGCGCGCCGGTGGTCGTCATCATCAGCACCAGGCTGCGCACACGCTGGGGCTGCGACGCCGCCACGTGCTGCGCGATCATCCCGCCCATCGAGGCACCGCAGACATGGGCGCTGGCGATGCCCAGCGCGTCCATCACGCCCAGCGTGTCGGCGGCCATGTCGGCCATGCGGTACGCCGGCTGCAGCGGCAGATGCAGGCCGTACTTCAGGCCGGCCCAAGCCAGGTTCGGCGCACCGGCCTCGTCGAAACCCTGGCTCAGGCCGGTGTCGCGGTTGTCGAAGCGGACGACGCGGAAACCGCGCGCCAGGAGCAGGTCGACCAGCGCCTGTGGCCAGGCGGTGAGCTGCATGCCCAGGCCCATGACCAGCACCACGGGCTCGCCAGACACGGGGCCTTGATCGTCGACCTCGATGCGCAGGCCATTCGCGACGATTTGCATCGGCTCAGCGCGGCTTCATGAACCAGCGCCCGACGACACCCGCCGAGGCCGGGTCGAAGCGCTGCCAGCGCTTGGGATCCTGAGCCAGCCGGTCGGCCACCGCATACAGCGCCAGCGGGTTCAAGCCCATGCCGAGGTGGCTGGCCTGGACCTCGATGTTCTCGGTGTGCGGTGCGTCGTCGTTGATGCTGCACTGCCAGGCCACGACGCCGTCGGACTTGCTGTAGATCGACGTCGTGGGGCAACGCGGCGGCTCGCGCAGCGCGGCGATCAGGCTGTCGTCGCGCACGGTCTGGCCGCTGACCATTTCGTAGAACCTCCAGGCGTTGGTGGCGCGCGGGTGGCCAGCAAACGGCGTTCCCAGGGTCACGACACAGCGCACCTGGGCAGGCATTTCCTTGGCCAGCTCGCGCGCATAGATGCCGCCCAGGCTCCAGCCCACCAGACTGACGCGTTCGCGGTGGCGGCCGGCCAGTTCCTTCAGCGTGTCGCGGCAGGCTTCGATCACACCGGCCCGCGGTCCGAAATTGAAGCCCTGCAGCCAGGGGTAGGTGGTGTAGCCGCGGTCGCGCAGGAAGTTGCGCAGCGTCAGCGTGGTGATGTCGCTGGCGCCCAGACCCGGGAACACCAGCACCGGGTGGCCGTCGCCGGTGGGAAGGCGGGCCAGCCAGGGCGTGGCGGCCCACATTGCTGCGAACTCCCAGGGAGCGCGGGCCTCCAGCAGCATTTGCCAGGGGCCTGGCGCGGCCAGCGGGTCTGGCTCGCGGGATGAATCGGTCATGCCCCGATTGTCAGCGCCGGCTCGTCTTGGGCTCTGAGGTGGCAGGCCTAGTCTTCGCGGCGGGTTTGCGACCTGCCCTCGCCACGGCACCCGACAGCGCGGCACCTGCCACGCCACCGGCCAGCCGCCCCACCACACCGGCCATGGCGCCGCCGGCACGGCTGGCCAGGCTGCGCGGCAGCGGGGTTTCGGGGTGGCCGGCCTCGCCCGGGCGCGGCAAGGCGGCCAGGTCGTCGAAGGCCACGACGATGGCGTCGGCCAGCTCACGCACCTGCGGCATGGCCTGGGCGTCGGCCATCAGGCCGAAGTCGAGGCTCTGGTCGTAGCTCTGCACGGTGATGTTCAGGGCCATGCCGTGCACGACGATCGACGCTGGATAGTTGGTGACCATCTTCGCCCCGGCCATGAACAGAGGCACCGGCGGGCCGGGCACGTTGCTGATGACGACATTGGCCAGTTGCGGAATGCGGTCGGCAACGCGCGCCTTGCCATACAAGGCCGTGGCGGCTTCGATGAGCCAGGGCACGCCCAGGCTCGGAAAGTCGGTGGGCAGCACGCTCTTCAGCCCGCCCATCGTGGCTTTCATGGCGGCGCTGGCCGTGCGGATGTGTTGCAGCCGCTGGCCGGCGTCGGCCAGGTGCGTGCCCAGGCTGATGAGGCTCATCGACGCCTGGTTGCCCTCGCCTGCGGCGGCTTTGCCCGCCTCGGGGCGCAGCGAGATCGGCACCGCCGCCACCAGACTTTTGCGCGGCAGGCTTCGGCGCTTCATGAAGTAGCGGCGCAATGCCGTGCTGCAGAGCATGAGCACCAGGTCATTGAGCGTGGCGCCGTGGGCCCGCGCCAGCGCCTTCAGCTCGGGCAAGGACAGTGTGGCCGTGGCGAAGGCCCGGCCCGGTGTGACCGAAACGTTCAAGGCCGTGCGCGGTGCCAGGCTGAGGTTGCCACTGCCTGCTTTCCCGGCCCCGTCGCCCAGACCCAGACTGGCCACGGCCTGGCTCAGGGCGCCACCGGCGGCCTTCGAAGCCGCCGTCTTGAGAGTGCCGACGGTACTGGGCAATTCACGGATGATGCCGGCCACCTTCTGTGCCTGGCTGCCGAGCACGCCGCGCAGCATCTCGGTCATGCCGAGTTCGAAGGTCTTGTGACGGTTCGAGGCGCGCACCTCGACGGCGCGGCCCTCGGCCTGCAGGTCGAGGATGGCATTGGCCAGGGCCACCGCCGCCTGGCCGTCGACGGCCGCGTGGTGCAGCTGGGTGTACAGCGCCACACGCCTGTGCCCATCGGCGGCGGGCCCCAGCCCTTCGAGTACATGGAACTTCCACAGTGGCCGGCTGCGGTCGAGCAGCACGCTGTGCAGGCGACCGACTTCGGCTTCGAGTTCGCGTCGGCCGTCGCCGTGGCGGGCGGTCGCCGGCAGCTTCACTTCGACGATGTGCTGCCGCAGGTCGGGCTCGGCGTCGACCCAGGCGGGGTTGGCCAGGTTCAGGGGCATCCACCACAGGCGCCGCCGCAGCACCGGCGCCACCGGCAGCCGCGCCGCCATGTGCTTGCGCAGCGCGGTGACGAAGCGGCCGGTGCTGCCGGCTGGCAGTTCGAACACATGCAGGGCGCCCACGTGCATGGGCATCTCCGGCGTTTCCAGATACAGGAAGGTGGCGTCCAGGCCAGTGAGTTGGTGCATGGCGTGCGGTTTCTGGCTCGGGCCGGGTTGAGGTGGATGCTAGCGGCAGCATCCGGCCGTCGGCTTCAGTAGCCACCCGCCCCCAGGCAGCACATGGCCGTCGAGGCAGATCTCGGCATGGGGGACTGTTTGTCCAGGACAGTCAGCTTTCGGTTTTCAGCGAGATGAGCCGATCACCGGGCAAGCACCGTTTCCAGAAATCAACCGATTCACAGGCGAAACATCCCCTGTTGAAGTGGTTGCAAGTCGACGTCAGCCAGGCATACTAGGGTTAGTGCTTACCTATTAACCCTCATCTTTCTAAAGACTCGTCATGGACAAGATTGTCTCGCTCACCGCCATCTCGTTGCTGCTGTGCAGCTCTGCCACGTTCGCCGAAACCGCCGCCGACCAAAGCCGGATCGACCCGAACACCTTCATCGTCCGTCACCCCGCCAGCCCAAGCTGGAAGGTGCGCCACAGCAACGGCGAGCACCCCGCGGTGATGGTCAATGCCCGCGCAGCCGCCACGTCGCCAGACAGCAACCGGTTTCTGGTGCAGCCGCCAGCCAGCGTGCGCTGGACGCCGCAAGCCGAGGCGGTGGTCCTGGCTGCCGTGCCGCGCTGAAGCACTCAGGCGCTCAGGCGCTCAGACGCGCTCAGGCCTGACGGGCTGACGGCATCGCGCGCCAGGCCAGCCACTCGTTGCCGACCAGCGCGACCAGCACCAGGGCGCCACCCGCAAGCACGGCTTGCCCGGGGGACTCACCTGCACCCAGCCAGGCCCAGAGCACGCCGAACATCACTTCCAGCAAGCCCAGCAGCGAGATCTCGGGGCCGCTCAGCACCCGTGCCACGGCCACGGCCATCAGGCAGGGAATGGCGAGCTGGAACACACCCAGCCCCGCCAGCAGCGAAATGTCGTGCGGCGAGGCCGCCATGGGCCAGGCCAGCGGGAGCGTGACCGCCGCCGACACCAATGCGCCCACGAGCACCGCGCTCAGCATGTCCGGCGGGTCGTCGTGACCCTTCAGGTGCTGCAGCAGCGTCCAGTTGACCGCTGCCGCCACCGGCACCGCCAGCGCCACCAGCGTGCCCAGCAGCAGACGCGGGTCACCCGCGGAAAACTCGTGTCCGTACATCCATGCGATGCCCGCGCCAGCCAGCGCAATGGCCGCCCAGGTTCGCGTGGCCAGCCGGAGGCCCAGCGCGATCCGCGCGAACAGGGCCGTGAGCAGCGGGCCGATGGCCATGGTGACCAGCACATTGGCCACGGTCGTGAGGGTCAGGGCAACCATGAAGGCAGTGAACATCACCGCCCAGCACAGACCTGAGATCCACAGGGCGCGACCGCCTGTGCGCAGACTGGCCCACAGCACGGCCGGACTGCGCAGCCAGGACAGCAACACGACCAGCGCGAGTGCGTTGAAGGCGCTGCGCCAGAACGTCAGCTCGAAACTGCGGGCGGCTTCGAGGTGACGCGTGACCACGCCGGCGGTGCTCCACATCAGCGTCGCCAGCACCATCACCCACACCGCCTGCCGGTGGGTCAGCTTCATCGCAGAGCCGCTGTCAGCTGCCCTCGCGCGACGCCCGCTTGCGGTCGTGTTCCTTCAGATGCCGCTTGCGCACGCGGACGCTCTTCGGCGTGATCTCCACCAATTCATCGTCGGAGATGAACTCGACCGCGTATTCCAGCGTCAGGTCGATGGGCGGGGTGATCTTGATCGCATCTTCCTTGCCGCTGACACGGAAGTTGGTCAACTGCTTGGTGCGCGTGGCGTTCACGACGAGGTCGTTGTCCCGGCTGTGGATGCCGACGATCATGCCTTCGTAGACCGGGTCGTTGGGCTTGACGAACATGCGGCCCCGGTCGTCGAGCTTGCCCAGGGCATAGGTGAAGATCTCGCCATCGTCCATGCTGATCAGCACGCCGTTCTTGCGGCCCTCGATCTCGCCCTTGTAGGGCTCGTAGCCGTCGAAGATGTTGCTGATGAGGCCGGTGCCGCGCGTGAGGTTCATGAACTCGTTGGAAAAACCGATGAGCCCGCGCGCCGGGATGCGGTATTCCAGACGGACGCGGCCGCGGCCGTCGGTTTCCATGTTCACCAGGTCGCCCTTGCGCGCACCCAGGGCCTGCATCACGCCCCCTTGGTGGGCGTCTTCGATGTCGGCCGTGACGAGCTCGATGGGCTCGCACTTGTCGCCTTTGATCTGCTGGAACACCACGCGTGGCTTGCTCACGGCCATTTCGTAGCCTTCACGGCGCATGTTCTCCAGCAGGATGGTCAGGTGCAGTTCGCCCCGGCCGCTGACTTCGAACACGCCGTCTTCGCCCGATTCCTTCACGCGCAGTGCCACGTTGCTCTGCAGTTCCTTCTGCAGCCGGTCCCAGATCTGACGGCTGGTGACGAACTTGCCTTCGCGGCCGGCCAGCGGGCTGTTGTTGACGCAGAAGTTCATCGTCAGCGTGGGCTCGTCGACGTGCAGCATCGGCAGCGGCATCGGGTTCGTCGGGTCGGTGATGGTCACGCCGATGCCGATGTTTTCCATGCCGTTGACGAGCACGATGTCGCCCGGGCCGGCCTCGGTGGCCTGCACACGTTCCAGGCCCTCGAAGGTCAGCACCTGGTTGACGCGACCCTTGAAGGTCTTGCCCCCCTCTTCGGGCGTGCCTTCGCAGACCAGCACTTCCTGCATCGGCTTCAAGGTGCCGGCGGTGACGCGGCCGACGCCGATGCGGCCGACGAAGGTGGAGTAGTCCAGCGACGAGATCTGCAACTGCAGCGGCGCCGCCGGGTCGCCCTGGTGCGCCGGCACGTGGCTGAGCACGGTTTCGAACAGCGGCGACAGGTCAGGGCCCCACTGCTCGCCCGCCGGGCCTTCGGTCATCGAGGCCCAGCCGTTCAGGCCCGAGGCGTAGACGACCGGAAAGTCGAGCTGAGTTTCCGAAGCGCCGAGCTTGTCGAAGAGCTCGAAGGCGGCGTTGATGACGTAGTCGGGCCTTGCGCCCGGCTTGTCGACCTTGTTCACCACGACGATGGGCTTGAGGCCCAGGGCCAGGGCCTTCTTTGTGACGAAGCGCGTCTGCGGCATCGGGCCTTCCTGGGCGTCGATGAGCAGCACCACGCCGTCGACCATGGACAGCGCACGTTCCACTTCGCCGCCGAAGTCGGCGTGGCCGGGGGTGTCGACGATGTTGATGTGCGTGCCTTTCCAGGTCACGGCGCAGTTCTTCGCCAGGATGGTGATGCCGCGTTCACGTTCGATGTCGTTGCTGTCCATCACGCGTTCGGCGACCTTCTCGTTTTCACGGAAGGTGCCGCTCTGGCGCAGCAGCATGTCGACGAGCGTGGTCTTGCCATGGTCGACGTGGGCGATGATGGCGATGTTGCGGATTTGCTTGGTCATGGTGTTTCTTGAAGCCTGGTGGCTGAAATCTGGGCCTGCACCTCGATGGGGTTGAGCAGGCGGTCGGCGATCAATTCGCCGGCGGTGATGTGGGCGGTGCCGAGGAAGTCCCGCGGAACATCGGCGCTGACGCTGCCGCCGTCGTCGGGGTCGGCGTTCGCCACGCGGTACACGCGTACCCGCGGGGCGTCGGCCAGCTGAACCCTTCGGCGAAGCCCGGTCAGGAAGCGGCCGGCCTCGTCATCCGGCAAGCGAACTTCGGGCCAGCCTTGCAGCAGCACGTCGGGCGGCAGCAGGCGCGCTTCGCGCTCCGCTTCGGACATGCCCTGCAATGCGTCGATCGTCACCGCATGGTCCAGGCCCAGTGGTCCTGCCGATGTACGGCGAAGCGCCGACAGGTGGGCACCACAACCCAGCGCCGCGCCGATGTCTTCGGCGAGCGTGCGGATGTAGGTGCCCTTGCTGCACTGGACATCGATCACGAGATGCGGAGACTGCCAGTCGACGATGTCGATGCGATGAATCGTCACTTCGCGCGTGGCACGTTCGATCTCGATGCCTTGGCGCGCGAAGTCGTAGAGCGCCCTGCCCTCGTGCTTCAGCGCCGAATGCATGGGTGGCAACTGCTGGTGCAGGCCGGTGAAGCGCGTGCAGGCGGCCTCGATGGCTGGCAGGTCGACGAGTACGGGCTTGTTCTCGAACACTTCGCCTTCGGCATCGCCCGTGCGGGTGCGCTGACCCAGGCGAAGCGTGGCCCGGTAACCCTTGTCGGCGTCCAGACTGACCTGGCTGAATTTCGTGGCTGCACCGAAGCACAGCGGCAGCAGCCCGGTGGCCAGAGGGTCCAGCGTGCCGGTGTGGCCGCCCTTTTCGGCGCGCAGCATGCCCTTGGTCTTCTGCAGGGCGTCGTTGCTGGTGAAACCCAGCGGCTTGTCGAGCAGGAGCACGCCATGCAGGGCACGGCGTGGCTGACGGAGCCGGCTGCTGGAGGTCATCAGTCTTCCTTGGCCCGGGTCGAATTGGCGCGGGCGATCAAGGCCGACAGGTCGGCGGCGCGCTCGGTGGTCTGGTCGTACTGGAAGTGCAGCGTCGGCACGGTGTGGATCGACAGGCGCTTGAACAGGCCGTTGCGCAAGAAACCTGCGGCTTCATTCAAGCCTTCGGCGCATTCGGCGGGGTCGCCGAGCAAGACGCTGAAAAAGACCTTCGCGTGCGCATAGTCGGGCGTCACCTCCACCGCGTTCAGCGTCACCATGCCCACGCGCGGGTCCTTCAGCTCGCGGATGAGCTCGGCCAGGTCGCGCTGGATCTGGTCGGCGACGCGGAAGCTGCGGTTGACGGTGGATTTCTTGTGTCGCATAGGGTGTTCGTAGGGGCGGCCCCTCAAGTACAAACCCCGCCTCTTTGTGGAGGCGGGGTTTGCGGGTGAGGGCAAAAACCGCCGTTAAAGCGTCCGGGCCACTTCCTTCACCTCGAAGAACTCCAACTGGTCGCCTTCCTTGATGTCGTTGTAGTTCTTCAGCTTGATGCCGCACTCGAAGCCCTCGCTGACCTCGCGCACATCGTCCTTCATGCGGCGTACCGATTCGATCTCGCCGGTGTAGATGACGACGTTCTCGCGCAGCAGGCGGAAGCGCGAATTGCGCACCACGCGGCCGGCGGTGACCATGCTGCCGGCCACCGTGCCGATCTTGCTGGCGACGAACACGGTGCGGATTTCCGCCGTGCCGATGACTTCCTCGCGCTGCTCGGGCGCCAACATCCCACCCATAGCCGCCTTGATCTCGTCGACGGCGTCATAAATGATGTTGTAGTACTTCAGCTGCACGCCGTTGCCCTCGGCCAGCTTGCGCGCGCCGGCGTCGGCCCGGGTGTTGAAGCCGATGATGATGGCCTTGCTGGCAATGGCGAGGTTGATGTCGGATTCGCTGATGCCGCCGACCGCCGCGTGCACGATCTGCACCTTGACCTCGGGCGTCGACAGCTTGACCAGGCTTTGCGCCAGCGCTTCCTGCGAGCCTTGCACGTCGGCCTTGACGATCAGGCTCAGCGTCTGCGCCGCAGTTTCGCCCATGTTCTCGAACATGCCTTCCAGCTTGGCTGCCTGGCGGCGGTTCAGTGTGACTTCGCGGTACTTGCCCTGGCGGAAAGTGGCGATTTCACGCGCACGGCGTTCGTCGTTCAACACCATGAACTCGTCACCGGCCTGTGGCACTTCGGTCAGGCCCTGGATCTCCACGGGCAAAGAAGGCCCGGCCGATTCGATGCTCTTGCCGTCTTCGTCCAACATGGCGCGCACGCGGCCGAAGCTGGAACCCGCCAGCACGACGTCGCCCTTTTTCAGCGTGCCGCTCTGCACCAGAATCGTGGCCACGGGACCACGGCCCTTGTCCAGGCGCGCTTCGATGACCAGGCCCTTGGCTGCCGCATCCTTGGGCGCCCGCAGTTCGAGCACCTCGGCCTGCAGCAGCACCTGTTCGAGCAGCGTGTCGACGCCGGTTCCGATCTTGGCCGACACGCCTACGAACGGCGAGTCGCCGCCGAATTCCTCGGGGATCACGCCTTCGGCCACGAGTTCGCTCTTCACGCGCTCGAGGTTCGAATCGGGCTTGTCGATCTTGTTCATGGCCACGACCAGCGGCACACCGGCAGCCTTCGCGTGGGCGATGGCTTCCTTGGTCTGCGGCATCACGCCGTCGTCGGCCGCCACCACCAGGATGA
Source organism: Burkholderiales bacterium (assembly GCA_031411875.1). Lineage (GTDB taxonomy): Bacteria > Pseudomonadota > Gammaproteobacteria > Burkholderiales > Burkholderiaceae_C > Rubrivivax. The sequence goes on along the minus strand of JANOBX010000279.1, from coordinate 10,330 downwards.
CGATGTCGGTGGCCTGCGCACCGCGTGCGCGCATTGCGGTAAACGCAGCGTGGCCGGGGGTGTCCAGGAAGGTGATCATGCCGCGCGGTGTTTCCACGTGGTAAGCACCGATGTGCTGGGTGATACCACCGGCCTCGCCCGACGCCACACGGGCACGGCGGATGTAGTCCAACAGGCTTGTCTTGCCATGGTCGACATGACCCATGACGGTGACCACCGGCGCACGCGGCAGCTGCTCGGCCGCATCGTGAAGTGCGGTTTCCTCTTCGGTGAAGGCTTCCGGGTCGTCCAGCTTGGCTGTGAGCGCCTTGTGGCCCATTTCCTCGACGACGATCATCGCCGTCTCCTGGTCGAGCTGCTGATTGATGGTGACCATCTGGCCCAGCTTCATCAGCTGCTTGATGACCTCGCTGGCCTTCACGCTCATCTTGTGCGCAAGATCGGCCACCGAGATGGTTTCGGGGATGTGCACTTCCTGCACCAGCTGTTCGGGCGTGGGCGTGAAGCCGGGGCCCGAATCGCCACGTTCGCCTCTGCGTCCACCCCCCCGCGGCGCACGCCAGCCGGCGCGCCCACCTGAGGAATCGGTGCGGCCCTTGAGGGCTGCACGCTTCTTCGCGGCGTCGTCGGCCCAGCTGGACGAAAGCTTCTCGCTCTTGACCTGCTTCTTGTCGCCAGGCTTGGCCACCGCAGGCGTGGCGCCAGGAACGCCCGGCTTGGCCGTCGGCTTGTGGATGGTGCCCTTGATGGCTTCCTTGGCCACTTCGGCGGGCTTCGGCTCTTCCGGCTTCTTGGCGAGCAGCACCTTCTTGGGTGCGGACATCATCGCCCGGATGGCTGCGGCCTCGGCCTCGGCGGCCTTGCGGCGGCGCTCCAGGTCGACCTGCTTGGCGTTGTCTTCGGCGGCCTTGTCGGCGGCCTTGACGATGCGCAACACCGGCTTGGCAGGCTCCGGGGCCTTGGGCGCCTCGGCAGCCACTTCCGGTGCTTTCTCGGTGGGTGCCCCTTCGACCTTGTCGACCTTGTCGGCCTTGTCAGCCTTCCCTGCGGCGGACTTCTTGTCCGGTGCTTCGGCGACGGCAGCCTGCCGCGCAGCTTCAGCCTCGCGCTCGGCAGCTTCAGCGGCCGCTTTCGCAGCCGCTGCTTCGGCAGCAGCGGCGGCAGCTTGTGCGGCCTCGCGGGCGATGCGCTCCTGCTCTTCACGCACACGGCGCTGTTCGGCGAGCTCGATCTCCTGCTGGCGAATCGACTCGGCCTCGATGCGCGCCTCTTCCTCGCGTCGCTGCAGATCCAGGTCCTCGGCGCTCGGGCCGGCGGATTCCTCTGCACCTGCGGGAGCGTCGTCGCGCTTGACGAACACCCGCTTCTTGCGCACCTCGACCTGAATGGTCCGGGCGCGCCCGCTCGAATCGGCTTGTTTGATTTCGGTGCTGGTCTTCTTCGTCAGCGTGATTTTCTTTCGCTCGGCCGCGGCGGCTGTGCCGTGGGCGTTGCGCAGGAAATCGAGCAGGCGCTCCTTGTCAGCCTCGGTGAGCGCGTCATCGGGGGATTGCTTGGTCACACCGGCGCTCTGCAACTGCTCGAGCAGTGCATTCGTCGGGCGATTGAGCTGAAGCGCGAACTGGGCGACAGTCGTCACGGCCATGTGTCGATATTCCTAGAGTGTTTGCAGGCTTGCTGGTTTCGCCATCAGGCGGTGAACCAGTGTTCGCGAGCTTTCATGATGAGGGCACGTGCGCCTTCATCGTCGATGCCGGTCATGTCGGTGAGTTCGTCGACGGCCAGATCGGCCAGGTCGTCGCGGGTGTGGATGCCGCCTTCGGCGAGCTTGCCGATCAGCTCGGGCGTCAGGCCTTCCAGGTCGCGCAGGTCCTGAGACACCTGTTCGACCTGCTCTTCGCGGGCGATCTCCATCGTCAGCAAGGCGTCCTTGGCACGTGTGCGCAGCTCGTGCACGGTGTCTTCGTCGAAGCTCTCGATTTCGAGCATCTCGGTCAGGGGAACGTAGGCCACTTCCTCGAGGCTGGTGAAGCCTTCGGCGATCAGGATGTCGGCCACTTCCTCGTCGACGTCGAGCTTGTCGACGAACAGCGCACGCACCGACTCGCTTTCCGTGGCCTGCTTGGCCTGGGATTCCTCGGCCGTCATGATGTTGATGCGCCAGCCGGTCAGGTCGGACGCGAGGCGCACGTTCTGGCCACCGCGGCCGATGGCGATGGCGAGGTTCTCCTCGTCCACCACCACGTCCATGGCATGCCGCTCTTCGTCGACGACGATGCTTTGCACGTTGGCCGGCGCCAGCGCGCCAATGACGAACTGGGCCGGGTCCTCGGACCACAGCACGATGTCGACGCGCTCTCCGGCCAGCTCGGTGGTCACCCCGTTGACGCGCGAGCCACGCACGCCCACGCAGGTACCGATGGGGTCGACGCGGCGGTCATGGCTGACCACGGCAATCTTGGCGCGGCTGCCCGGGTCGCGGGCGCAGCTCTTGATCTCGAGCAGACCCTGCTCGATTTCTGGCACTTCCTGCGCGAACAGCTCGATCATGAAGCCCGGCGCGCTGCGCGACAGCATGATCTGCGCGCCTCGCTGCGTGGCGTCGACACCCATGATGAAGGCGCGCACACGGTCGCCGGTGCGCAGGTTTTCCTTGGGGATCATCTCGCTGCGCTTCAGGCGCCCTTCGACGCGACCGCTCTCGACGATGATGTCGCCCTTGTCCAGGCGCTTGACGGTGCCGACGAAGATCTTCTCGCCACGGCTGAGGAAGTCGTTGAGCAACTGCTCTCGCTCGGCGTCGCGGATCTTCTGCAGGATGACCTGCTTCGCAGCCTGTGCACCGATGCGGCCGATCGTCACTGAGTCGACGGCTTCCTCGATGTAGTCGCCTTCCTCGATGTCTGGAATGCGATCCAGCGCTTCAGACAGCAGTTCCTCGGCATCCGGGTTCTGCAGGCCGGCCGAGTCGGGCACCACCAGCCAGCGGCGGAAGGTTTCGTACTCGCCGGTGTCGCGGTCTACTGCCACGCGCATGTCCACCTCGCCGCCATGCAGCTTCTTGCTGGCCGAAGCCAGCGCTGCTTCGACGGCGCCGAACACGACTTCGCGGTCCACCGTCTTCTCGCGCGAGATGGCGTCCACCAGCATGAGCATTTCGCGATTCATCGATTCCCTAGCCTCCATTGACGCCGGGTGTCGCTGCGGGCACCTCGCCCGGGGCAGCGACACCTTCGGCTGCCGGCACGTCTGCAGGCTTGCTGCTGCGACGGCCCTTGAAATCGAGCACCGGCACGAGCCGGGCCTCACGGACTTCGTCCAGGGTGAAACCCAGGACCTGATCAAGATCGCCGGCAGTGAATGCCAGCGTCCAGCCGTCTTCCGCACCCTTGCCGAGCACGCCCTTGAAAGCCTTGCGGCCTTCGAAAGGCTCCTTGAGGGTGACGCTGATCGCGTGACCTGCAAACCGGGCGAAATCGGCCTCGCGCTTCAGCGGACGGTCGAGCCCCGGAGAAGACACCTCGAGCCGGGCATAGTCGACACCATCCACTTCCAGCGAATACTGCAGCTGGCGTGTGACGAGCTCGCAATCTTCGACGATGACGAACTCACTTTCGACGGGGTAGGCATGGCCGGGAAGGCGGTCGATGGTGACACGCAGGAGCCCGCGGGCGGCACGCTCCACGTCGACGAGCTCGTAGTGGAGCCCCACCACCGTGCGCTCGATGGCCTCACGCCAGCCCGGCCGCATCACGACCATGCCGGCAGCGTCCAGTTTCAGGGGCCGTTCGGCAGGCGCCGCGCTGCGGGCGGGGTTGCGCCTGACGGCTCCGCCCATGGGCTTTCCGCCCGCGCTGGCTGATCCACCTGATCCGCCTGACCCGCGCTTGCTGCCTGCCTTGCCGTTGACTCCGCTGACGCCCAAGTAAAACCTGCCTGCCCGTTGTGTGAACTTCGGGCGAAGCGTCTCAACCGAACAGCGCGAGGCAGACGTTCTGAAAAGCCTGTTCGAGGCTCTGCAACCATCCGTGCCGCAAGACGATCGAGCAAAAAAAATGGGCAGAAAGTCATCCGCCCACGCAGCTTTACCCGGGAAAAGCGCATTATAGACCGGGGTTGAAACCCGGGCAAGACTGACCAGCGGGGCGAAGCTCCAGCGTGCCAGAATCCGGCCCCTTTTCGACCCACCCGTCCCTGGAGCACCCATGACTTTCCTGACCGGCAAGCGCTTTCTGATCACCGGCGTCCTGTCGAACCGCTCAATCGCCTACGGCATTGCCCGTGCCTGCCGAGCCCAGGGTGCAGAGGTCGCGCTCAGCTACGTGGGCGAAAGGTTTCGCGAACGTACCCGGGAACTCGCGGCGAGCGTGGGCGCGTCGGCGATCTTCGAGTGCGACGTGGCCGACGACGCGCAGATCAACCGTCTGTTCGACCAACTGGGCCAGCATTGGCCCGAGTTCGACGGCCTGGTGCATGCCATCGGGTTTGCCCCGCGCGAGGCCATCGCCGGTGATTTCCTCGACGGGCTGAACCGCGAATCGTTTCGCATCGCCCACGACATTTCGGCCTACAGCTTCCCTGCACTGGCCAAGGCCGCCCTGCCCCGACTGCGGCCCGGCAGCGCCTTGCTGACCCTGTCCTACCTGGGTGCGGAGCGGGCAGTTCCGCACTACAACACCATGGGGCTGGCCAAGGCCTCGCTCGAAGCCAGCGTGCGATATCTCGCCTCCAGCCTGGGTCGCAGGGGGGTGCGGGTGAACGGCATCAGCGCCGGCCCGATCAAGACGCTGGCGGCTTCCGGCATCAAGGACTTCGGCCGCATGCTCGACACCGTCGGCAGTCAGGCCCCGCTGGGCCGCAACGTCACCATCGACGACGTCGGCAACGTCGCCGCCTTCCTGCTGTCGGACCTGGCCGCCGGCGTGACCGCCGAGATCACCTACGTCGACGGCGGATTCAGCAAGGTCATGAGCCTGCCGAACGCCGCTGGCTGAGCACCAGCCGCCGCCGCGCCAGGCGCCCAGTTGCTCAGTCGCGGACGCAGTCGACGTAGTAGCGGCGTCTGCCGTCCGGGCAGCTGTCGTCTTCGACCAGGCCGTGGACGTCGGTGTCGAAGCCAGGAAACGCGGCATTGAAGGCGCGGGTGAACTTCAAATAGTCCACGATCTTGCGGTTGAAGCGCTCGCCTGGAATCAGCAAGGGAATGCCCGGAGGATAGGGCGTCAGCAACGCGGTCGTGATGCGCCCTTCGAGCGCGTCGATGTCCACGCGTTCGGTCTTGCGATGCGCGATGTAGGCAAAGGCGTCGCTCGGCTTCATGGCAGGCTGCAGGTCGCTCAGGTACATCTCGGTGACGAGCCTGGCGATGTCACCTTGCGCATAGTGCTGATGAATGGCCTGGCACAGGTCTTTCAGACCCATGCGCTCGTAACGCGGATGCGCAGCGCAGAACTCGGGCAGGACGCGCCACATGGGCGCATTGCGGTCGTAGTCGTCCTTGAACTGCTGCAGCGCGGTCAACAGGGTGTTCCACCGGCCCTTGGTGATGCCGATGGTGAACATGATGAAAAACGAGTACAGACCGGTCTTCTCGACGACCACGCCGTGCTCGGCCAGGAACTTGGTGACGATGCTGGCCGGGATGCCGGTTTCAGAAAAGTTGCCCGACATGCCCAGACCGGGCGTGATGATGGTGCACTTGATCGGGTCGAGCAGGTTGAAGCCTTCGGCCAGGTCGCCGAAACCGTGCCAGGTCTCGCCGGCCTCCAGGATCCATTCGCTGCTGCGGCCGATGCCCTCGGCGGCCAGCGCGTCCGGGCCCCAGACGGTGAACCACCAGTCCTTGTCGCCGAATTCCTGCTCGACCTTGCGCATGGCGCGGCGGAAGTCCAGCGACTCCTGGATGCTTTCCTGCACCAGCGCCGGGCCGCCCGGTGCTTCCATCATCGCAGCGGCAACGTCGCAGCTGGCGATGATGGCGTACTGCGGGCTGGTGCTGGTGTGCATCAGATACGCCTCGTTGAACAGATGCCGGTCGAGCTTGCGTTCGGTGGCGTCCTGCACCAGCACCTGGCTGGCCTGGCTGATGCCGGCCAGCAGCTTGTGGGTGCTCTGCGTGGCGAACACCAGCTGGTCACGCGGCCTGGGCCGCTTCTTGCCCATGGCATGGAAGCTGCCGTAGAAGGTGTGGAAGGCGGCGTGCGGCAACCAGGCCTCGTCGAAATGCAGCGTGTCGATGTAGCCGTCGAGCGCGTGCTTGATGGTCTCGGTGTTGTAGAGCACGCCGTCGTAGGTGCTTTGCGTCAAAGTCAGGATGCGAGGCTTGACCGTGGCAGCGTCGACATGGGTCAGCAAGGGATTGGCGGCGATCTTCTTGCGGATGGCATCGGGAGAGAACTCACTTTGCGGGATCGGGCCGATGATCCCGTAATGGTTTCGTGTCGGCGTCAGGAACACCGGCACGGCACCCGTCATGATGATGCTGTGCAGGATGCTCTTGTGGCAGTTGCGGTCGACGACGACCACGTCTCCAGGCGCCACCGTGTGATGCCACACCATCTTGTTGCTGGTGCTGGTGCCGTTCGTGACGAAGAAGCAGTGGTCGGCGTTGAAGATGCGTGCAGCGTTGCGTTCGCTCTGCGCCACCGGGCCGGTGTGGTCGAGCAGCTGGCCCAGCTCCTCGACGCTGTTGCAAACGTCGGCGCGCAGCATGTTTTCGCCGAAGAACTGGTGGAACATCTGGCCCACGGGGCTTTTCAGGAAGGCGACCCCGCCACTGTGGCCCGGGCAGTGCCAGCTGTAGCTGCCGTCTTGCGCGTAGTCCATCAGAGCCTTGAAGAACGGCGGGGCCAGGCCATCGAGGTAGCTCTTGCACTCACGAATGATGTGGCGCGCAACGAACTCCGGTGTGTCCTCGAACATGTGGATGAAGCCGTGCAGTTCACGCAGGACGTCGTTCGGCAGATGCTGGCTGGTGCGCGTCTCGCCGTAGATGTAGATGGGGATGTCCGCGTTCTTGAAACGAATCTCCTCGATGAACTTGCGCAGGTTCAGCACCGCAGGGTCGAGTTCGGGGCCCGGGGTGAACTCGTTGTCGTCGATCGACAGGATGAAGGCGCTGGCCCGGCTTTGCTGTTGGGCGAACTGCGCCAGGTCTCCGTAGCTCGTGGCGCCCAGGACCTCGAAGCCCTCCTTGACGATGGCATCGGCCAGAGCGCGGATGCCCAGGCCCGACGTGTTCTCGGAACGGTAGTCCTCGTCGATGATGACGATGGGAAAGCGGAAACGCAGCATGGGGAACCTCGGAGCGACGCCGCTCGCAGACCGCGGCGGCAGGGAAAAGTGCGCGCAGTGTAGGCGCGTCGCAAGGCCATGAGTGTGTCGCTAAACTGCCTGATGCTCCTGGAGCGACCGCGAACGTGCCGAGGGACGATGTGATGGACTGGAACGCACCCACGCTGTGGTGGCTGGCCACGGGTGCCCTGGTGGCAGCCGAGTTGGCCACGGGCACCTTCTACCTGCTGATGTTGGCCGTGGGCACGGCAGCGGGCGCAGTCGCCGCGCATCTGGGTTTGGGCATGACCGCGCAATGGATCAGCGCTTCGCTCGTCGGGGCTGGCTTCATGGCCGCTTGGCACTTTCGGCGTGCCCGCGCACCCCGTTCGGCGCCTGCGGCCTTGAATCAGGACGTCAACCTGGACATCGGGTCTGGCGTGCAGGTCGATGCCTGGCAGCCTGACGGCACGGCCCGCGTCAGCTACCGCGGAACCACCTGGGTGGTGCGCTTCGCGGGCACGGGCCACCCGGCGCCAGGCCCGCATGTCATCGTGTCGGTGCAAAGCGGCTGGCTGGGCGTTGCCCCTGCGGCAGCGCATTGATCGCCTCTATCCCCACCCGCTGCCGCAAGAACCTTTCGACATGGAAATCGCTCTCGTCCTGGCCATCATCGCCATCATCTTCATCGTGCGAACGATCAAGATCGTGCCGCAGCAGAACGCATTCGTCGTCGAAAGGCTGGGCAAGTACGACCGCACCCTCACGCCCGGGCTGAAGTTCGTGGTGCCTTTCATCGAACGGGTGGCCTACAAGCATTCGTTGAAGGAAGTGCCACTGGACGTTCCCAGCCAGGTGTGCATCACGCGTGACAACACCCAGCTCCAGGTCGATGGCATCCTGTACTTCCAGGTCACCGACCCCATGCGCGCCAGCTATGGCAGCAGCGACCACCTGATGGCCATCACCCAGCTGGCCCAGACCACCCTGCGCAGCGTCGTCGGCAAGATGGAGCTGGACAAGACGTTCGAGGAGCGCGACTTGATCAACGCCAGCGTCGTCAACGCCCTGGATGAAGCGGCGCTGACCTGGGGCGTGAAGGTGCTGCGTTATGAGATCAAGGACCTCACGCCGCCGGCAGAGATCGTTCGCAGCATGCAGGCCCAGATCACCGCCGAACGCGAAAAGCGTGCGCTGATCGCCGCGTCTGAGGGCAGGCGCCAGGAACAGATCAACATCGCCACCGGTGAACGCGAGGCATTCATCGCCCGCAGCGAAGGCGAAAAGCAGGCGGAGATCAACAACGCCATGGGCGAGGCCGCCGCGATCACTGCGGTGGCCGATGCCACTGCAGATGCCATCCGGAAAATTGCCGCGGCCATCCGCGAACCGGGTGGAGAACAGGCCGTCCAGTTGAAGGTGGCCGAGAAGGCGGTCGAGGCCTACGCGCAGCTCGCGCAAAAGAACAACACCATGATCGTGCCAGGCAACATGAGCGAAGTGTCCGCGCTCATCGGTACTGCCATGGCCTTGTTCAACCACACCTCTGTGAAGAAGGCCGGCTCATGAGCGAACAGGCCTTGAACGTGCTGGGCACTCCGCTCGTGGCATGTTCGTTCGATCCGTTGACGGGCTGGTATCGCGACGGCTGCTGCAACACCGATGCGCAGGACCACGGCAGCCACGTCGTCTGCGCCCGGGTCACGGTGGGATTTCTGAACTTCCAGATGGAGCGTGGCAACGACCTCATCACCCCCCGGCCTGAACATCGGTTCAAGGGACTGAAGCCCGGCGACCGCTGGTGCGTGTGCGCGCTGCGCTGGCGCGAGGCCTACGAAGCCGGCTGTGCGCCACCCGTGGTTCTGGAAAGCACGCATGCAAAGGCGCTGGAATACCTGCTGCTGGACTGGCTGCGCCAGAACTCCGTGCAGCCCGTGGGCTAAACTTACCTACTTGGCAAGGAAGGGTGGATGAGCGGTTTAAGTCGCACGCCTGGAAAGCGTGTGGGGGTTAACAGCCCCCCGCGGGTTTGAATCCCGCCCCTTCCGCCATCGGAGCCTCGTCCCACCGCCCTGCTCCCACCAAATCAGCAGCAGGTTTTCAGGCTATACTGCGAGGCTGTTCCTCGATAGCTCAGTCGGTAGAGCGCCGGACTGTTAATCCGTAGGTCCCTGGTTCGAGCCCAGGTCGAGGAGCCAAAGAAACGGTAGAAGAATCAAGGCCTTAGCGAAGTTCGCTAGGGCCTTTTTTCTTGCCTCAGACACTGGGAAAGTTGTCTTTGGCACAAATCCGGCACAGTCGAAGAATTGCCTGACCAGTCAACCAAAGGACTGATCACATGGCAACCATCTCAAAGCGCTCAGACACCGGCTACTGGCGGGCTCAGGTCCGCCGCAGGGGCTTCGAGCCCATCTCAAGAACATTCGACACCCGTGCCCAGGCTGAGGCGTGGGCGCGGCGCGTCGAATCGGAGATGGATCGACGTACGTTCGTCGACCAGTCCGAAGCCGAAGGCACGCTGCTCGGCGAGGCTCTTGAGCGGTACCGGCGAGAGGTTGTGCCAGGCAAGACGCACCCGTACCAGGAGCACCAGCGCATCAATCGATGGCTGCGCGAGCCCTTAGCGAAGCGGAGCCTGACGAACCTGAGAGGGTCGGATTTCGCCGAGTACCGTGATCGTCGACGCAAGGACGGACGTGCCGAGAACACCATCAGGCTGGAGCTCGCCATCGTCGGTCACGTCTTTGAGATTGCGCGCAAGGAGTGGGGATTCGAAGGCCTCGCCAATCCGCTGAAGAGCATCCGCAAACCGTCGGGTTCCAATGCGCGAGATCGGCGGTTACGGCCAGGCGAGTTCGAGCTCCTGCACCGCCTGCTTGCCAACTCTGGCAATTCTTGGGCTGCTCCAGCCATGGTGTTGGCCGTCGAGACTGCACTGCGCCAGGCGAAGCTCTTCGAGCTTCGTTGGGATTGGGTCGACCTCGACGCTTGCGTCATCCGACTGCCGGCGGAAAATCGTGGCCCTGCAAACAAGGGTGTCCCGCCTGTTTTGCCGTTG
>JANOBX010000278.1:0-16209 GCA_031411875.1 Burkholderiales bacterium | reverse complement strand
GTGGCATCGTTGCTCGCCTCTGATCCTGGAAAGATGGATGAGCTGGGCAAGCAGATCAGCAAAGAGCTGTACGACGAGTTCAAGCGCGTGGCTGACGAAGGCATCCAGCCTGTCGAAAGCCAGGACGTACCCGAGATCCTGCGCCGACGATTGCTCAAACTGGAGAGCTATACCGATCGTTCTGAATGGCCCAGCCAGGTCTTCGGCGCGCTCAATGGCGTGCAGGGCATCGACGACTACACGGCGAAGAACCGGGCAGCCGAGGAGAAGCGCTACACCGACGCCTACCCCTTCCATCCATCGTTGATCGAGACGCTCTACCAGAAATGGACGCAGCTTGAGGGCTTTCAGCAGACGCGCGGCATTCTCAAGACCTTGGCCACAGCGCTGCGTGATGCGATCAAGTGGGACCAACAGCCGATCATCGGGGCGCAGATCTTCCTCGTTGAGCCGAAGTCAGATGGCCTGAGCATCGCGGCACGGGAAATGGCCAGCGTGGCGCAGCTTGAGCAGTACGAGGGACGCCGGCAGAACTGGACCGCCATCCTGGAGGCCGAACTGGTGCACGCTCGCAAGGCGCAAGACGGCTTGCTTGGCGTTCAGCAACGCGAAGTCGAACAGGCGGTGATGGCGACTTTCCTTCACTCACAGCCCATCGGCCAGCGCGCTATGACACGCGATCTCAAGGTGTTGCTTGGTGTTGGGGCACCCGACCGAATCGAGCTCGACAAGGGCCTGTCGCGCTGGTCGGACGCATCCTGGTACCTCGACGACACGTTCACTGGCGACCGTGAGGGAGGTCTGCCCAAGGTGTGGCGCCTGGGATCCAAGCCCAACCTGAAGCAGATGCACCACGATGCCCGACAGAATGTCAGTGCCACGCTTGTGGACGATGTGCTAGAGAAGGAGATCCGTGGGGCTGGAAAGCTGACCGAGAGCGCTCGTGGTGCTGGCGCCAAGGTGCACGTGCTGCCGGCGCGCCCGGCGGACATCGAGGACGACGGCGAGTTTCACTATGCCGTGCTGGGCCCGAAAGCCGCCAGCAACGGAAAGCCCAGCGCCGAGGCCAGGCGGTTCGTCGACGAGACGACTGGGTCTGAGAAGCCCCGGGCCCAGAACCGCAACGCGCTGGTACTGGCGGTGCCGTCCAAAGACGGCATCGACGTGGCACGCGAAAAGGTCCGGGATCTGCTCGGTTGGGAAAAGGTCCGCGAGATGCTTAAGGAGCGCAGCGACATCGACACGGCTGCGACGACGCGCCTCGAGGGCAACATCCGGGCAGCGCGCGGCGAGATGGTGTCGCAGATCGTCATGGCCTACTGCATCGCAGTGACCGTCAACGATGGCAACGACGTGGCGGCCTATCGCATCAACGTCGACAACGATCCCCTTTTCCCCAAGCTGGTGGGGGACAAGCGCTTGCGAATCGAGAGCACCGCGGTGAACGCGGAGGCCTTGTTGCCTGGCGGGCCGTTTGACCTTTGGAGTGCGGGCGACAAGGCCCGATTCGTCAAGGACCTGGTCGGAGCATTTGCCGCTACAGCGAAGTTGCCGAAGATGCTGAACCGGGCAGCGATTCTGGAGACGCTGCTGCAGGGGTGCGAAGCAGGTGACTTCGTTCTGCGCGTGACGCGGGCTGACAAGTCAAGCCGGACGTTCTGGAAGTGCCGGCCTGACGACAACGCGGTCCAAGACACCAGCCTGGAGGTGGTCCTTTCAGATGCCGCGTCCCTGACAGAGCTTGATTCACAGCTTCTGGCGCCCGGTAAGCTGACGGGCCTGTGGGGCAAAGAGCCTGTGACGCTCGCCGATCTGGCCACCTACTTCTCCGGCAAGCACTTCGTTGAAGTGGACAAGGGCGGCTACACCGAGAACCTCTTGATCCCCGCCGCTACGACACAGGCGATCACGGCCGCCGTTGCGGGCGCCGTCAAGGCCGGCCGCGTTTGGTTGGTCAACGGGACGGTCAGCGTCCTCGCCGAGGATGTTCCCGCTGGGTTCATCAACGACACAGCTCAGCTGTTCTCACCTCCACTGCCGCTGGGTAGCGTCGATGTTCTCCCGGTCCAGCTTCCTGCTGCATGGCAGGATGGCGCGACCAATGCGCACCTGATCCATGCTGCGTTGTCCTCCAAGGCGGGCAAGGTCTTGCCTTGGACGCGGGTCGCAAGTGCGCTTGACGAAGCATTCAGGCTGGGCCTCATCGAGCGCACGCTCGACGCCGGCGCATGGCCATGCGATCTGGGCGGGGCGGCGGCGGTCAAGGTCATCGCGCGGAAGACGGAGGCGAAGGAACCGCCACCCCCAAAGCCCTTTGGTGCGAAGTCTGCCACCGCCGAGCTGCAGACCCACGAGGTCCAGGACCTGGCCGAAAACATCGACGCACTTCGCGAGGCGACGGCTGGACATCCCCTCAGAATTCGTGTGACGGTGGAGATTGGGGATGGGGGAAGCATCGGCCAGTCCACCCTCGATGAGGTGAACACCGTGCTTGCGAAGGTGAAGGTTGGCTGGGAAGCGAAGTAGCCTGCTCCAAGGTCAAGCATGCGTCTGATCGCTGGCCCGTTGAACAGGCAGCTGCTGCAGAACCTGCTGGCGGAAGTCATTGAGCCGTGCACGCGAGTTCGTGCCGCCGTTGCCTACGCCAATCGGGATAACCTGCAGTTGTTCGAGGCCTGTTCCAAGCATCTGAAGCCGCTGGAGTTCTTCGGCCGCTACGACCACACCGTGGCGGTCGATCCAGCCGTGTTGAAGTGGTTCCTGGACAAGGCCAGCCCGAACTTCGACTGCAGGTTGGTGCCCGACATCCTGCATGCGAAGGTCATCTGGTGGGTGGACGCGGGTGCCTACGTCGGATCCGCGAACTTGTCAGATCGCGCATGGGTCTCCAACATTGAAGCCGGCATGTTCCTGTCTCATGACGAACTGGTCGAGTCGGGCATGGAACGCGAGTTGCGTGGCTTCTTTGAAGGGGTTGAAGACCGTGCCAGGCCGCTGACCAAGGAGATCTACCTAGAGCAACTGCGCTTGGCGGAGCGCCGGGCAGACCTCGCCAAGCGCGACTACGCGGTCGAGCAGCAGTTCGACAAAGACCGCCTCATCCCGAAGAACCAGGGGCTGGTGTTCGTCGACACGAAACGGTCGTCGGAGAAGCGCTTTCAGAAATTCGAGCAGGACTGGAACGACACGCTGCAGGTCATGCGCGATGTGGCAACAAGGGTCTCAGCCCCGGGTGTGAAGCCACCCTGGATAGACGGGACCGTCGCACCCGGCGTCCAGGCCGACCAGTTTCTCCACGCGTACTACTACAAGCAGGTGAAGGACGGGCATCGGCACCCGTACGAAGAGTTCTTCGCGCGGAACTCGAAGAATCCGGAATTGGCACTGCGCACTGCGCTCGAATGGTGGCACGACGCTGACTTCGATCATGCCTTCGAGGAGCGCACGATCTATGAATGGGCACCACGCCTCAGGGAGCACTTGGCGCGGGGGCGGATCCTCAGTTTGGACGAAGAGGGCTTTGTGGAAGTTGTGTCTCGGGTGCACGCCATGCGCGACCACGCGATCAAGCAGGAGAACGAGCACCTTGGCCTGCCCGATGCCCCCCAGGCAGGAGATGACAAGGTTCAGAAGTTCGGTGAGTGGCTGTGGGCGCAGCGCTCGGGTCAAGGTAAGACGCCGCTCGATCTGCTGAACTACGTGATCTGGGGAAGTGGTCCGATTTCTGCTCGCCTCTGGAACGCCACTCGCAGTGACGAGTGGTCCATTCCCCATGTCGGCCTCAGCAGCTTGGGCGAAATCGTTGGCTGGGCGCGCCCGGATGACTTTCCTCCGCGCAACATGCGCACGAGCAAAGGGCTACGCGCCCTCGGATTTAATGTGAACGTTGGGTCATGAGTTCAGCGGAGGCGGGCCGTCGGACCCGAGCCTCTGTGCCCGGGCGGGATGGGGGGAACGGCGGCATTGGCTCGGCGGAAGAACGCCATGTCCAGGCTGGAGTTGCGAGGTTGTCGTCTGCACTGCCCAGCGCGTTCTCGGCGTGGTCGTTGGGAAGGACGAAGAGCATCGGCGGTGGGCCATCGCAATCCACGAGCGTAGCGCTTGCAATCCGAGCACGCCGTCGCAAGTTGTACTGCATGCCCTTCACGAACGCGCGACTCTCGCCGACGAGCTTGTCCAGGAGTTGCTTCTCGAACCCATCCTGGACTGGCAGCCAATGCCGAGTCACTGGCATCAGGCAAAGCTCGTGGATCGCCGGAACGCCCGCATTGCGCACGCCGAAGGTTGCGATCATCACCATGTGGATGTCGTCGCTGGCACCCCACAGCGCCAGTTCGGTCTCGAAATGCCGGCCGAGCCGCCCGTAGAGCTGCTCGTCGATCGCGAAGGCCTGGTCGGGTACGTGCTTCACGATCACCTTGAAGCCGTAGCGTGCCGACACGATCTCCTTGACCTCCCCGACAAGCAGCATCAGGTGCTGTGGTTTCCCGGGAATCGCCATCGCGTGCTGCCATTGCGCCAGGCGCCGCGCGTTGATCGCGTCGCGCTGGTCGATCGAGAACGGTTCCGGAACGTAGAGTCGGGCACCGAGCGCGCTGCCGCGAGCGAGCTTGTGCTCCGCCGCTTGAAGCAGGTGCCTGCGCACCATTGCCCAGTTTCGCTTGCCGGCGAACCCAGGATGCCAGCGGGTCAGTTCGGCTTGATCCCACAGGTAGTGCAGCAGCCCACGCAGTGAGAGCCTGGTGCCGTCACTTGCGACGCTATCGCTGTCACCGCCCGCTGGGGGCATCTGTGATCGGCCCGGTAGCCTGGTCAACGGGAAGTCCAGCTTCAGCGTCGTCTCGCCTGTGGCCGGGTCTTCGGTTATCGCGCTGCCCAGCACCTGCCCCAGCCCGGTGAACTCGGCCGGCGGTTCGTAGGACGGGCAGTCGGGCGCGTGATGGCTGCCCGTGTCGGGCATGCGCTTGACGATGTAGCCCTGGCCGAGGCGCGCCACGTACACCTCGACGCCTT
The DNA here is from genome assembly GCA_031411875.1 of Burkholderiales bacterium. GTDB lineage: Bacteria > Pseudomonadota > Gammaproteobacteria > Burkholderiales > Burkholderiaceae_C > Rubrivivax. The sequence goes on along the minus strand of JANOBX010000278.1, from coordinate 11,196 downwards.
CGACCAGGCACATGCAGCGGGGGCGGTGGTGGGCTGTGTGGGCGTCGGCAATGGCTTCCACGAAGCCTTGCGACCCGACTTCGTAGCGCCGGCCTGCGATCTCGTAAACCGCGGACGGCGCCGTGACGCCTTGGGCCGTCGTTTCCAACGACATGGCTTCACCGCACGGGCGCTGGCGCAGCGCGGTCGCGCGAGAGCTGCATTTCGGGGGTCGGGACGACGACCGGGCGCTGCGACGGCGCCGCCCTGTCGTAGACCTTCACCTTGGGCACTTGGCCGTCACGGATGCGCTGGGCCAGCTTCTCGGTCGCGGCGGCCATCACGGCCGCACGCTGCTTCTCCGGCACCTTTTTGGCCACCAGCACCGCCTCGATGGCGGCGAGCACGGCCTTGCGGCCACCGCCGCCGCGGGCGGATGTCTTCTCGGCTGGCGCTGCCGCAGCACTGCTGCTCGCATCTCGGGCCGGTTCGATGCGGTTGACCTGGCGCGCCTCGCGCTCGCGCTTCAGCACTTCCAGGTCACCGGGGTTCGGTTCGTAGCCCAGCGTCTTCACGCCGCGCACGGAGGCCTCGAGCCAGACCATGCGCTTGAAGTCCTCGTTGCCGGAGACGCGGAGCGCCTTCCAGTTGCGGGCCTCGGCCACGTCGACCATCGATCGGGCGACCGAGGGGCTATTGGTGTCGGTAGCCAGGCGGAAGGTCGACTCGGTGAAGGCCACGCGTGAGGTGTCGCCGCGAAAGCGGTACTCGGTGCGGCCGATGGTCACGTCGCCCATCGTCACCGGCGCGCGCTTGATGATGTAACGGTCCATCAGTGCGGATTCGAGGCGTGCCACGAGCGCGGCGCGTTCGGCCTGGGCGTCGATTTTCGCGACGGTCTTCGCATCGACCTGCTCGGGCTGCGCAGGCGCCTTGGCGGTGCCAGGCATCGGAACCACATTGGAGGCCTCGGGCGCCTCGTCGCGCGCCGGCAGTGGGTCCAGGGGCCTTTCCGGGGCGGCTGGCCGCTGCAAACCGCGCTGCCACTCCCCGTCGACCTTCTGGATCGGCTTGCGCTTGCCATCCTCGGCGACTGCGACGATGCGCGTGCTTCCGACTTGATCGGCCTTGGCAACCATCTCGGGGAAGGTGTTCGCGCGGTAGGTCACCTCGGCGAAGGGATCGCGCATCTCGTAGCGCTCGCCGGTGCTGTCACTGGGAGTCTGGAATCGCTCGATGGCCACCGGGGCGCGATTGGCGGGTTCGACAGTGCCGCCCTGGGCTGGTGCTGAACGTCGGACGGGGGAGTTGTCTGCATCCATGGCGACCTCGCGGTGTTGGGTTGGAAGAAGGCTCAGGGCTGGGCGACGACGGTCGTGGTCAGGGCAACCGGCAGTGCGCGGTACAGCTCGATCTCGACGCGCCGGTTCAGGTTGCGGCCTCCGGCGCTGGCGTTGTCGGCCACGTGATCGCCGGCCGGCTGGTAGGTGGCTCGGATGCGTGCGGGGTCCACGCCCGCGGCCACCAGGTAGTCACGCACGGCTGCCGCACGCTCCCTCGCAATGCGGCTCTCGGCCGGCGCGTCGCTGGTCCCATCGGTACGCCCGCGCAGCAGCACCAGCGGCGACGCCTTGGCGTCTTCCACCAGGGCAGCGGCGATGTCCGGCGGGATGGCGACGCGTGTGCTGCCGAAGTCGAAGCGCACGGTGAAGACGCTGTTGGCCTGGATCTGCTGGCTGGGCGGTGCCTGCATTGCGGCTAGAAGTTGCTGGCGCGCCGCCAGGTTCGACAGCGTGGCGGCGGTGGTTTCCGCAATGCGGCTGGACTCGGTGGCCAGGATGCGCGTGTTCTGCAGGTCGTTCTTGCAGACCTGCAGCTCAATGGACATCTGGGAGTTGACAGGCCGCTTCTGCGACCCGTCCACTGTCGGTGGTTTCGGGGGCGAGCTGCAGGAAGCAAGGACGAGCAGCCAGGGGACGAATGGGGTGGCGTTGCGCACAGCAGTTCTCCCGTGTTCTCAAGGATTGATCTGGGCCTCTGGCGCGCTGGGTTCACCGCCTGGCGGCGCGTCGAAGTCGGCGTCGAGTGCGGCCACGTCCAGCGTCATCACCGTCGCGTCGCTATCGGCGAGCAGGACGCCGTCCTCGTCGGCAACGGGCTCGATCGATCCGCCGATGCCCGGGATACCCGGCGCGCCCTTGTCGAAGAAGCTCAGCAATTCGTCGGCGACCTTATCCGGTGGACCCTCGAACGAGTCCGGCAACAGCGTGTGGTCGTGAGCCAGTGCCTCCAGGCTCAAGGTCTGCCCGGCAGGCAGCTCGTCTTCGGCATAGCGCCAGCGTTGCTGGACCCGCGCCAGGTGCAGGTCCATGTCCATGAGCGGCACGTCCGGCCCTCTCAATAGGCGCGAGGTGAAGGCCTTGTCGCGGTAGTAGCGGATCTTCTCGCCGAGGATCGGCTTGCAGTTCTCGAAGATCACCACCAGGCGCTCGCTGCCCAGTTCTTTGAACTCCTGCGGCAGCAGCAGCGCGCGGCGCTGCTCGCTCTCGTTACGGCTGACAGTGCTTGAGCCGTGGCCGCTGAAGGACCGGCTGCGCCCACGTGAGGTGGCGCGCTCAGTGAAGTGACCAAGCATGGCGCTGTACTCGTCGGCGTCGCGCTGCTCGCGTGGCGCGTAGAGGATCTGCAGCCCGTGGTTGGTGGCGAAGGTCCGAGCTTCCTTGTCGCCATAGACGGCATCCAGCTGCGACATGGCCTGTACCACGGTCAGCAGGCGCAGGTTGTAGCCGGCCAGGAAGGCCGCGGCGGTCGTGATGACGCCAACCCGGCCCATGGCCGTGAACTCGTCGTTGACAAGCAGGCACTGAACCTTTAGAGACGAGTCCTGCTCGGGCAGGTGTTGGGTGTTCAGGCTGACGAGCTGCGAGAAGAACAGGTTCAGCAGTGGCCGGGCGTTGGCCAGCCGGTTCGGCGGGATCCGCACGTAGACCGACATGCGGCGTCGGCGCACGTCCTCAAGCCTGAAGTCGTCGGCGCTGGTGGCCGCATCGACCACCGCGTCCGCGAAGATCGTCAGCGGCGCATTGAAGGTGGCGACCACGCTGGACAGCGTGTTCTCCGAGTTCGACAGCAGCCGCTGTAGGGCGTCGGTGCACTCGTCGGATAGCGGCGGGCTCGTGGATGAAGCTTCCTCGCGACGCTGGGTGATCAGGCCGCTCAGGTGATCCTTCAGTGACCGGCCCTTGCCCGAGGACTGGCGCAGCATCTCGCCGATGGTGCGAGGGAGCGTGGGGGTTTCGAGGAGGACGAGTCCCAGGCCGAGGAACAGGTTGCGCGCCTGGTCGTTGAAGAAGGCTTCCGACGAGGTGCCGCCGCCATCGTTGGGGAAGAAGACCTGGCCGATGGTGAGCAGGTCGCCCACGCGGTGCAGCGGGCTGGAGCGCACGGCGGTCAGTGGATTCCAGCGGTGGCTGCGCGCGTCCTCGTCGAAAGGCGAGAAGGCGTAGACCGCCTGGCCGTGCGCTGCGCGGTAGCCGGCCGTGATGTCGTAGTTCTCGCCCTTGATGTCGAGCACCACGACCGAGTCGGGCCAGTTCAGGAGGTTCGGGATCACGACGCCCACGCCCTTGCCGCTGCGGGTGGGCGCCGACAGCATCACCGAGAGCTGGCCGGGCAGCGACAGGAACTTGCCGCGGTGTCTGCCGATGAGGATGCCCGGCTGCCCATCGCCGCCCGTGAGTCCCGCGCGATCGACCTCGGCCGCGCTGGCAAACCGGGCATCGCCATGCAGCGCCCGCCGCGGCCGCGCGGCGGCGACCAGGCCGGCCGGTAGCAGGATCAGCAGACCGATCCCCGAGACGCCGATCGCGAGCTGAAGCTTCTTGCGCAGCTGGGCGTCGTCTGCGTACAGGGCCCAGTACTGGACGATGCTGGCGAACTGGGCCTGCTTCGGGTTCGCCTTGTTCAGCAGCAGGAACAGCACGCCGGCCAGGTAGACCGCCGCGCAGGCCAGCGCGGCGTAGCCGAGGATGGCGAAGGCGCCCGCCGCGACTTTGCGACCCGTGGGCCAGGCCGAGAACGGCAGCGCGGCGATGCTGCTCATTTCGCCACCTGATGATCCCAGCGCCCGAGCCGCTGGCGACGTGGCTCGTAGAGGATCTCGGAAATGAAGCGCCCGCGCTCGTCGCGATCGAACTGCACGATCACGTCGACCACGACGCTGAGCAGCCACTTGATCTCGTCCATGCGCAGACCGCCGCCCGCACCTGTTTCGCGGATCATCAGCGACATCTGCTCGAAGGCAAGCGCGCAACTGCCGGCATGAACGCTGGTGATGCTGCCCGGGTGGCCCGAGGCCGCAAGCCGCACGAAGTAGAAGCATTCGTCGCCGCGCACCTCGGCCAGGAAGATGCGGTCGGGCTTCATCCGCAGGCAGGCTTCGAGCAGCGACTTGGCCGTCACGCGCGCCGTGCCCTGCGCGTCCTTGCTGTAGAACAGGTGCACCACGTTCGGGTGGTTCGGCAGCGTCAGCTCGGCCGTATCCTGGATCGTGATCAGGCGTTCGTGCTTGGGCACCTCTTCAACGAGGCCCTTCATGAAGGTGGTCTTGCCCGAGCCGGTCTTGCCGCTGACGACGATGGTCTGGTGCTTGCGCACCGCCAGACGCAGGAACTCGGCGTATCGGCCTGCGTCCTTCAGCTCGACCAGTTCTCGCTCGAAGGGCAGCAGCTCCGCGGTCGGTGTGCGCGTCACCGTGGCCGTTCGCTCGAACAGGCCCTCACGCTCGAAGTCGTCGAGTCGCTTGATCAGGTGCGACGGCTTGCGCACCGTGATCGAAACCGTGCCGCGCGGGACGGCGGGCGGAATGACGAACTGGATGCGTTCGCCGCTGGGTAGCGTTGCCGACAGCAACGGCCGCTCCTGGTTGATCTGCTGATCGCAGAAGGTGGCCACGGCGGTCGCCAGCGACAGGCAGCGTTCCTGAGTCATCTCGGGTGCCGGTACCGTCTGCCAGCCGCGAACCGTCTCGACGAGCAGTTCGCCGGGCCGGTTGACGCAGACCTCCAACACGCCAGGTGCATCGAGCTGGTCGCGTAGCGGGCGCAGGAACTCGACGACCGAGGTGGCGTCGCCGCACCAGCCCCCATCGAGGTTCGCCAGGTCCTCGTGCTCGCCCGCGTGCTGGTTCACGGCGTGACCTCGCGCACCGGTGCGATTGCCGTGGGCTTCAACTCGTACACCGACGAAAAGTCCACGTCGCGCGCAACGTAGATGCCGACGATGCCGCCCTGGTTCTGGTAGATCAGCGGCGGGATGTTGATCGTGCTGTCGAGCACCTTCTCGGCCAGCTTGCTGGTGTTGGCCGTCGTCGAGGGCAGCACGATGGTGTCGGCCTGCCGGTCACTAGCCTGGTTCTGGATGACGAGCTTCACCGAGTCGTCGATGAGCGACAGCAACATGGCCGCGCCGATGCGCTCGCCCCAGCGGTTGTCCACATAGCCGTCGATGCCGGATTCGCCGAGCTGGCCGGTGCCGGGCGAGTCAATGTCCACCGTGACGCCCAGCGGCGTGCGGATGCGGGTCCAGAGAACAGGGATGCGCACGGTGCCGGGCCGCACCGAGGCAATGCGGTATTCGCCGTCCAGGTGCGAGCCGCGTTCGATCAGCAGAACGCGGCCGTCGTCGCTGAAGACGTTGCGCTGCACCTGGCAACCGACGAGGCCCGAGGTGGCGCTGATTACCTTGGTCTTCAGCGCACAGGTGAAGGCCGTGCCCTTGGGCAGCGTCAGGCTGCGATTGCCGAGCATCGAGGCCACCGCCTTGGGGGTGGCCGACCCCTGAAGCTGGCCCCCGAACAGGCCACCCCCTGCGGGCGCCGCCCCGATGGGTGCGGCGCCTGCCATCGGGGGCCCACCGAGGAGGGCCCCCGACGGCATCTGCCCGGTCGCCTGGCCCGTGGCCAGCGCCGCGGTCTTGGTCAGGTTGTCGAGCAGGCCCTGCAACTGGCGCTGGTAGCCCTGTAGATTGCGCGAGGTCGCCGCGATGGGGTCGTTCGGATCGGCAGGCTCTGGTGCGGCCATTCCCTCGACCGGGGGTGCCGGAGCATCCGCCCTTCGGGTGGGGGCCCCCGGCGCCGGAAGTGCACCCGGCCGGGTGGTCACCAGCAGGACGGGGGCATCCTCGGGCGGGGCCACCTTCGGGCTACCCGATGTCGGTGCACCCGATCCGGTGCGCCGAACGCCGATGGGCTCGGCCAGTTCGTCGGCCGTGGGTGTCAAGGCGCGAATGCGGGGTGCTGTCGCCACCGCGGCACTGGCGACTGGCGCGGGTGGCATCTCGAGCCTGCGTGGTTCGGCCGTGGCGGCGGCTGGCTTGTCGCGCAACAGCTTCGACTCCGCGTCTTCGGCCTTCTTGCCACCGGAGACGAAGTTCTGAATCGTGAACCCAGCAACGGTGACCAGGGTTCCGATGAACAAGACCACGGCCAGCAGCCCCTTCTTCGACGTCGCGATCCGCTGCCGGGTCGCGACGTTGGGGATGCCGGGCTCGCCCGGCAGTGGCGCAATCGTGTTGCCGTCCGCTTCCTGATCGGCGGCCAGCTCAGGATCGTGGTCGCGCCGCTCGTTCGGGTCAGGTGTCATGGCGTAGCTCCCTTGTGCGCATCCGTGGTGGCGGTGTTTCCACTGGCGTCCGCCTTGAGCACGCGCCGTACGCCTGGCACCGTGGTGCCGTCGCCGGGCGGCTTGCCGTCCAGGTCGAAGGCCTCGTTCCAGAGGCCCACGACGGACGAGCCAGCGCGCAGCATCAGCCGCCGGCTGACGCGGTCCACCACGAGCAGGTCGTCCTCCATGCGGGCATTGACGAGCGTCTCGCTGCCGTCACCTAGGACATGGAACACGGCCGGCACCTCGCGGTTGCCCGGGAAGCGGAGGTAGGTGAAGCGGCCGTCGTCGAAGACCAGCGTCGGCACGATGTCCTGCGAGCCGTCGCCTTCGGCGATCGAATACTGGGTGTTCATCACCTGCGGCCTGGCTTGCAGCCGCTCCGCGACGATCTGCTGCGGCGGTGGGGGCGGAGGCACTGCCGGCAAAGCAACCAGCGGTGTCATGTCACGCAAGGCAAGGCGCGACGCTGGCGCTGCCCGAGCCGGTGCCTTGACTATGAGCCGGTAAACCGGTGGCTTGGGATCAGCATCGGCCAAGACGACGAAGCGGAACGCATGCGTCCGTCGGTCGGTGACGACGGCCAGGGTATTCGCCGCGCTGGCTGAGCTCTTCGCCTTGACGAACAGGTTCCGGCCGCCAGGTTGCGCAGCAACGCACCAGGCGGAGTCGGCCTTGGTGCAGTCGCCACCCAGACCGGCGGCGACTTCGGTGATCGACTCGTCGGGATCGAGAACCACCAGCGTCACGACACCGCGCTTAACCGGTACGGTGACGACGGCGCGCGGGTCGTAGACCACTTCGCGCAGACGCGGATCGGCGGGCTCTGGGGCGGCGCTTGCGGCGGCACAGAGCGCCACACTGCCGAGGGCCGCCAGCCAGGTCGAGGGCTTCATGGCTTGGCCCCCGGAGCGGCCGTGTTGATCTCGGGGTCGGACCGGTAGGCGGTGACGACGAAGCCGAACGGGTTCTCGATCCGGTCACGCTCCTTGGCCAGCACCTTGGGCTGGTACTGGAAGACGATGCTGGCCACGTGCCGCGTGGTGACTTCAGGCAGGTTGCGGTCCGTGAGGCGCACCACCTTGTCGTAGGTGACCGTGGCCTCGCCCTTGTTGCCGGCGCGGCCGGACGCCGCCAGGCGCACGCCGATGACATTGATGCGCCAGTCTTCCGCGGCGCCGATCTTTTTCTGCAGCGCGGCGTCGCCCTCGAACTGGCGGTTGTAGTCGGCGAAGACGGCGGGCACCGCCATGCGCGCCACCTGGTCGAAGTCGCGCTGCAGGAACATCCAGCTGTAGCCTTCGCGGGCACGCACGAAGTTGGCGAGGTTGTGCTTGTCGAGCGCTTCCATCGGCGGGATGGTCTCGACGGCGAGGCGCTGCTGGATGGTCGCCTCGCCGGTGACGCGGTCGACGACGATGGGAATCTCGACCACACGGCGCAGCGGGCCCTGGACGAAGACCGCTGCGATACCGATGAGGCCCAGCACGAGGCCGGCGATGGCCACCCACCAGGCGCGGCGCTCCGAACGTTCCAACATCAACGCACGGTCGACTTCCCACGCGCGATTGGCGTCGATCGTCGTCGTCTCGGCAGCGGCCTGGCGATGGTCGCGGGAGCGATCAGGCAATGCAGCGGCTCTTCCTGGCGTCAGGACGGCACTCATGGGGAGACCTCGGTTGGGCTGCGCGCGGCCTTCGGGCGGTGCTGGGCGCAGCAGTTCAGGGATCAGGCATCAGGGGAGGTAGTCGGCCACCTTCCCGGTGCGCGTGAGCATTTGGTACTGGCGCTCCCGCTCGCGCGACCGGGCGATGCGTTCCTCGCTATCGGCCATGCCCTGGAGCATCTGCACCTGCGACATCTCATGCGCCAGCAGGGCGTTCTCGGCGCCGATGCGGGCCTGGACCTCCTGCACCGCTTTCTGGTCGGTGGTGGCGTTGATCTGGCCCATCAGCGACTGGATCTGCGACAGGCGGCCGGCGGCCGACTTCATCGCGTCCTGCAGCAGGCCTTTCTGCTGGTACGGCTGCGCCAGGGCTGCCTGGCAGCTGGTGCGTGCGTCTCCGGCAAGGTCCATGCAGTTGTAGACCATGCCCACATCGCGCAACGCCTTGGCTGTTGCGTTCAGACCGGAGTAGCCGGAGGTGTTGATCGCATTGACGTAGGTGTAGGCCTCGGCGGGCACGTAGTTCTTCAGCAGCGGGTTGTTGAACACGTTGCCCAGGTTGCGGATGCCGTTGATGCTGTTGATCTGGCTTTGCAGCTGGTTGATCTGCTGGACCTGGTTGTTGATCTGGGTGATGCCATCGAGCACCTGCTGAATCGTCTGGACCAGGTTGGCAACATCGATGACCGGGATGCCCTGTGCGCGGGCGCCGTTGGCGCCGATGGCGATGAGGACGGCGGCAGCGACCTTGAGACGTGTGTGCATGGCTTCGCTCCTGTGCTGGTTGACGCTGGTTGACGTTCACGCCCGACCGCGTAACGCGGCGAGCTTGTAGGCAGCGGTTCGCACCGCGCCGTATCCCTGGCGGACCACGGCGCCGGAACCGGCGGCCACGGTTCCTGCGGCCCGGCCGGTCGCCACAGCCGCGGCGCCCGTGGCCTGGCCCGCCGCATAGGGCAGACCGGCGCCGGCACGAACGACACCGCCGGCTGCGCCTGCGGCTCCGGCGCCCCGTGCGGAGGATGCCGAGCGCAGGCCTGAGACCATCATGGCGTTCTGGATCATCTGGATGCCTTGCTGGACCGCGGCGCCGCCGGTGAGCGCGGACGCGAGGCTTGGCGCCTGGAAGCAGATGATGGCCATGAGGATCATCAGGACGCAGTAGCGCGTGGCCTCACCCAGGACGTTGAACGAGCCGCCGAGAAATCCACCTCCGTCGAGGATTGCCTTGAACATGGCTGCACCCATGTAGGTGCTCAAGCCCAGCGCGAAGAAGGCGAACCAGGTCAGGACGACCGAATTGAGAACCATCGACAACCAGCTATCGAAGAAGCGAGCCGTTGGCCGCCACGCGAGGCAGAGGATGAATAGCGGCCCAATGGCCACTACGAAGGTCAGGAAAAGCTTGGCCAGCGTCACAACGAACAGTGCGATGCAGAGAAAGATCACCGAGCCAATCGAGAAGACCACAGCAGCAAGCACAAGGTCCAAACGGAACATGCTGGCTTCTTTCATGATGTCAGCGACCTGAGCGCTCGCGTCGTCATTGAACTTGTCCAGCAGGGCGTACGGTGTCGCGACCGTTGCGGGGTCCACGCCAGCGGGGAGAAACGTTGTAGCGACACCCATGGCCAGCGCATTGGCCGTATCCGACACGTTCGATATGTAGAAGCCAGACTGCAGGGCGAACGCCAGCACAAGGCTGATCTTGAACACCTTCCACATGAAGACCGGCAACGTCTCGGATACCTCGTTGCGCAGCACAGCCCAGCCGTACAGAGCAACCCAAATGGTCATTGCCGTAAGCGCGATCGGCGCAATGGCAGTCATGACGGCTGACACCACGCCCAGCACATAGGTGCTGAGGATGGCGTCGAACTTGGCACCGACCCAGGCGAACATGGAATCGACCTCCTACTGGACTGCGTCAAACGGCAAGTTGGCAGGTGGCCTCGCGAACATGTTCACGCACTTGCTACCCAAGTCTGGGAACTGGCACTGAAGCCAGTTGCTGCCCGACTTGACCACCCAAAGGCGGGACAGCTTCGTCGACCCGTATGTGGACTTGCGGCAGGTACCCGGCCGGGCGTACGCCTCCGTGCATTCCACAAGTCCGTCGTTGGTCTCAACCATGTGCCACGGCCCTGCGTTGCATCCCGCGTCGGCGTTGCAGGGCTTCGTGCTTCGGATCAGGCCAGTTGAAGGAAGGGGTGCGGTCTCGATGCGCTTGCTTCCATCGGGCATCACCCTGACGGCCTCGTTGCCCTTCACGAACTGGGCGCTGGCGGTGGTGGCGGCGAGTGCAAGCGCGACCAGCGCGAGGAGATGACGAACAGCTTTCATGCGGCTCTCCTTGAGGTTCGAAACCTGCGATCGTGAACCTCACGAAGGAGAACCGGAAGCCATTGAAACGGATCGTTGCCATGCCGTTCGCGCACGGCATCCAGAAGGGCCACGTTGTCGGTGGTGGCCGAGAGCACGGTGATGAAATCCTCGAGCCCGGCTAGGTCCAGCTCGCAGATTGCGCTGGCGTGACCCTGCTTGACCAGGAAGCGCCGGCCGCCCTGCGCGCCCAGGCTGCGCACGATGTCGAACTCGGCCTGCGTGAGGCCGAAGCCTTCGACGTATTCCTCGCGCACGGCTTCCGGGTTGGCGAGGAAGATCTTGGTCACGCTCTGCTCGATCATCGTGCGGCCGATCGGATGGCGCAGCACGTCGGACGGGCTCTGGGTGTCGAAGATGCCCAGGCCGTTCTGCTTGCGGATCGTCTTCTGCTTCTGCTTGGCGAAGTCGCTGAAGATCTCGTGGTCCAGCGCCTTCCAGAACTCCGAGATCACGTAGATCAGCCGCTCGCCGTTGACGAGCTCTTCCATCACCTGCAGCAGGTAC
>JANOBX010000277.1:0-2300 GCA_031411875.1 Burkholderiales bacterium | reverse complement strand
GTACCTGCTGCAGGTGATGGAAGAGCTCGTCAACGGCGAGCGGCTGATCTACGTGATCTCGGAGTTCTGGAAGGCGCTGGACCACGAGATCTTCAGCGACTTCGCCAAGCAGAAGCAGAAGACGATCCGCAAGCAGAACGGGCTGGGCATCTTCGACACCCAGAGCCCGTCCGACGTGCTGCGCCACCCCATCAGCCGCACGATGATCGAGCAGAGCGTGACCAAGATCTTCCTCGCCAACCCGGAGGCGGTGCGCGAGGAATACGTCGACGGCTTCGGCCTGACGCAGGCCGAGTTCGACATCGTGCGCAGCCTGGGCGCGCAAGGCGGCCGGCGCTTCCTGGTCAAGCAGGGCCACGCCAGCGCGATCTGCGAACTGGACCTCGCCGGCCTCGAAGACTTCATCACCGTGCTCTCGGCGACCACCGACAACGTGGCCCTGCTCGATGCCGTGCGCGAACGGCATGGCAACGATCCGTTTCAATGGCTTCCCGTGCTGCTTCGTGAGGTTCAGGATCGGAGGTTTCGGACCTCCAGGAGAACTGCATGAACGCTGTTCGCAATCTCGTCGCGCTGGTCGCGATCGCATTCGCCGCTTCCGCCGCCAGCGCGCAGTTCGTAAAGGGCAATGAGGCCGTCAAGGTGATGCCCGATGGAACGAAGAAGGTGGAGACGCCGCCGGTGCCGGCCACCGGACCGGCGAGCAAGGCGAAGCCTTGCGCTGCAGATGCCGGATGCCATCCGGGGCCATGGCACATGGTTGAGACGTCAGCAGGTCTACGTGAATGCACCGAGCCGTTCGCGCGGCCTACGGCTTGTCGTGACTCGACATATGGGACGCAGAAGCTGTCGCGGCTTTGGATCGCAAAGAAGGGATCGGCGTGGCTTTGGTGCCAGTACCCCGACATGGCCGGGAAGTGCGTGGACATGAACGCGCGCCCACCGTTGAACCTTCCGGTGTCGGCAGTGCAGTAGGAACAGGAGATTCCCATGTTCAATTGGGTCGGTTCGCAGTTCGACGCGGTGCTCAGCACCTACGTGCTGAGCGTTGTCACCACGCTCATGACTGCGATCGCTCCGATTGCGTTGAGTGCAATGACGATCTGGGTTGCGCTCTACGGGTGGGCCGTCCTTCGCAATGAGGTCTCAGAGACGCTCCCCACTTTCATGTGGAAGGTCTTCAAGATCAGCATGGTCTTGGCCTTCGCGCTGCAGTCCGGTTTCTACATCAGCAACGTCTCCGACACCGCAAATGCATTGGCGATGGGCGTCGCGTCCACATTCCTGCCGTCGGCAGTCGATCCGGCCACGGTTGCAACGCCGTACGCACTGCTGGACAAGTTCAACGACGACGCTAGTTCGCAGGTCGCAGACATCATGAAGGAAGCGAGCATGTTTCGGCTAGACCTCGTGCTTGCCGGCGTGGTCTTCTCCATCGGATCAGTGGTCTTCCTCTGCATCGCGCTTTTCGTCGTCACTCTCTCGAAGCTGTTTCTGACGTTCGTGATCGCCATCGGGCCGCTGTTCATCCTCTGCCTGGCCTGGAGGCCGACGGCGCGGTTCTTCGACAGCTGGCTTTCGATGGTCCTGAACGCGGTCGTGCTGACCTGGTTCGCGTTCTTCGCTCTGGGGCTGAGCACGTTCATGGGCAACCAGATGTTCGTTGCCATCCAAAGCGGCGGTGGTTTCCTGGGAGCTACGTTCAACGTTCTGGGCGAGGCCACTCGCTACTGCGTGCTGATGATCCTCATGGCCATCATCTGCTTCCAGGCCCCAAGCCTCGCCTCCGCACTCACCGGCGGCGCCGCAGTTCAGCAAGGCATTCAGATGATCCAGAACGCCATGATGGTCTCAGGCCTGCGCTCTGCCTCCTCCACGCGGGGTGCAGGTGCAGCCGGTGGTGTCGTGCGTGCCGGTGCCGGTCTGCCCTACGCGGCGGGCCAGGCTACTGGCGCCGCCGCCACAGCCACTGGTCGAGCCGCAGGATCCATGGCCGCCGGTGCCGGCGCCGTGGTTCGCCAGGGTTACGGCGCGGTGCGAACCGCCGCCTACAAGCTCGCCGCTCTGCGCGGTCGGGCATAAGCGTCAACGAGCGTCAACCAGCACAGGAGCAAACCATGCAAACCCGTCTCAAGGTCGCTGCGGCTGTCCTCATCGCCTTCGGCGCCAATGGCGCCCGCGCGCAGGGCATCCCGGTCATCGATGTTGCCAATCTGGTCCAGACGATCCAACAGGTGCTCGATGGCATCACGCAGATCAACAACCAGGTCCAGCAGATCAACCAGCTGCAAAGCCAGATC
>JANOBX010000276.1:0-1796 GCA_031411875.1 Burkholderiales bacterium | reverse complement strand
CCGCACCCGCGCCCGCGCCGGTGGCGCCGCCGGCGCCCGCGCCGGCTGCCGCCCTCGCGCCCAAGCCCGGCCCGGCATCGTCTAAGTCGAACCAGCCCCGCGGCACCGGCCGGCCCGGCGACGGCCAGCGCGGCGGCGCCTCGGTGCAGGCGGTGCTGAACTGCCTGCCCGAACTGGCGGCCGGTCAGGGCCTGGCGCTCAACGTGGCGGTGCAGCGCCTGCGCGAGGCGCAACTGCTCGGCAAGAACAGCTCGTCGCTGAAGCTGTTTGCGCAGCTGGGTGATGCCTTCGAGGTGCTGCCCGCGGGCAAGCCCACGCAGGTGCGCCTGCGCCGCTGAGCCGGGCTCCAAGCCCCTACCCATGCCGGGCCTGCTTGAAACACGGGCGGGCACCCTAACATCTCGCTTCGGATCGATCTGCCGCGGCACAGGAGGCCGTCAACGCCATGAAACGCATTGCGCTATTTGTCATCACCAACCTGGCCGTCATGCTGGTGCTGGGGCTGGCCGCCAGCTTGCTGGGCGTCAACCGCTTCCTCACGGCCAACGGGCTGAACCTGCCCATGCTGCTGGGCTTTGCGGCCCTGATGGGCTTCGGCGGCGCGATCATCTCGCTGCTGATCAGCAAGCCGATGGCCAAGTGGTCCACCAAGGCCCAGATCATCAACGACAGCACCGACCCCACGCACCGCTGGATCGTCGGCACCGTGGAGCGCTTCGCGCAGAAGGCCGGCATCGGCATGCCCGAAGTCGCCATCTACGACGGCGAACCGAACGCCTTTGCCACCGGGGCGTTCAAGAACTCGGCGATGGTCGCCGTGTCCACCGGGCTGCTGCACAGCATGAGCCGTGACGAGGTCGAGGCCGTCATCGGCCACGAGGTCGCGCACGTGGCCAACGGCGACATGATCACGATGGCACTGATCCAGGGCGTGATGAACACCTTCGTCGTGTTCCTGTCGCGCGTGATCGGCTACTTCGTCGACAAGGTGATCCTGAAGAACGACCGCGACGGCGTGGGCATCGGCTACTACGTCACCACCATCGTGCTGGACATCGTGCTGGGCATGCTGGCCGCGGTGATCGTGGCCTGGTTCTCGCGGCAGCGCGAGTACCGCGCCGACGCCGGTGCCGCCGACCTGATGGGCCGCAAGCAGCCAATGATCAACGCGCTGGCCCGCCTGGGCGGCATGGACCCGGGCCAGCTGCCGCAGAACGTGGCCACGATGGGCATCAACGGCCGGCCGAGCGGGCTGATGGCGTTGTTCAGCAGCCACCCGCCGATCGAAGACCGCATCCGCGTGCTGCAGCAACGGCAAGGTTGATCACCCACCCCCGCAGCGCCTGACGGCGCTCCCCCTCAAGGGGGCGCCGCCGGCGGCCCGGCCAAGCCGGTTCCACGGCGGCCGCTGGATCGCACGCCGCGTCAGCCCTTCGGGCTGCGCGGCGTACGTCCCATGAGATAGAACTCGTCGTTGGGCCGCATGCCGGTGAGGTTGGCCATGCGATTGCTCAGGCCGAAGAAGGCCGTGATGGCGCCGATGTCCCAGGCGTCCTCGTCGCTGAAGCCGTGGTCGCGCAGCGCGGCGAAGTCGGCGTCGTCCACGGTGTGCGACGCGGTGCAGACCTTCATCGCGAAGTCGAGCATGGCCTTCTGGCGCGGTGTGATGTCGGCCTTGCGGTGGTTCACCGCCACCTGGTCGGCCACCAGCGGTTGTTTTTCGTAGATGCGCAGAATGGCGCCGTGCGCCACCACGCAGTACAGGCACTGGTTGGCGGCCGAGGTGGCGACGATGA
>JANOBX010000275.1:0-6305 GCA_031411875.1 Burkholderiales bacterium | reverse complement strand
CCAGCAGCGGCACCGCGGCAATGCGCGCCCGCGCCGTGGCCAGCCGGGCGGCGACGTTGGCCACTTCCTTGCCCACGGTGGTGGGGCTGGCGGTCTGGCCGTGGGTGCGGCTGAGCATCGGCAGCGCCGCCAGTTCGTGGGCCATCTGCGTCAGCCGGGCCAGCACCGCGTCCAGTGCCGGCAGCAGCACGTCGGCGCGGGCGGTGCCCAGCATCAAGGCGTGGCTGGTGTTGTTGATGTCTTCGCTGGTGCAGGCGAAATGCACGAACTCGCTCGCAGCCACGAGCTCGGGCTGGCCGCCGAAACGCGACTTCAACCAGTACTCGACCGCCTTGACGTCGTGGTTGGTGGTCTTCTCGATGTCCTTGATGGCCTGGGCGTCGGCTTCGCTGAAGCGCATCACCAGGCCGCGCAGCTGGCCGCGGGCGGTCTCCGACAAGGGCTTGAATTCGGCGAAACCGGCGTCGGACAGGGCGATGAACCACTCCACTTCCACCTGCACCCTGCGGTGCATCAGCCCGTATTCGCTGAGCAGGGGGCGCAGCGCGGCCACCTTGGCGGCATAGCGGCCGTCGAGCGGCGACAGGGCGCTCAGTGCGGAAGGGGCGGAAGCTGGGGTGGAGGCGTGGGCAGACATACGCCGATTTTAGGTGCCGCCTACCAGCGCACCTCGAAGCGGCATTCCGCGTCACCGCAGGCTTCGCAGGCCACCTCGAACACCCGCACTTGCGGATGCACCAGCACCTGGAACAGGCGTTCGAGGCACATGGCGTGGAAGTCACAGGCCGGCACGCTGCTGCTCAGGCCCAGGCACAGCGGGTTGTGGCGGATGCGCAGCACCACCGGTTGTCCGAACGCCGCACTGGCGCTGAATTCACCGCTGCCGACCAAGGCCCGGGCCCGGCGGCGGAGGATCGCGAGCAGCAGCCGCGCGGCCAGCGGCGCCGGCAGGGCCCGAAGCACGCGCTGCGCCGGCCGCGGGATGTGGTGGGCCAGCACCTGGTCAGCGCTGGCCCGGCCGGCGGCGCGCGCCACGTCACCGGCCTGGCCCGGGCCGAGCGTCCGCTGCAGTTCCTGGTGCAAGGCGCGCACCTCGGCCCCGTCGACCATGTCCCTGGGCGGCTGCAGCAGGTGATGCAGCAGACCGGCCCGCTCGAACAGGGCCCAGGTGGCCCCGCTGCCCACGCGCGGGGGCAGCGCCTGCGCAACGCGGGTGATGGCGTTCGAGCCGAGCCGACCACCGCTGGCCACGGCTCGCCCGCGGAGGGGCAGCACCGCCGCCGTCATGCCGGCACCCGCACTGCGCGTGCCGCACCCGGCCCGTGGTCACTGCCACGGTGTCGATGCGCAAAATGCAGGAAGAGCAACGAGGAAGTGCGCATGGGCAGGCTCACTGGGTCACTGGATTTCAGACGATGGCGACATCGTCGGGCGGCCGGCATTCGAGCGCCTTGCGTTGCGTCAAGAAAGCATGCCGGCGGCAGGCGGGCGCCTGCACCGACCTAAACTGCCGCGATGGCGACCCCCGGCGATCCCGACATCCGCGCGCTCTGCTTCGACGTCTTCGGCACCGTCGTCGACTGGTACGGCAGCGTGCAGGCCGAGGTGCAGCGCCTGGGCCTGCCGCTGGGCGCGAACGGCGGCGGCGACTTCGCCCTGGCCTGGCGCGCCGGCTACGCCCCGGCGATGCAGGACGTGCGCAGCGGCGTCCTGCCCTGGACCGACCTGGACGGCCTGCACCGGCGCATCCTCGACCGGTTGCTCGCCGAACGCGGCGTCGCTTTGGCCGAGCCGCAGGCCGTTGAGTTCAACCGCGTCTGGCACCGGCTGCAGCCCTGGCCCGACAGCGTGGAAGGGCTGACCAGGCTGAAGCAGCGCTTCACCATCACCACGCTGAGCAATGGCCACGTGGCCCTGCTGCTGAACATGGCCAAGAACGCCGGCCTGCCCTGGGACACGGTGCTGAGCGCCGAACTCTTCGGCCACTACAAGCCCGACCCCGAGGTCTATCTGGGCGCCGCGCGGCTGCTGGGCCTGGCCCCGGCCCAGGTGATGATGGTGGCCTGCCACCCCAGCGACCTGCGCGCGGCCGCCGCCTGCGGGCTGCGCACGGCTTACGTGAGCCGGCCACTGGAACGCGGCCCGAGTGGCGCCGTGGAAGCCTTCGCGCCGGATGAGTTCGATTTCGTCGCCGGCGACTTTCTGGCGTTGGCGCAAGCCCTGGGCGCGGCTTGACGCCGGAGCGCGCTTGCCGTTCAGAACAGCATCGACCAGAGCAGCACGAACAGCAGCCCGAACGACAACACCAGCAGGTACAGCAGCGACACCAGCGCTGCGCGCACGCTGATCCAGAACCACCGGCCACCATAGACCCGCTTCAGCGCCGCCCAGGCATACACCGGCACCAGCAACGCCGCCAGCGGCGACAGCCAGGCAAACGGCAGCAGGGTCAGCAGCAGGCACAGGAACCAGAAGGCATGCAGGTGCAGCGCAAACACCAGATGCTCGGTGTAGCGCAGCCGGCGGTTCCACCAGACCAGCATCTGCAGCAGCGCAAACAGCGGCAGCACCACGAACATGGCGCCGCCGAAGTTCGAGATGAGCCGGTTGGGCAGTTGCTCGGCCTCGCGCTGCAGGCCCTTGGGGTCGGTGTCCAGACGGCGCTCCAGGCGCTTGCAGAACCACGGCGGCAGGCCGCGGCAGAAGAAGACGCCGTCCATCAGCCCTGCGTTGACCTTGCTGTCGATCTGCACGAGGGTCCACTCGCCCTTGCGCAGGTCCAGGTCGGCAGGCAGCTGGACATCCATGCCGGCGCCAGCCGTGACCCGCAGCAGCAGGATCGTCACCAGGCTGATGCTCAGGTACAGCCGCAGCGGTAGCACGTAATGCTTGCGCCGGCCGGCGAGGTATTGCGCCGTCAGCTCGCCGGGCCTGATCAGCAGCAGTTTCAGCGTGCGCCAGAGCGCACCTTCGGTGGCGAAGTAGGCACCGCCGAACTGCTGCAGGAATTCACCCAGCTTTGGTGGCCGCACAAGGGTTTCCTGGCCGCAGGCCGGGCAGTGGCTGGGCGGCTGTCCGCCGGCCCGGGGCAGCAGGGGTTCACGGCAATTCAGGCAGGCGGGCCGGGCCGCTCCAAGTGGCGCGTTCACAGCATCACGCTGGCCCAGACCGACAGTGGCAAGGCCATGCTGAGGAGCGCAAAGTAGTACGCCGACAGCAGCAAGGCCCGGCCCCAGCGGGCCCACCAGCGGCCACCGTAGACACGCTGCCCGGCCATCAGGGTGTAGACGACCATGACGCCGATGGCCAGGACGGTCAGCGGCAGCCACTGCACCAGCAGCGCCAGCAGCATCACCGCCCAGAAGGCATGCAGGTGCAACGCGAACACCAGGTGCTCGGCGTAGACGCGCCCGCTGCCGGCATGCACCACCCGCAGACCCAGGGCGAACAGCGGCAGCAGCAGGAACATCCCGACACTCCTGTTGGCCACGACGCGCTGGTTGGTCTGCTGCAGCCTGGCCAGGAAGCGGGGCGGGTCGGCGCGCAATTCCTCATCGATGCGCCTGCACACCCAGCGCGGCAGGCGTTCGCAGACCAGCACACCCTCGCGGATGCCGGCCTTGCTGCCCTGGATGGACAACACGGCCGTCGGCTTGCCGCTGCGCAGCGCATCGGCCAACTCCGGATTGTCGAGTCCGGTGATGGGCGTCAGTTCGGCCAACAGGCGCACCAGCAGCAGGGCCAGCACGCTCAGCGTCAGGTACAGGCGCAAGGGCAACACGTAGTGCTTGCGTCGCCCGGCCAGGTAATGCACGGTCAGCGCACCGGGCTGGGTGAACAGCAGCTTGAGGGTGCGCCACAACGCGCCTTCGGTGGACAGATAGGCCCCTCCGAATTGCTGCAGGAATTCACCGACCGTCGGCGGCCGTGGGCGCGTTTCCTGGCCACAAGCCGGGCAGAAAGGGGTCACCTCCATACCCAGGGCCCGGCCGCAGTTCGGGCAGGCCGGGGCAAGGGGTTCAGGGACGGTCATGGGCCGCAACGCTACCGCAAGAACCTGCGGCCAACGCGGCGCGCAGCGCCACCTACACTCGTCTGGCGCCAACTGCGCAGCCTGCAAGACCTGAGCGCCCCGATGAAACGTTCCACGAAGGTCGTGACCGCGGCCCTGCTGGCGCTGGTCGCCGCTGCCGCCGCCTGGTGGTGGCAGCAGCGCCCGGTGAAGCCGCCGCCCGACAAGTACCGCACCGCCCTCGTCGACCGCGGCCCCATCACCCAGGTGGTGATGGCCACCGGCACCTTGCAGCCGGTGACGACCATCACTGTGGGCACCCAGGTCAGCGGCACGGTGATGGAACGACTGGCCGATTTCAACGACCGCGTGAAAGCCGGCCAGGTGCTGCTGCGCCTGGACCCCACCAACCTGCAGGCCCGGCTGCGCCAGGCCCAGGCCCAGGCCGCCAGCGCGCGGGCCGGCGTCGCCCTGGCCACGGCCAGCCTGGAACGCAACCGCCAGCTGGTGGCGCAGAACTTCATCAGCGGCCTGGCCCTGGACCAGAGCCAGCGCGAATTCGACGCCGCACGCGCCAGCCTGGAACTGGCGCGCGCGCAGGTGGACGCGGCCCAGGCCGACGTCGACAACAGCGTCATCCGCAGCCCGATCGACGGCGTGGTCATCCGCCGCAACATCGACGTCGGCCAGACCGTGGCCGCCAGCTTCCAGACGCCCGAACTCTTCCTGCTCGCGCGCGACCTGCGGCAAATGCAGATCCACACCAACGTGAGCGAGGCCGACGTCGGCCAGGTGCAGCCCGGGCAGCAGGTGCGCTTCACGGTGGACGCCTACCCGCAGGCCGAGTTCGAAGGCCAGGTGCAGCAGTTCCGGCTGAATTCGACGACGACGCAGGGCGTGGTCACCTACAACATCATCGTCGGCGTCGACAACAGCGACGAACGGCTGAAGCCCGGCATGACGGCGCAGACGCGCATCGTGCTGCAGAGCAAGCCCGAGGTGCTGCGCCTGCCCACCGCCGCGCTGCGCTACCAGCCCGACGACGACGACCGCAAGGTGATTGCAGCAGCCGCGGGCAAGGCGGCGTCAGCCCCGGGCGCAGCCGCTGCAGCCGCCAGCGCCCCACCCCAGGCCGCCCTGGCGGGCGACGACGGCGTGCTCACGCGCACACGCGGCGGCGAACGGGTCTACCGCGTCTGGACCGTGGGCCCAGACCAGGTGCCGCAACCGCACGAGGTGACCGTGGGCATTGCCAACACCCGCTTCACCGAACTCGCGCAGGTGCTGAGCGGCAGCGTCAAGGCCGGCGACGCGCTGATCACGCGCCGCGCCGACACGCCGGGCAATGCGCGCTGACGTCGCGCCCGAGGGCAACACGTCGACGACGCAGGCCGACGTCATCCGCTTGCAGGGCATCGCCAAGAGCTACCGCAACGGCGAGGTCGTCACGCCGGTGCTGCACGACATCGACTTGGCTGTGGGCCGGGGCGAGTACGTCGCGCTGATGGGCCCCAGCGGTTCTGGCAAGAGCACGCTGATGAACCTGCTGGGCCTGCTGGACCGCGCCGACACCGGCCACTACGTGCTGGCCGGCCGCGACGTCACCGAGCTGAGCGCAGCGCAACAGGCCGAAGTGCGCAACCAGACCATCGGCTTCGTGTTCCAGAGCTTCAACCTGCTCAAGCGCATGAACGTGCAGGAAAACGTGGCGCTGCCGCTGCTGTATGCCGGCCAGTCGCGCGCCGCGGCCCGCAGCCGGGCGCAGGAACTGCTGGACCAGGTGGGCCTGGGCGAGCTCAGCAAGCGCCTGCCCAGCCAGTTGAGTGGCGGCCAGCAGCAACGCGTGGCCATCGCCCGCGCCCTGGCCTGCCGCCCACCGCTGCTGCTGGCCGACGAACCCACCGGCAACCTGGACACCCAGACCACCGAAGACGTCCTGGCCCTGCTGGACGCCCTGAACCGCGACCAGGGCCTGAGCATCGTGCTGGTGACGCACGAAAACGACGTGGCGGCGCATGCCAAGCGGCTGGTGCGGCTGAAGGACGGGCGGGTGGTGTACGACGGTGTGCCGGGGGGGGCAGGATGATGGCGGTCGGCTCTTCGCGGTCTTTCGCTTTCGCGTGCCAGTTTGGTCCCTATGCAAAGGCGGGCCGGGGCTGGCTGTGGCGCTTAGCTTCGGCGGCCTTCGCTGGCGCTCCGGCTCCCCTGCGGTGCTCGGTCCCGCGGCCCCATCGCGGAACTCGCTACGTTCGCTGCGCTCACTGCGCTCAAACACCCGCGATGAGTCAGAGGA
>JANOBX010000274.1:0-8208 GCA_031411875.1 Burkholderiales bacterium | reverse complement strand
GCCGGTTTCCCGGCCCACCGCTTGAAGATCCCCCCACAAGTCCCCCTCACTCTTGACGGGGGCGCAGCTGGGGGGAGCGCGGTGGGACGACTGGCGCACGGGCTGCCACCTCCTGCGGGCGGCGCAGCGTCGCGGCCGATGTGCCAGCTCGCCTGGCGCAGCGGCTGCAGCGCAGCCGACCGAACGAACACGAGCAGCGGCGCCTCTGCGGCCGACGTGCCACCAAGGGAGCCGAAGGCGAGCGACTGGCGCGACGGTCGAGCCGCTGATCGCTGGCTTTGCAGCAGCGGAGCCGCTGCGAGCACTTCACTGCACCCGGTCTTCAGCGGCCCGGCTACGGGCATGGCGGGTGACCGGGGTGGCGATTTGGCCGGCGCCGCACCGAGCGGAGCGCAGCGCAGCGACCTGCAAGCCGGCCAGTTCGCCAAGCGGGCCTCGTTCACGCGCAGCGTGTAGGAATCGTGCCCGCGATCCCCGGGCACGGGAAAGGGCCGCCGCGTGTCTCAGCCGGCACCGCCGGCCTGACCGTGTTGCGTCAGGGATGGAAGCCCGTCAGGGGCGAGACGCCGGTACCCCGGTGGCTCGACGCGCAGCGCAACAGCCCGGCCCCGCGCAGCGGGGAGACGCCCAGGCCCACAAAGACCTAGCACCAGCACCAGCACCAGCACCAGCACCGAAACCACAACCACGACAACCTGCACCAAAACCTCCGGCACCTCAAGCATCAACACCCGGCTCCTTCTGACGGGCGCCAACCCGGCTCGCCGTTTCGCGAACTTCGAGTATTTCGAGTAAACCTGCTAGACTCCGTTCATGAAGACCGCCCGCAAGCCCACCGACGCCCCGCAGCACATCGCACACCCCGCGCTGTCCGTGAACATCGACCTCGACCCGCTGGTCGAAGCCGTGCGGCGGCACGTCAAGCTGACCCCCGAGGCCACCCGGCGCATCAAGGGTGAGTTCGCCCAACTCTTCCAGAACCCGAGCATTCGCAACAGCACCCGAAGGCCGACTGCCGCCCAGGCCGAGTCGGCCGACGACGCCGTCCTCACCACACAGGAGGCAGCCGACTTGGTCAGCGTCTCCCGCCCCTACATCGTGGCCCGCATCGAGGCTGGCGACATCCCGCTGCACCAGCAAGTGGGCAACCAGCGACGTGTCCTCAAGTCCGCCGTCCTGGCCTGGCACCGCCAAGAGCAGGCCCGGCGCCGCAAGGCCCTGGACCAGCTCGGCACCGACCTTGACAGCGAGATCTTCGCGGGCTGACGTCGTGATCCCTGTCGTCGCCGACGCCGACACCCTGTTCGGTGCCACCACCCGCGGCCTGTTGATCCACCTCGACTACCAGGGATCGATCCGGCTGCACTGGAGCCCGCTGATCCTGGACGAGCTGAGCCGAGCGCTGGTCGACACCGGCCGCAAGCCGGACCACGCGTCGGCGCGCCGGCACGAACAACTCATGCGGGCAGCCTTGCCGGAGGCGGAAATCCCGACGAGACGCGTTCAGGCCCACTTCGCGGACGTCCAACAGGCCATGCGCTCCGCCAAAGACGTCCACGTCGCTGCTTGCGCAGCAACCATCCTGGCCGATGGCTTCTACCCCGGCACCCAGGTCGTCAACCTCGTCACCAAAAACATCCGCGACTTCGGTGTCCGCAAGCTCGAAGCGCTCGGCATCAAGGTCCAGCGCCCAGACGCTTTCTTGCTGACGCAGGTCCAGCAAGATCCCCCATCGATCGCATCCGCCTTCGCCAGCCTGCGCGCCACGCTGCGCTCGGCACCGGAACCTAACCAGCTGCTGGAACGATTGGCCGCCGATGGCCAAAGCCTGACGGTGGCGGCCCTGCATGACGCCTGGCAACGGGGCGCTGTGCGCCTCTGACGACGACATCATTCATGCACCCCTGGGACTTCCGCGCGCGCTTCCGCCGCACTGCATACGGCTGGAAAGGCTCCAAGCTCGCGATCGAGCGCATCCACGGGGCCCTCACCGAAATCCGCGCCGTCGCCCGGCACGACCCGGCCACGGCAGCTGAGGGCGCTGTCCTGTTCCTGGAAAAGCTGTCCCCGGCCCTGAACCAGATCGACAGCTCCTCGGGCGCACTGGGCAACGCCACCTACGCAGCCGTGCAGGAACTGGTACCGATCATCAGCAATGCTCCGGTCGACACTGCCACGCGCAAGAAGTGGCTCGACCGCCTCTTTGCGGCCATCCAGGAAGACGACCCACCCTACATCGAGCACCTGGGCGACCACTGGGGCGAGCTCTGCGCCACGCCCGAGCTCGCCTCGGCCTGGGCCGACCAACTGCTGCCCACCCAGCGCAGCGTGCTGCGCGAACGCAAGCGCGGCACCTACGCCTTCTTCTCCGGCACCACCCTGTGCTACAGCGCCTTGTTCAAGGCCGGCCGCCACGACGAGCTGCTGGAACTGCTGGCCATGGACCCGCGACCGATCTGGCAATACTTGGTGTGGGGCGCCCGCGTGCTGGCCCAACGCGGCCAGGTCGACGACGCCATCGCCTACGTGCGAGAACGCGCAGGAAGTACCACCAGCCTGGAGACCATCGCGCACTTTGCCGAAGAGACACTGCTCAAGGCCGGCCGCAGGGCCGAAGCCTTCGACCAGTTCGCACTGCTGGCCAACCAGGCCAACTCCAACCTGTCGACCTTCAGGGCGCTGGCGAAGAAGTACCCAGAGCTCGCACCCGACAAGCTGCTGGGCCACCTCATCGCATCGACACCCGGCGAGCCCGGAAAGTGGTTCGCCACCGCGAAGACGCTGAAGCTGTTCGACCAGGCGACCCAACTGGCCTGGGCTTCACCCTGCGATCCCAAGACCTTGACGCGTGCGGCACGCGACCACCTGACCAAGCAACCCGACTTCGCGATGCAGGCCGCGCTGGCCGCGCTGCACTGGATGTCGATGGGCCACGGCTACGAACTCACGGGCTTCGATGCGCACGAAGCCCACCGCCTCGCCATCGACGCTGCAGCCAACGCCCAGCAGAGCGCCCAGGCACAGGCCTCCATCGCGCAGGTGCTGGCCACCGACCGGCCGATGTCGACTTGGCTGCGACGAGCGCTGGGCATCGCAACCAGCGCGCCGGCGCCACGCCATCACTGACCGCGTCCAGGCACTCGGTCGCATGCTGCTCGGGCGAAGAATGTCTCAGGAAATGTCATCGCCAGACATTTCCCGCAGCGTGACTGCAACATCGATGAATCGGGCGGCTACAGGCCGGCGAGTTGCATTTGCACTGCAACCATTGACTTTCACCGTCGTTCCACAACACCATGGCTGGATGCCGGTGACCTCCAGGGCAACCCAGCCCACCCACGAACAGCAGGTGCTGCGCCTCGCACGCAAGCGGACCCTCCTGCGCGCACGCGACCTGACAGCGTTGGGACTGCCGACTGTCACGCTGACGCGACTGGTGCAGGCCGGCAAGCTCGAGCGTGCAGGTCGAGGCCTCTACAGCCTGCCCGACGCGCCTATCAGCGCACACCGCTCACTGGCCGAAGTCTCGGTACGTGTGCCCAAGGCCGTCGTTTGCCTGCTGTCTGCCCTGGAAGTCCACGAGATCGGCACGCAGGCCCCTTTCGAGGTCTGGATCGCCATCCCACAGCACATGTTGACTCCCCGGCTGGACCGCCCCGCCATCCGAGTCGTGCGCATGTCGGACGCCGCCTTGGCCGATGCGGTCGACCGCGTGAAGATCGATGGCGTTGCGGTGCCTGTCTTCAACGCGGCGCGCACCGTCGTCGACTGCTTCCGCTTCCGCAACAAGATCGGTCTCGACGTGGCACTCGAAGCTCTGAGCGAAGGCTTGCGCCTGCGCAAGTTCACGCTGGACGACCTGTGGCGCACTGCCGAGCGTGGCCGCGTCGCCAACGTCATGCGCCCCTACATCGAGGCCATGACGTCATGACCCATAGGCTCAACTGCGGCGCCACCCGACGGATGCGGTGGCGAGCGCGTCCCGCGCACCGGCCTCCCGCCGCACTGGCGCCGCGAAGCATCAACCATGGTGATTGAGCTGTTCGACTTCAGCGACCCGCGTGCCACGGATGCATGGCAGGCCATCGACGACCGCGTGATGGGCGGCGTCTCGCGCAGCCACTTGCGGCACGACCGTGCCGGCCATGCGGTGTTCGAAGGAGAAGTCTCGTTGGCACAGAACGGCGGCTTCGCATCGGTGCGGTCCAGCCCCGGCGTGCGCGGACAGGCTGGCGCCACCGCCTGCCTGATCGAGGTGCGCGGCGACGCCAAGCAGTTCAAGCTCAGCCTGCTCACCGACGACGGCTTCGACAGCGTCAACTACCAATCCAGCTTTGCGCCCGACACAAGCCACTGGCAGACGATCAGCCTGCCGATCTCGTCATTCCGCACCAGCTTTCGCGGACGCGACGTGCTGGGTGCACCCGCGCTCGACCCCGCACGCATCCGCCAGGTCGGCCTGATGATCGCCGCCCGCCAGGCAGGCCGATTCGCCCTCGACATCCGGCGCATCGCCTTGGCTTGATGGCGAAGGAATGAAGAGGCGCCGCAAGGCGCCCCGAACGAGGCCTACAGCAGGCCTCGCTCCGAGAACGCGCAGACATCCGCGCCCGCCACCACCAGGTGATCGAGCACCCGCACGTCCACCAGCGCCAGCGCCGACTTCAGCGTCTGCGTCAGGAATTCGTCGGCACGACTCGGATCGACCGAACCCGAGGGATGGTTGTGCGCCAGGACGACGGCCGCCGAATTGCACGCCAGCGCGGCCTTGACCACCTCACGCGGGTACACCGAGGTCTGCGTCACCGTGCCGCGGAACATCTGCTTGAACTCGATGATCCGGTGCTGCGCATCGAGGAACAGCACGCAGAACACCTCGTGTTCCAGCACACCGATCTCCAGGAGCAGGTAGTCCTTCACCGCCTGCGGCGATGACATCGTGGCACCGCGCTGTACCCGTTGTGACAGCACGCGCCGCGCCTGCGACAACACCTCCTCGGCACGCGCAGGACGGTATTGCCCATCGACATCGCGCACCAACAGCGCATCGACATCAACAACGGAAGAAGTGGAAGACAGCGACATGGCGAACTCCGGTCTGTGTCGGGCGGGATTGCCCGAGACCGGAGCACCACGGCGCAGCGCAGCAGTCAGGGTTCGAAGACGGCCGCAGGCCGCAAGCGCTCGCCCCGCGAGCGCGCAGACCTTGACGGCGAGAACGGCGTGGTAGCGTGGGTCGACACGGCAAGCCTACCCACCGCACGCCACCGCTGTGCATTGGACAACGTCGGACTGCCGCACTCGCGGCAACCACGTCCCATTCGATCGTGGTCAGACAATGCGAACGATGGCGTCACTCGCCATGCTGCGATTTCGCTCGCCCGCTGTGAGATTCCGACTCTGGCGCCGAACCAAAGCGGATGTGATGAACACGCCCACCGACAGAAAACTCACCTATAGGGCAGGTTCTCGTCGGGGTGGAACGGGGTCAGTCCGCGATCACCTGCGGATAGTCCCGGCGGGAGCCGCCTGGAGCCCGCGCTGCGGCCTCCAGGCGCGCCTTCGTCGCGGCGTCCAAGCGCGGGACACCTTTGAGCGAGATGGTGAAGACGCGACCCGACTCAGCCGGCGTCGCCGACTTAGAGGGCTCTGTGGGCTGCTTCGGAATTCTGGGGAGGTTGGCCACGGGGATCCTCGACGAACACCTAACTGGCCCATAGGGTAGCAGTCCTCGCCAAGGGTGGCTGTCGGGCCCAAGCACACATCGTGATTGTCAGCGGTCGTCTGGCGGCTTCGACCGTGGCGATGGATGTGGGCCTCGCCATCAGGACGTAGCTTCGAGCCGCAACGCAAGCAACATGTCCCGCCTTTTCTGCACAGGGCAGCTCGTGCCGTAGCAAAGTGGTCCGTCTAAACCTGTCAGAAAAAGATTGATACTTCTGACAGTCAAGGATTGACTGTGTTCAACCTCGCCGAGCAAGTCCTCGCGCACGCCGCTTTGATGGCGGAGGGCGCCAGCCTGTCCGCCAAGGCGCTGCTGCACCTGGGCAGCCGGGCGGCGGTGGATCAGGTGCTTTCGCGGTTTGCTCGCAACGGCGAGCTGTTGCGTGCAGGCCGGGGCGTCTATGTGATGCCGGTCAAGGGCAAGTTCGGCACGCGAGCGCCGGATGTCGCCAAGGTGGTACGGGAGTGGGCCAGTCAGCGCGGTGAAACCGTCGTCGGCAACGGTGCGACGGCGGCGAATGCCCTGGGCCTGACGACACAGGTGCCATTGCGCCATGTCTTCCTGACCTCCGGCCGCAGCCGCAAGCTCAGGGTCGGCACGCAATCCATCGAGCTGCGGCATGCTCCGTCATGGCAACTGCTGTTCCCTGGTCAGACAGCAGGAGATGTCCTTCGATCGCTGGCCTGGGTGGGCCCGTCTGGCTCGGAAGCGGCCCTCGGCAAGTTGAAGCGAAAGCTTCCGGCATCCGACCTTCAGGCTGTCGCGAGCGTCCGCGAGCGCCTGCCTACCTGGCTCGCCAGACAGGTCAGTACGCTGGTACCTGGAGCCTGAATTCCTGCAGCCGCCTCGCGCGGAATCAAATTAGACGCTGAGCGCTCGTCAACCAGCAGACGGCGCGATCTGGCACACCTCGCGCACGAGGATCTCGATCGCCTGGCGCTTCTCCGGCATGTAGTCGTGCCCGTCATAGTGCCGCGCCTGAACACCGGTCAGGCCGTGCGACTGCAGATGACCCCTGACCTCGCGGCTGACGCCGTTTGCCGCAAGCAGCGTCTCGACCCCGGATCGAATCCGCTTCAGCTGGAAGCCCTCGATCGTGTCGCCGACCACGTCGTGAGCCCAGCCCGCCAGCGTCCGCACGCTGATGGCCTTCTTGCCGGCTGTTGTCGAGATCGCGAACTCACCCTCGCGTTTCAGGAGGGCGAGATCGGCCCGAGCCAGCTTCACCAGGGGAATCTGGTGAGCGCGCGGTCCCTGGCCTGGCCGTCCCTTGCCGTCGAAGATCGTCAGGGCCTCATCGCTCACGTCAGCCCACTTCAGCCGGACGAACTGCTCGATGCGCTGGCCGCCAGTCAACACATGCAACCTCAGCGCCGCGGCCTCGACGCCCGGACGTGCGGCGATGAGTTTCCAGTACGCCTGCAGGTCGGCCTTGGAGAACGGTCGCTTGTCGGCGCGATCGAATTGCGGGGATCGACGCGTCTGCGCGGCTGGGTTGAAGACGACCCCGAAGGACTTGAAGACGACTGGGATCGACGCCGTGGTGCGGACATCCAGCGCGCACTGGAACGCCGCACGAACGTACGAACGCAGCTTGTTGGCGGTACGCCCCTTGTTGGCCTCGATCAGCCTGCGCAGCATGTCCAGCACCTGGTCCGGCGTCAGGTCAACCGCGGGCGCCTCGGCCACGCTGGGCCACGCTTCGGTGACATGCCGTTTGAAGATCTGGTCGGCGTCGACGTGGCTGCGACGGCCCTGGGTCTTCAGGTGCGCTACATAGGCATCGAGGAGCTTCTGCAGCGTGCGCTCCGACTTCACCGCTTCGGCGGCCTTCTGCGCGATGAAGGTCTTGCGCTTCTCGGCCTTCGCCTCCCGAAGCCCGCCCGTCTGCGCCCGCTCTGCGTGCACGTCAGCGAGCTCGCGGCACTTCTCGAGCGCCGCTGCGAGGCCATAGCCGCGTGGTGTGGGCTGCAACTTCTTCGGTGGCGCCGACGGGTCGTAGACACCGATCGGTTCGCGGCTTGTCTTGCCGCCGAGCGAGTAGCGCCAGTAGAGCTGCACCGCGCCGTTCGCGAGCTTGCGCGCCTGCAGTGCGCCGCCTCGATCGAGGCGGCTGTGCAGGGTGACGAAGGCGCCGCCGTCCAGCGATTTGATGGCGGTGGAAGCCGCTGAAACTTGATCTCTTGCCATAGTCCGTAGCTGATCTGGTGCCAGTCTGGTGCCAGTTTTGGCGGGAATGGTCCGAGACGGCCTGAAACAACTATGGACGTAAGCTGTTGATCTGTAAAGAGTATTTGGAAGACGACTTGTATCAGGAGATCCCAGAAAAGTCCATTCCCAGGGACTGTTAATCCGTAGGTCCCTGGTTCGAGCCCAGGTCGGGGAGCCAAGAAATGCAAGGGTCAGCAGGTTAGCGCCTGCTGACTTTTTTGCTTTCTGGGCCGGCTTCGTTGCCGTACTGTTGCCGTACGGCGGCCAGGGCT
>JANOBX010000273.1:0-1677 GCA_031411875.1 Burkholderiales bacterium | reverse complement strand
TCAAGCTGGTGGAAGCCAGCAACGCCGACCGTCCCATTCCGCTGGTGAGCTTTGTGGCGCGGCAGCGTGACCTGCGGGAGCTGGTGGGTGAGAACCTGGCCGGCTCGCTGCAACTGCAGTTCAGCGATTCGCTGCGGCACTGGGAGGCGCGATTCCACACCATCCGACTCGAAGACCGGAACCTGCCGGCCATCGTCGAGAAGCGTGTGCTCAAGCCAGTGTCTGAGGCTGCACGCCAGACCCTGGGCAACGCCTTCGATGAGTTCCAGAAGGTCAGGCCCGAGGTCTGGAACACGCTGCTGACCGAGACGGCGGACAAGGAGATGTTCCGCAAGGTCTACCCTTTCAGCCCGGCGCTGGTGCAGACCTTGATTGCGGTGTCGGCCGCACTGCAGCGCGAGCGCACGGCCCTGAAGCTGATGCTGCAGTTGCTGGTGGACCGGCGTGACGACCTGGAGCTGGGCCAGATCATCCCGGTGGGCGACCTGTTCGACGTGATCGCCGACGGCGACGAGCCTTTCTCGGAGGCGATGCGCATCCACTTCGACAACGCCAAGCGGCTCTACAAGCAGAAGCTGCTTCCGCACCTGGAGCGGCAGCATGGCGTGACCTGGGAGAACATCCGCATCGGCAATGCCGACCCGGCCAAGGCCAAGCTGCTGCGCAACGATGCGCGGCTGATCAAGACACTGCTGCTGAGCGCGCTGGTGCCCGAGGTGGAATCGCTGAAGGCCTTGACGGCGCAGCGCCTGGCCGCGCTGAACCACGGCACGATCCGCTCGCCCATCCCTGGCCGCGAGACGCAGGACGTGCTGCGCAAGTGCAAGGAGTGGGCGGCCGACATCGGCGAAATCAAGGTCACGGACGACACCAACTCGCTGATCTCGATCCAGGTCACTGGCGTGGACATCGAGCCCATCGTGCGCGGCCCGGCAGCGTCCAGCGACAACCCGGGCAACCGTCGGCGCCGCGTGCGCGAGATGCTGTTCGAGCAGCTCGGCGTGACCGACACCAACGACATGTTCGCCACCTACCCGGTGCTGTGGCGTGGCACGCGGCGTGAGGTGGAGGTGCTGTACGAGAACGTCCGCGAGATGTCGGACGAGAAGCTGCGCGGGCGCGCGGGAACCTGGACGGTGGTCATCGACTTCCCGTTCGACGACCAGAAGTTCACGCCCGCCGATGACTTGGCGCGCCTGGCGGCCTACCGCGGCGACGACACACAGACGCTGGTGTGGATGCCGTCGTTCTTCAGCGCCAAGGCGCAGCACGACCTGGGACGACTGGTGGTGCTGGACTACATACTGACCGGCGAGCGCTTCAACGAACTGGCCGCCCGCCTGGCGCTGGTGGACCGCGGGCCGGCGCAGGCGCTGCTGCGCAATCAACGCGACCAGTTGCAGCAGCGCGTTCGGCAGTATCTGGAGGTGGCCTACGGCATCGCAGGCGACTCGCGCGACGCGGTGGTCAACCCGTTGGCACCAGAAGACCAGTTTCGATCGCTCGACCAGACCCTGACGCCTCTGCCGCCGGTAGGTGCGAACCTGAAATCGGCCTTTGAGGCGCTGCTGGATCAACTGTTCAGGCATCAGTACCCGGCGCACCCGGTCTTCGACGCCGAGGTGAAGCTGGCGGCTGTGAAGAAGGTGTGGCCCGAACTTGAACGCGCCGTCGCGG
>JANOBX010000272.1:0-2566 GCA_031411875.1 Burkholderiales bacterium | reverse complement strand
GCGACGCTGTCTTCAAAAAGAAGCCATCGACGCAGGCCCTGATGTCGGCCTCGGTGGACGAGGCGTTTGGCATCAGCAGGTCGCTGAAATCCTGCGCCAGTTGCTCGATATCGAAGGCTTCACCCGCAGGCAGTTCGTCGTCGGCATACCGCCAGCGCTGCTGCACGCGGGCGAAGTGCAGGTCCATGTCGATCTGCGGCACCACCGGCGGCGGGCGTAGCCGCGCCTTGAAGACCTTGTCGCGGTGGTAACGAATCTTCTCGCCGAGGATCGGCTTGCAGTTCTCGAAGATCACCACGAGCCGCTCAGTGCCCAGTTCCTTGAACTCCTGCGGCAGCAGCAGTGCGCGGCGCTGCTCGCTCTCGTTGCGGCTGACGGTGCTGCTCCCATGGCCGCTGAAAGACCGGCTGCGCCCGCGAGAGGTCGCACGCTCGGTGAAGTGGCCGAGCATGGCGCTGTACTCGTCGGCATCACGCTGTTCGCGCGGCGCGTAGAGGATCTGCAGGCCATGGTTGGTGGCGAAGGTGCGGGCTTCCTTGTCGCCATAGACGGCGTCCAGTTGCGACATGGCTTGCACCACGGTCAGCAGCCGCAGGTTGTAGCCCGCGAGGAAGGCGGCGGCAGTGGTGATGACGCCCACCCGGCCCATCGCCGTGAACTCGTCGTTGACCAGCAGGCACTGAACTATCAGCGTCGGGTCCTGCTCAGGGAGGTGCTGCGTATTCAGGCTGACGAGTTGCGAGAAGAACAGGTTCAGCAGTGGCCGGGCGTTGGCCAGCCGGTTCGGCGGGATGCGCACGTAGACCGACATGCGGCGGCGACGAACATCCTCGAGCTTGAAGTCGTCGGCGCTGGTGGCTGCGTCGACCACCGCGTCCGCGAAGATCGTCAGGGGCGCGTTGAAGGTGGCGACCACGCTGGACAGCGTGTTCTCCGAGTTCGACAGCAGGCGCTTCAGGGCATCGGCGCACTCGTCCGACAGAGGGTTGCCTTCCTCGCGGCGTTGTGTAATCAGTCCGCTCAAGTGATCCTTGAGCGACCGGCCCTTGCCTGAGGACTGGCGCAGCATCTCGCCGATCGTGCGGGGCAGTGTGGGCGTTTCCAGGAGAACGAGGCCCAGACCCAGGAACAGGTTGCGCGCCTGGTCGTTGAAGAAGGCCTCTGACGAAGTGCCGCCGCCGTCGTTGGGGAAGAAGACCTGGCCGATGGTGAGCAGGTCGCCCACGCGGTGCAGCGGGCTGGAGCGGACGGCGGTCAGCGGGTTCCAGCGGTGGCTGCGCGCGTCCTCGTCGAAGGGCGAGAAGGCGTATACCGGCTGGCCGTGCGCCGCGCGGTAGCCGGCCGTGATGTCGTAGTTCTCACCCTTGATGTCGAGCACCACGACCGAGTCGGGCCAGTTCAGCAGGTTCGGGATCACGACGCCGACGCCCTTGCCGCTGCGGGTAGGCGCCGACAGCATCACCGATAGCTGGCCCGGCAGAGACAGGAACTTGCCGCGGTGGCGGCCGATAAGAATGCCCGGCTGCCCGTCGCTGCGGGTGAGGCCTGCGCGATCTACCTCGGCCGTATTGGCGAAGCGGGCATCGCCATGCAGTGCGCGTCGCGGCTTAGCGGCGGCAACGAGGCCGGCTGGCAGCAGGACCAGAAGGCCGATCCCCGAGACGCCGATCGCGAGCTGGAGCTTCTTGCGCAACTGGGCATCGTCCGCGTAGAGGCCCCAGTAGTGGACGATGCTGGCGAACTGCGCCTGCTTGGGGTTCGCCTTGTTCAGCACCAGGAACAGCACGCCGGCCAAGTAGATCGCGGCACAGGCGAGCGCGGCGTAGCCGATGACAGCGAAGGCGCCGGCTGCGACCTTGCGGCCCGTGGGCCAGGCGGCGAACGGCAGGGTAGCGATGCTGCTCATTTCGCCACCTGCTGATCCCAGCGCCCGAGCCGCTGGCGCCGGGGCTCGTAGAGGATCTCGGAGATGAAGCGCCCGCGCTCATCGCGATCGAATTGGACGATCACGTCGACCACGACGCTCAGCAGCCACTTGATCTCGTCCATGCGCAGGCCACCGCCGGCGCCGGTCTCGCGAATCATCAGCGACATCTGCTCGAAGGCCAGCGCACAGCTACCGGCATGCACGCTAGTGATGCTGCCCGGATGGCCCGAGGCCGCCAGGCGCACGAAGTAGAAGCACTCGTCGCCGCGCACCTCCGCCAGGAAGATGCGGTCGGGCTTCATCCGCAGACAGGCTTCCAGCAGCGACTTGGCGGTCACGCGCGCCGTGCCTTGGGCGTCCTTGCTGTAGAACAGATGCACCACGTTCGGGTGATTCGGCAGTGTCAGCTCTGCCGTGTCCTGGATCGTGATGAGGCGCTCGTGCCGCGGCACTTCTCCGACCAGGCCCTTCATGAAGGTGGTCTTGCCCGAGCCGGTCTTGCCGCTGACGACGATGGTCTGGTGCTTGCGCACGGCCAGGCGCAGGAACTCGGCATAGCGGCCGGCGTCTTTCAGCTCGATCAGTTCGCGCTCGAAGGGCAGCAACGCGGCGTTCGGTGTGCGCGTCACCGTGGCCGTT
>JANOBX010000271.1:0-2181 GCA_031411875.1 Burkholderiales bacterium | reverse complement strand
TGGCCTCGCACCGGCGCACGCTTCGGCAGCGCGCTGCGTACGGACTGGCAGGGCGGCACCGCGCTCTATATCCCGTGCGACCGGGCGAGCATCGGCGGGCACGAAGTCTGGCTGGAGCTGCATCCAGCCTGGGCCTGGTCGCCGACTGTCGGCATCTCGCGCTACCTGGAGGTCGTCTGGACCATGCTGAACGGGGATGACTATGTCGCTCCCTCTGCTTGAGATTCCGCGTGACCTCTATGTGGCCCTGGTAGGCGATCTGGCAAGGTCGGGGAGGGGCGTGAAGGAGTCGGGCGCGTTCCTGCTCGGCACCATGGACGGCGGTCGGCGACGGGTTACTTCGTACCTGATGTACGACAAGGTGGCGCCGGAGAGCAGTCAGCGGCACGCCTACGTCGCCTTCACGGCCGAAGAGATGGGCCGAGCCTGGGAGCACTGCTACGCCGTCGGTCTGCAGGTAGTCGCCGACGTCCACACCCATCCGTTCGGCCCCGCGCAGAGCCCATCCGACAGGGCGCATCCGATTGTGTCCATGGCCGGGCACGTGGCGCTCATCGTGCCGAACTTCGCCAATGGCGCGACCGACCCCTGGGACCTGGGCGTGCACTTGTTCGGTGGTTGCGGCAGGTGGCAGTCCATGTTCCGCGAAATGGCTGCTGAAGCCGTACTTCTCACCTGAGGTGCATATGAAACTCGCTGAGACCCTGAATCGCACGATGAAGCTCGCCATGGACGAGGGGCGCGTCCAGTCCTACCAGGAGGCCATCGCGCTGTTTGCCTCCTTCCGGCTTCGGCTGCAGGTCGCGCCCGGCTTCACCTGTTCCCCAGGAGCCGAGGCTGCTGTACTGACCTTGCTGCGCGCAGGGCCGAAGACGTTCTTGGGCGGCATCGAGCTCGTCGGCCCGCTTGACGAGATGTGTACGCTCGCTTGGTTCGCCGGCAAGACGCTGGGTGAGGTGGCGGTCTCTTGCGGCGTTCTTCTCGGCGCCAATGCCGATGTGCACGTACCGACAATCTGTGTTGGTGCTGGCGAGGCGACGGCAGATGGCTTTTGGCTCGGGCTCCGCGTGAATAACGCCAGCTTTGCGCTCACGCCGTGCGTGTCGTTCACGTCGGAGCCCGTCGCCTCTGTCGAGGCCGGCGTTGCCGGCGCCGGCGCCGCGCTCAACCAAGCCTTTCAACATATCTACCGCAGAGCACCTCAGGCTGGGCTGCGAGAGATGCATTTCAAGCTGCCGGGAAACAACTGGTCGGCCGCCGCGAGGAGCCAGTGGCTCATCGGCCTGGGACACCTTGGGCAAGCGTATCTGTGGACGGCGATGCTGCGTCCGGCAGGACTGCGGCCGGAGGTGGTCAGGCTCACTGACGATGACAAGGTTTCAGCGTCCAGCTTGAGTACCTGCCTGCTGGTCGACGTGGTCGACGTTGGTCGCCAGAAGACCGATGCCGTCGCCGAGCGACTCGAAGCTCTGGGGGTGACGGTGCAACGGGATTTAGTGCGCCTTGCCCTCGACGCTGGCCCTGTCGAATCCGCGCACCCGCTTTGCGTCGTGGCCGTCGACAACCTGACTCTCCGCAGGGCGTTGGACAGGCTGCACAGCCTTTGTGTCCTGGAGGCAGGGATCGGCGACGGTGTGGACGGATTCACGCGGGTTCAGGCACACGCCTTCCCAAGCCAGCGGCTGGCGCGCGACATCTGGGCAGGTGACGACCTCAAGGCGAGTCGAGCGGTGGACATCTCGAAACCCGCTTACCGCAGTCTTTTGCAGGAGAGCGGCGACGAGTGCGGAACCACACTTGTTGCAGGGCGCTCTGTGGCGACGCCGTTCGTCGGCGCATTTGCCGGGGCTGTGCTTGCTCGACTTTCCGCTGCTGGCCAACTGCATGAACACGCCTGGAACTTCAACGTCAGCGCGCTTTAAGCGTAAACGTTCGGGCAAGTCGCTGTAGCTGTTGGTTAGTAGGGCATAGGTATTGGAATAGGAAATATAGAAATATCCACGCTGAACGGACATTTATGGAAAGTTTCCATGCCATGGTTGTCAGCGCCGATCCAATATTGACCCACCCTGCCGATCCAATACTGACCCGGGGATGGGCGCTGGCCGCATGATGGCCAGCTGTGGACAAGTGTAGGTCTTTGCCTAGTTCGTTGACCTCCTCGGTGCCGAGTTGTTCGCG
>JANOBX010000270.1:0-43804 GCA_031411875.1 Burkholderiales bacterium | reverse complement strand
GCTCCAGGGGCCACCCGGCTCTCCCAGCCCGCCACCGTGTCGACGCGCCTCCAGGGAACGCAAAGCAAGGTGGTTGCAAAGGTGGGCTGGGGCTGGCTGGGGCGCGCCTCTGAGCCGTGAGTTCCGCGAGCTTGTGGATTTCGGGGCCGCGGGACCGAGCACCACAGGGGAGCCGGAGCGCCCGCGTAGGCCGCCGAAGCTAAGCGCCACAGCCAGCCCTAGCCCGCCTTTGCGGAGGGACCAAGCTGGCACGCACACACAACGCAAACCAAGGGCCGCAACGGGCCGTGAACGGCCTAATTCAGATACATGCCGAGATACCGGCGGCCCCAGCTGACCGCTTCCGGGTCGGGGCAAGCCTCGAACCATTCGATGAGCTGCTTGCGGGCGCGCTCGCGGTCGGGCCGGCCTTCGGCCTTGTCGCGCAGCACCACGTCCAGCAGCTGTTCGAAGCCGGCGCGGTAGTCGCCTTCGAAGACACGGATCGCGCCCAGCCCGAAGCGGGCCTCGAAGTCCTTCGGGTTGGCGGCAATGCGGGCCGTCAGCGCCGCCGGGTCGCCCTGCGGCTTGTTGCGCGCGAGTTCGATGCGCTTGAGCAGCGGCCCATGCCGCGCCGTGCGTTCGGCCGTGGCGATAGCGTCCAGCAGTGCCTGCGCCTCGTCGAGTTCAGCGCGCGCCACCAGGCGCTCGGCCAGGTCGAGTGTCAATTCGGCGTGGCCAGGCTCGTGCGTGAGCGCTTCCCTCAGCAGGGCTTCGGCGGCCTCGGGCTCGAGCTGTGCGGCTTCGTCGCGCACGGCCTGCACCGGGTCGACCTGGGGGCCGACGTGCTTGTCCAGGAATTCGCGGAGCTTGCCTTCTGGCAGTGCGCCCGTGAACTGGTCGACCGGCCGGCCGCCCATGAACAGGAAACACTGCGGGATGCTGCGGATGCGCAGTGCCGCGCTGATCTGCGGCGCTTCGTCGGTGTTCAGCTTGGCCAGGATGAAGCGGCCACCGTAGTCGCGTGCCAGCTTTTCCAGCACCGGGCCCAGACTCTTGCAGGGGCCGCACCAGGGCGCCCAGCAGTCCAGCAGCACCGGCACCTGCATCGACAGTTCCAGCACCTGGGCTTCGAAATCGGCCTCGCTGACGTCGAAGACGAAGCTTTCCTCGGCCGCCGCAGGAGCAGGCGCTGCCGCCGCAGGCGTGGCCCCGGCCCCGCCCAGCGACATGTTCCAGTTGTTGGTGCTCCAGTTCATGGCTGCAGGCCCTGCTTTCAGCGTTCCTTGCGGATCACGCCCGTCGGCGTGGCATTGCCGCCGAGCAGGAAGACGGTGTAGACCGACTGCGCCTGCAGGTTGACGGTCGCCTGCTCGAACAGCGGTCCGACGGCCGAGGCGGAGGTGACGTCGATGCGGACCGCAGCACCGCTGGCGGTGGTGGCATAGGCCGAACCCGCGCCCAGCGGGATGTCGGCCGCCAGGGCCAGGAAGTCGGCCGACAGCGTGGTGGGGCCGACGCCAGTGGCGCCGTGGATGAGGCGGATCTTGACCCGGGTGGCCAGGCTCGGCAGACGGTTGTCGTCGACGATGAGGCGGATGTTGGCGGCCGCCGCCGTGCCGTAGACCACGAGCGTGTAGTCGGCCCCGGCCACGAAAGTGCGGCTCTCGTCGAGCACGACGTTGCCGCCCACCCGCACCTGCAGCGGCAGCGCGCCGGCATTGACCAGCTGATACGGGCCCACCGACGGGCTGCGCAGGCCGCCCACCAGGGTGGTGCCGGCGGCCGCGACGCCGACCACGCCCGCACCGTCGACACCCGCCACCACGCGCACGCGCGCCTTCGTGTTGCGCATGACGGTGGCCGCCTGCTGCTGCTGGATGAGCAGGCCGTTGAGGAGCACGCCGCCCGAGCCGGCCGTCATCACCAGGTTGTAGTGCTGGCGGGCCAGCAAGGGCACGCCCGAGATGTCCAGGCGCACGTCGGTGGGGTCACCGGCACCGGTGACGCGCAGCCGGTAGGTGCCGGCCGAGAGTTCGCGGAAGCCCGACAGGTTGCCGGCGCCCACGGCGCTCTGCGTCGGCGCGGTGTCGCCGAGCGCAGCGCTTTCGCTGGTGAAGAACACGTCCACCGCACCGCTGTCGGTGGTGGCGTTGAACATGCGCACGCGCGTGTTGCCGGCGCCAATCGCGTTGTTGTCTTCGTTCTCGGGCAGCGTGGAGACGCGCAGCGCGGTCTCGCGGCCCCAGACCACGGCGGTAAAGTTCTGGTCCCGGCCCAGGGTGAAGGTGCTCGAGAACAGCGTCGCGCCGTCGCCGGTCTTGCGCACGCGCAGCGTGTATTCCTTGGCGTCGATGCCTTTGTAGGCGGCAAGCCCCTCCAGCGCCAGGGCGCCGAACTGCACGGTGTCGTCGGTCAGCAGGTCGATGCTGGGCAGGTCGCTGGTCAGGTTGATGGCACGCAGCTGCGTGCCGCCGCCACCGCTGTCGCCGCCACCGCCGCAACCCGCCAGCGTCAACGAGCCCGCCACCACGGTGCCGACCGAGCCCAGCAGGGCGGTGCGGCGCGAAATCAGTTCGGAAGTCATCAAACAATCCTCGAAACAAAGGCGCCGTCCGGCAGGGTTGCTGGGGGCGTGGGCGGCGCAGACCGCGCAGGGCGAAGATGCTAACGCTTCCTGCGCAGGCCGCCGGTTGCAGGCTGCCAGTGCCGCTGGGCTCAGGGATAGAGCCCGCGTTCCTCGCGCGCCGTGAGGATGCGTTCGCAGGCCACGGCGAAGGTGGCGGTCCGCAGCGTGATCTGGTGCTTGTCGGCGGTGTCCCAGATCTTCTTCAGCGCGCCGATCATGATCTTGTCCAGGCGCACGTTGATCTCGTCTTCGGTCCAGAAGAAGCTGCTGAAGTCCTGCACCCACTCGAAGTAGCTCACGGTCACGCCGCCGGCGTTGCAGATGACGTCGGGCACGACCAGCACGCCGCGCTCGGCGAGGATGTCGTCGGCGCTGGGCACGGTCGGGCCGTTGGCGCCTTCCAGCACGAGCTTGGCACGGATGCGGCCGGCGCGCTCGGCCGTGATCTGCCCTTCGAGCGCGGCCGGGATCAGGATGTCGCAGTTCACGTCCCAGAACTCTTCGTTGCCCATCCAGTCGGCGCCCTTGAAGCCGCCGACACCGCCGGTTTCCTTCACGTGGGCCATGAGGTCGAGCATGTCGAAGCCGCGGTCGTTGCAGATGGTGCCGGTGTGGTCCTGCGCGGCGACGATGGTGCTGCCGGCCTGCACGAACAGTTCAGCCGCGGAAGAACCCACGTTGCCGAATCCCTGTACGGCCACGCGTGCACCGTTCAGGTCGAGGTTCAGGCGCCGCGCCGCTTCACGGCCGGTGACGAACACGCCGCGGCCGGTGGCCTTCACCCGGCCCAGGCTGCCGCCCAGGTGGATGGGCTTGCCGGTGACGACGCCGGTGGCCGTGGTGCCGGTGTTCATGCTGTAGGTGTCCATCATCCACGCCATGATCTGGGGGTTGGTGTTCACGTCGGGCGCCGGGATGTCCTGCTGCGGGCCGATGATGATGCCAATCTCGCTGGTGTAGCGCCGCGTCATGCGCTCCAGTTCCTTGTGGCTCAGGCGCTTCGGGTCGACGCGGATGCCGCCCTTCGCCCCGCCGTAGGGCAGGTTGACGGCGGCGTTCTTCACGCTCATCCAGGCCGACAGCGCCATCACTTCTTCCAGCGTCACGTCGGGGTGGTAGCGCACGCCGCCCTTGCCCGGGCCGCGGCTCATGTTGTGCTGCACGCGATAGCCCTCGAAGTGGGTCACGCTGCCGTCGTCGAGCTCGATCGGGATGTCGACGATGAGCACCCGTTTCGGGCGCTTCAGCGTTTCCACCCAGCGCGCCAGGTGCCCCAGGTAGGGCGTGACGCGGTCCACCTGCATCAGGTAGGTGCCCCAGGGGCTGTCGGGGGTGGGGTGGACGTAGGACAGGGGCATGGCGGGCAAGGACATTCGGGGTCTCCGGGGGGTGGTTCGTGGCGCGGCCTGCTGCGGCCTCTTGAGCCGCGCCGCCGCGTGGTGTGGCGACTCTAGGGGCGCGCGCGCCGAATAAGCTGCGGTTTGCCATGCCGCCTTTGCATGGATGGCTGCATACACTGCCGTCCATGAACGAATTCATGGCATTCATCGGTGGTGGCAACATGGCGCAGGCGCTCATTGGCGGCCTGCTGCAGTCGGGCCGCCCGGCCGCGAGCGTGCTGGTGGTCGAGCCCGACGCAGCCCAGCGCGAACGCCTGGCCAGCCGCTTCGGGCTGAAGCCACTGGTCCAGGCCGGGCCGGCGCTGGCCCAGGTACGCACCGTAGTCTGGGCGGTCAAACCCCAGGTCTTCGCCGAGGCCGCTGCCGCCTGCGCACCCTATGTCGGCGGGGCCCTGCAGGTCAGCGTGATGGCCGGTGTGCGCAGCGACACCATCGCCCAGGCCACGGGCAGCGCGGCGGTGGTGCGGACGATGCCCAACACCCCGGCGCTGATCGGCCAGGGCATCGCCGGGCTGTTCGCCCGCCCGGCGGTGGACGCGGCGGCGCGGGCCGAGGTGGCGGCGCTGTTCGCGCCCACGGGCCAGACCCTGTGGGTGGACCGGGAAGACGACCTCGATGCCGTCACCGCGCTGTCCGGTTCCGGGCCCGCCTACGTCTTCTATTTCATCGAGGCGATGGTGCAGGCCGGCGGCGAGATGGGCTTGTCGGCCGAGCACTCGCGCCAGCTGGCTCAGGCCACCTTTGCCGGTGCAGCAGCACTGGCCATGCAGAGCCCGCTGTCGCCCACGGCGCTGCGCGAGCAGGTGACCAGCAAGGGTGGCACCACCCACGCCGCGATCACCGCGCTGGACGACGCAGGCGTGAAGGCGGCGTTCGTGCGGGCGCTGCACGCGGCGCGGGCGCGGGCGACGGAACTGGGCAAGGCCTGAACACGAATCAACGCAACGCCAGATCCACCACCACGCCCGCAAACACGGCAAACCCCAGCCAGTGGTTCAGCCGGAAGGCCTTGAAGCAGCCATCCCGACTGCGGTGGCGGATCAGCGTGTAGTGCCACGCCGCCTGCAGCCCCGCCACGCCGATGCCGGCCAGGAACCAGGCACCCAGCCCCAGTGACCGGCCCAGCCAGGCCCAGGACACCAGGTAGGCGGCATAAAAGCCCATGACCGCGGCCACGTCCCAGCGGCCCAGGGTGATGGCACTGGTCTTCATGCCCAGGCGGATGTCGTCGTCGCGGTCGACCATGGCGTATTCGGTGTCGTAGGCCAGCACCCAGAACAGGTTGCCCAGCAGCAGCCACAGCGCCTGCGGCGGTACCGACGACAGGTTCCATTCCTGGCCGCCCAGCGCTGCCGAGAAGGCCATCGGAATGCCGAAGCTGAACGCCACGCCCAGCACCGCCTGCGGCATCGACACGAAACGTTTGGCATAGGGGTAGGCCAGCGTCACGGCCAGCGCCAGCACCGACAGCAGGATGGTGGGCGGGTTGGTCGTCAGCACCAGGACGAAGGCCAGCAAGGCCAGCGTCGCGCCCAGGCCCAGTGCTTCCTTCACCGACACGGCGCCGCGCGTGACCGGCCGCTGCGCGGTGCGCTTCACATGCCGGTCGAAGTCGCGGTCGGCCACGTCGTTGACGCAGCAGCCGGCGCTGCGCATCAGGACCGTGCCCAGCACGAACACCGCCAGCAGGTGCCAGCCGGGCCAGCCGTCGGCCGCCATCCACAGCGCGCTGAGGGTCGGCCACAACAGCAGCAGCCAGCCGGCAGGGCGGTTCCAGCGGATCAGGTCCAGCGCCAGGGCCAGGCGGGAAGGTTCTGGGTTCGGGGTCGACGAAGGGGTGCTGGCGTTCACGCGCCGGATTATCGACAGCATGCCGGCCGGCGCCGGCAGCCCGGGTGCGATCATCCTGCCCCTATGAACGACCTGCTCGACATCCATCCCGAAGTCGCCGCTGCACTGCAGGCCGGCCAAGCCGTCGTGGCGCTGGAATCCACCATCATCACCCACGGCATGCCCTGGCCGCAGAACGTGGAAACCGCGCTGCGCGTGGAAGCCGCGGT
This sequence comes from Burkholderiales bacterium, assembly GCA_031411875.1. Taxonomy (GTDB): domain Bacteria; phylum Pseudomonadota; class Gammaproteobacteria; order Burkholderiales; family Burkholderiaceae_C; genus Rubrivivax. Next base: position 37,736 of record JANOBX010000270.1, on the reverse strand, counting down.
GCGTGAGAGCGGGGCCGTGCCCGCCACGATCGCGATCATCGGCGGCCGGCTGAAGGCCGGCCTGTCGGCCGGGGACATCGACTTCCTGGGCTATGCCGGCCACGCCGTGCCCAAGGCCAGCCGGCGTGACCTGCCCCTGCTGCTGTCCACCCATGCCCTGGGCGCCACCACGGTGGCCACGACGATGATCGTCGCAGCGCTGGCCGGCATCCGAGTGTTCGCCACCGGCGGCATCGGCGGCGTGCACCGCGGGGCCCACACCAGCTTCGACATCTCCGCCGACCTGCTGGAACTGGCGCGCACGCCCGTGGCCGTGGTGTGCGCCGGGGCCAAGGCCATCCTCGACCTGCGGGCGACGCTGGAAGTGCTGGAAACCCACGGCGTGCCGGTGCTCGGACATGGCACCGACGAACTGCCGGCCTTCTATTCCTGCACCAGCGGCCTGAAGCTGCCGGGGCGGCTGGACACGGCCGAAGCCTTCGCGCGGGCAGTGCACGCCCAGGACCAGGTGGCGCCCGGCCAGGGCATGGTGGTGGCCAACCCCATCGCGGCCGAGCACGAAATCCCGGCCGGTGTCGTCCAGGCCCACATCGAGCAGGCGCTGGCCGAGGCGCAGCGGCAAGGCGTGGCCGGCGCTGCCGTCACGCCCTTCCTGCTGGCCCGGGTCGCCGAATTGACAGAAGGCGCCAGCCTGCGCGCCAACATCGAGCTCGTGCTGTCGAACGCGCGGCTCGCGGGGAAGATTGCGGTGGCGTACGCGGCACTGAAGCGCATGGACGCTTGATGACTGTACATTTGTACAGTCTTCTGCGAACCGTGCCCCCGCCCCGTGCAACTGCAAGCCAAGCTGGCCATCCTGGCCGACGCCGCCAAGTACGACGCCTCCTGTGCCAGCAGCGGTGCCGACAAGCGCCATTCACTGGGCGGTCGCGGCATCGGCTCGACCGAAGGCATGGGCATCTGCCACAGCTACGCCCCCGACGGCCGCTGCATCAGCCTGCTGAAGATCCTGCTCACCAACTACTGCAGCTACGACTGCCTGTACTGCGTGAACCGGGTCAGCTCGAACGTGCCGCGCGCCCGCTTCCGCGTCGACGAGGTGGTGCACCTGACGCTGGACTTCTACCGCCGCAACTGCATCGAAGGCCTCTTTCTCAGCTCGGGCATCGTGCAGAGTCCCGACTACACGATGGAGCAGCTGGTGGAGGTGGCACGCTGCCTGCGCGAGGACCACGACTTCCGCGGCTACATCCACCTGAAGACCATCCCCGACGCCAGCCCTGAACTGCTGGCCGCCGCCGGCCGCCACGCCGACCGGCTCAGCATCAACATCGAGCTGCCCACCGCGGACGGCCTGCAGGCGCTGGCGCCCGAAAAAGACGGCGCGGCCATCCGCCGCAGCATGGCGCGCATGCGCATCCACATCGACGAGGCGCGCGAAGCCCGCAAGCCCGCACCGCCGCGGGTGCTGCACACCACGCCGCCCGGCCCCGGCACGAAGGCCGCGCCAGCCCAGCGGGCCCAGCCACCGCGCTTCGCGCCGGGCGGCCAGAGCACGCAGATGATCGTCGGCGCCGACGCCGCCGACGACCGCAGCATCCTGGCCACCAGTGCGCAGCTTTACAGCAGCTACGGCCTGAAGCGCGTCTATTACTCGGCCTTCAGCCCCATCCCCGACGCCTCGCGCGCCTTGCCGCTGCAGGCCCCGCCGCTGCTGCGTGAACACCGGCTGTACCAGGCCGACTGGCTGGCCCGCTTCTACGGCTTCCGCCACGACGAGATCCTGGGTGCCGACAGCGGCATGCTGTCGCTGGAATTCGACCCGAAGCTGGCCTGGGCGCTGGCCCACCGCGCGCTCTTCCCGGTGGACCTGAACCGCGCGCCGCGCGAAATGCTGCTGCGGGTGCCCGGTCTGGGCGTGAAGGCGGTCGACAACATCCTGGCCAGCCGGCGTCACCGCCGGCTGCGCAGCGCCGACCTGACGCAGCTGCGTGTTCCGCTGAAGAAGGTGCTGCCTTTCGTGGAGGTGGCCGACCACTGCCCGAAGGCCGAAGCCGATGGCCCGGCGCTCGCTGCGCGCCTGCGGCAGCCGTCCGCAGCGCCGCGCGCGCCCCAGCCCACGCCGCAGGTCCAGGGCGACCTGTTCGCCAGCGCCTGACCTCATCGGCCACCGGCGGCCCGCCTGCACAAACGAAGCCGTGGAACCGGAATCAGCCTCGGCCAGACCGCAGCGCGTGGCGCTGGCTGGCGAGATCGACCTCGAGGGCTTTCGCTGTGCGGCCCGCCGCCTGCTGCAGCAAGGGGTGGCACCAGACGACATCGAGTGGACCGTGGCCGGCGCCATCTCGACCGGCCTCTTTGCCGCGGCCGATGACGCAGTGTCCGAAGGGCCCAGCGTCACACCTGCACCGGCCGCCGGCCCATCCCTGCGCGTGCCCGCTGAATTCATGACGCTCTGCGCCGACCTCGTGCAGCACGCCGACACCACCCGCTTCCACCGCCTCTATCGCCTGCTGTGGCGGCTGCAGCGCGAACCCGGTCTGCGCGACGACGCGCTCGACCCGGAAATGGCCGAGGCCCGCCGCATGGCGCAGACCGTGCGCCGCGAGCGCCACAAGATGAAGGCCTTCGTGCGTTTCCGGGAGGTGGACGACGCCGCAGGCCCGTCGCCCGCCCCGCCCGGGCCGCTGCACGTGGCCTGGTTCGACCCGGCCCACCACGTGGTCGAGGCGGTCGCGCCATTCTTCATGCGGCGCTTTGCCGGCATGCGGTTTGCCATCCTCACCCCCGAACGCAGCGTGCACTGGGACGGCCACACGCTGCGGCTGGCGGCCGGTGTCGGCCGCCAGAGTGCGCCGCCGGCCGACGCCGGCGAAGCCCTGTGGCTGACCTACTACGCCAGCATCTTCAACCCCGCAAGGCTGAAGCTGAAGGCCATGGAGAAGGAAATGCCGCGTCGCTACTGGACCCTGCTGCCCGAAGCCACGCTCATCAGCGGCCTGGCCGCGCATGCACAGGAGCGCAGCCTGCGCATGGTCGAACAGGCCCCCACGCAACCGTTGCGCCGCCTGGCCAGCGCGGGCCCGAAGCTGCCACCCCAGCCGGCGATGCAAGCCGCCGCCCCGGATGCTGCGCACACCCTGGCGGCCCATCGCAGCGCTGCGGCCGCATGCCGCGCCTGCCCGCTGGGCGCCCTGGCCACGCAGACCGTGTTCGGCGAAGGCCCGCCAGGCGCCGCGCTGATGCTGGTCGGCGAACAGCCCGGCGACCAGGAAGACCTGCAGGGCCGCCCTTTCGTCGGCCCGGCGGGGCAGCTGCTCGTGCGGGCCATGGCGCAGCTGGGCTGGCCGCGCGCCGGGCTGTACATCACCAACGCCGTGAAGCACTTCAAGTACGAACCGCAGATCACGCCGCGGGGCAAGCGCCGCATCCACAAGACCCCGGCGCAGCGCGAGGCCGACGCCTGCCTGCCCTGGCTGGAACGCGAGATCGAGGCCGTGGCGCCGCAGGCCATCGTCGCGCTCGGCGCGACGGCGGCGCGGCAGCTGCTGGGCCGGCCGGTGGCGGTGATGCGTGAGCGCGGGCAGTGGGTGCACCGCAGCGACGGCCTCCCGGTGCTGGTGACGCTGCACCCTTCGGCGCTGCTGCGCATGGCGCCCGAAGAACGGGAGGCTGCGTATGGCGACTGGCTGGCCGACCTGGAACGCGCCAGTCGCTACGGGCGCCAGCCGCTGGCAGGTGACGCGACCGATGCACCGGGCGGGGCCCAGGACGCGACGGATGGGGAAAGCCCGGGCCAGGCCCGGTGACGATCCGGCCGAGCCCGGCGCCGCCGGGCCATTCGAAGCGGCTGCAGCTCCAGGCGCTGAGAATCGGTCAGCCGTCCAGCTGCTTCTGGAACACCAGTCCCGCGTGCTCGCGCAGTGCGTGGAAGCGGATCTTCGGCCAGTTGTCCTGCATGGCCCGCAGCTCACCGGCATATTCCAGCAGCACACATGGCGCGTCGACCGCGTCCATGGCCACGCGGTGGCTGTTGCCGTCGATGAAGCGCTTGAGCTCGCGCTCGTCGGCCGCGGCCCCGTCGCCGGTGTCGGCCGTCACCCAGCGCGCGACGTTGTAGCGCGCCGGCATGATGCGCGCCTTGCAGCCGTATTCGTGCTCCAGCCGGTGGGCCACCACCTCGAACTGCAGCTGCCCCACCGCGCCCAGCAGCAGCACGCTGCCGGCCACCGGCCGGAAGACCTGGATCGCGCCTTCCTCGCCCAGCTGGGTGAGGCCGGCGCGCAGCTGCTTGGTGCGCAGCGGGTCGGCCACCTCCACGCTGCGAAACATCTCGGGCGCGAAGAAGGGCAGGCCGGTGAACTGCAGGCTCTCGCCTTCGCTGAGCGTGTCGCCGAGCTGCAGCACGCCGTGGTTCGGGATGCCGATGATGTCGCCGGCAAAGGCTTCCTCCAGCAGTTCGCGGCGCTGGCTCATGAAGGTGACGACCGTGTTCGGCCGCAGCTCCTTGCCGCTGCGCGACACCTTCAACCGCATGCCGCGCTCGAAACGGCCGCTGGCCACGCGCAGGAAGGCGATGCGGTCGCGGTGCGCCGGGTCCATGTTGGCCTGGATCTTGAACACCACGCCGCTGAACTTGCCTTCTTCAGGGTGCACCACGCGCTGGATGGCGCTGCGGTCGCCGGGCGGCGGCGCCAGGTCCACCAGCGCGTCCAGCACCTCGCGCACGCCGAAATTGTTCACGGCGCTGCCGAAGAACATCGGCGTCTGCCGGCCGGCCAGGAAGGCGGCCTGGTCGAAGGGCGGCGCGGCTTCCGTCAGCAGCTCGATCTCGCCTTCGGCCTGGGTGTACTGCATGCCGAAACGTTCGGCATAGGCCGGGTTGTTCAGGCCCGACAGGATCTCGTCATCTGCACCCTTGCGGTCCTCGCCCGGGCTGAACACGCGCATCTGTTCCTCGCGCAGGTCCATCACTCCGTGGAAGGCCTTGCCCATGCCCACCGGCCAGGTGAAGGGCACCACCTCCATGCCCAGCTCGCGCTCGATCTCCTCCATCAGCGCCAGCGGGTCCTTGACCTCGCGGTCCATCTTGTTGACGAAGGTGAGGATGGGGGTGTTCCGGGCGCGGCACACCTGCAGCAGGCGGCGGGTCTGTGGCTCCACGCCGTTGGCCGCGTCGATGACCATCAAGGCCGCGTCCACCGCCGTCAGCACGCGGTAGGTGTCTTCGCTGAAGTCCTGGTGGCCGGGCGTGTCGAGCAGGTTGATGACGCAGTCGCGGTATTCCATCTGCATCACGCTGGACGCGACCGAAATGCCGCGCTGCTTCTCGATTTCCATCCAGTCCGACGTGGCATGCCGCGTCGCCTTGCGCGCCTTCACGCTGCCGGCGATCTGGATGGCGCCGCTGAACAACAGCAGCTTCTCCGTCAGCGTGGTCTTGCCGGCGTCGGGGTGGCTGATGATGGCGAAGGTGCGGCGGCGCGCCACCTCGGTGGTGATGCGTTCTGGGGCGGCGGCGGACATGAGTGGGTGGGCGCGAGGGAAACCCCCGATTATCGGGTGGCGCATCCCCAAGGCGCCGCGCCACGGGTCAATGGATCAGAGCGGCGCGCCGTTGAAGCTGCCCGACACCAGTTCGGTGACTTCGGTGCGGGTCTGCCCCAGCACCGTGCTCACGACCTCGGTGCGCACCGTGATGCCCAGGCCGTCGATGACCCAGTTGGTGGTGATGGTGCCCACGCTGGCCGGGTCGGTCAGGGTGTAGCGGCAGGTGTTGTAGCTGCGGCCACGGACAGCGATGCTCTCGCGTCTTTCGAAGGTGTGGACCTCGCTGGTCGTGGTGGGAATGCCCGGCATCACGATGCCGCCCACGACGGAGCTGCTGGTGGAGGTCTCGGCCTTGGTGATCGACTGCCCCGGCTGGATCGAGAGCTCGACGTTCACGCTGGCCGGGCTGTAGACCGTGCGGTTGACGATGGAACCACCGCCGATGCCGGGCAGCGTGACACCCCCCCCGACGCTCGTGGTGCCCTCGAAACCCAGCAGCCGCGTGAAGCCGCCGCCGGCGTCCTGCTCGTAGAGCGTGGTTTCGCTCGAGCCCAGGCCGCTCGTCCCCGCGGCCGAGTTCAGAAACTCGATCTTGGTCAGCGTGCGGATGGCCGACTGGCCCTCGAAGCTGCCCGGGCCCTGCACCAGCGCATCGATCCTGTACTGACCGGTGGTGCTGCCGCTCTGGGCGTAGGTGGCGATAAGCCGGTTGCCGGTCACCAGGACCTGGCTGGCCGGCAGCGAACAACCGTTGAACGGGCCCGCAGGCTGGTTGGTGCCGCCGCAGCTGCCAGGGTTGACGCTGCACTGGTCGGCCAGCACCTGCGCCGACCAGACGGCGATGGTCTCGAACTGCTGCAGCGCGTTGTTGGTGAAGTCGCCCAGGCCGAACACCCGGCCGTCGGGCGTGATGCCCAGGTAGCGCACGCCCCAGGGGCCGCTGTAGACCCGCGCGTTGTAGGTCACGCCGTCGACGACCACGGACGGAATGCGTACCACCCCCGCTTTGGGAAACAGTTCCGGGAACTTGAACTGGGCCCAGTCGAGCACCATGTCGGCGGTGACGTCGGCGAAGGTGGTCAGTGTCGCCGGCTGGGCAGACGGGCGCACCTCCAGCGCCCGCATCTGGGTGGCGAACTGGGTGGCGCCGGTCTCGGCCGCGTCCCCCGCCCCACCCCCGCAGGACGAGATCGCCAGCATCGCAGCTGCTGCTGCAACAATTTTCAGGCTGCGCAGCAGCACGAGGCGGTTCTGGGACATGAGGTTTTCCATGGCAGGCTGCAGCGGTTCAAGGTCGAAGCCCGGCATCTTCGCCCCGAACGCCGGGCCAGTCCAGTGCAGCGGGCCCCTAAAGCAAGGTGAACCCGGCTCCGCCGGTCAGTCCTCGAGCAGCGAACGCAACATCCAGGCGGTCTGTTCGTGCACCGTCAGCCGCTGCGTCAACAGGTCGGCAGTGGGCTCGTCGCCGGCCTTGTCGGCCAGGGGGAACACGCTGCGGGCGGTGCGGGCCACGGCTTCATGGCCTTCCTTCAGGATGCGCACCATCTCCAGCGCCTGCGGCGGTGTGGCCGGGGCGTCCTGGATCGAGGCCAGCTTGCTGTAGGCGGCATAACTGCCCGGTGCAGGATGCCCCAGGCTGCGGATGCGCTCGGCCACCGGGTCCACGGCATTCCAGAGTTCGGTGTACTGGGTCATGAACATCGCGTGCAGCGTATTGAACATCGGCCCGGTCACGTTCCAGTGGAAATTGTGGGTCGTGAGATACAGGGTGTAAGTGTCGGCCAGCAGGTGGCTCAGGCCGCCGGCAATGGCCGCCCGGTCCTTGTCGCTGATGCCGATGTTCACGCCCGGGCTGCCGCCGGGGGTCTTGAGGGTCTTGGGGGCTTTGGCCATGGTTCGCTCCTGAGTGCCGATTCGATAATCCTTCACTCTATCGGACCGCGGGCCGGGGCGTTGCGCGCACTCAGTCGGTCAGGCGCTTCACGCCCGGCAGGGGGCAGGCATAGATGCAGTTGCGCAGGGCGGCAATGGCTTCGTAGCGCGGGAAGGTGCGCCGCCAGGCCAGCACCACCCGCCGCATCGGCACCGGGTCCTTGAAAGGCACGTAGGCCACGTGCGTCTGCGGTTCGGCGGGCACGCTCAGCTGCGGCACCACGGTCACGCCCATGCCCGAGGCCACCATGTACTTGATGGTCTCCAGGCTGCTGCCCTCGAAGCTCTTGCGGATGCCCTCGCGATCGGTCGGGTTGGGGTTGGCAAAGCGCGCGTACTCCGGGCAGACCTCGAGCACATGGTCGCGAAAACAATGGCCGGTGCCGAGCAGCAGCATGGTCTCGTTCCTCAGCTCCTCGGCGCTGATCTTGTCGCGCTGGGCAAAGGGGTGGCTGGTGGGCACGGCGGCCTGGAAGGGTTCGTCGTAGAGGGCCGCCACGGCCAGGCCGGTTTCAGGAAACGGCTCGGCCATGATGGCCGCGTCGAGCTCGCCGTTGCGCAGCATCTCCAGCAGCTTGGCGGTGAAGTTCTCCTGCAGCATCAGCGGCATCTGCGGCACGCGCGCGATGGCCTGGCGCACCAGGTCGGGCAGCAGATAGGGTCCGATCGTGTAGATGATGCCCAGCCGCAGCGGGCCCGACACCGGGTCCTTGCCGCGCTTGGCGATGTCCTTGATCGCCGCGGCTTGTTCGATCACCTGCTGGGCCTGGCGCACGATCTCCTCGCCCAGCGGGGTGACGCTCACCTCGCTGGCCCCGCGCTCGAAGAGCTTGACGTCGAGCTCCTCCTCCAGCTTCTTGATGGCCACGCTCAACGTGGGCTGGCTCACGAAGCAGGCTTCGGCGGCACGCCCGAAGTGGCGCTCGCGCGCCACCGCCACGATGTACTTGAGTTCGGTCAGCGTCATGGCTGCATTGTGCGGAATCCAGGGCCGCGCTCAGGCCTTCAGATAATCGCTGCTGCTGCCCAGCCAGCGCGCCACGTGCTGCGCCGCAGCCTGCGGGTGATCGCGCAGCAGCCGCGGCGCCATGGCGCGGGCCTGCTGCAGCAGGGCACTGTCCTCGGCCAGGTCGGCAAACCGCAGCAGGGCGTCGCCGCTCTGGCGTGCGCCCATGAACTCCCCCGGGCCGCGGATGTCCAGGTCGCGCCGGGCGATCTCGAAGCCGTCGTTCGTCTCGGCCATGGCCTTCAGCCTGGCCTTGCCAGTGGCCGACAGCGGCGTCGTGTACAGCAGCACGCAGGCGCTGGCCGCCGCACCACGGCCCACTCGCCCGCGCAGCTGGTGGAGCTGGGCCAGCCCGAAGCGTTCGGCGTGTTCGATGACCATGAGACTGGCATTGGGCACATCCACCCCGACCTCGATGACCGTGGTCGCCACCAGCACCTGCAGTTCGCCGGCGCTGAACTGCGCCATCACCGTGGCCTTCTCGGCCGCCTTCATGCGGCCGTGCAGCAGGCCCACCTGCACGCCCGGGCCCAGCGCGGCGGCGAGTTCGGCGTGGGTGGCGGTGGCGTTCTGCAGGTCCAGGTGTTCGCTTTCTTCCACCAGCGGGCACACCCAGTAGACCTGGCGCCGCGGCTCCACCGGCGCCGTCACTTCCTGGCGGATGCGCGCCACCACGTCGCCGCGGCGGCCGTCGGCAAACAGCTTGGTGACGATGGGCGTGCGCCCGGGCGGGAGCTCGTCGATGGTGCTGACGTCCAGGTCGGCGTAGTAGCTCATGGCCAGCGTGCGCGGGATGGGCGTGGCGCTCATCATCAGCAGATGCGGTTCCAGCCGCTGCTCGTCGAGCTTGGCGCGCAGGGCCAGCCGCTGCGCCACGCCGAAACGGTGCTGCTCGTCGACGATGGCCAGCCCGAGCCGGGCAAAGGCCACGTCGTCCTGGATCACGGCGTGGGTGCCCACCACCAGCTGCGCCTGGCCTGACGCGACCCGTTCGACCATGGCCTGGCGCGCCTTGCCCTTGCGGCTGCCCGTCAGCCAGGCAATGCCCACGCCCAGCGGTTCGAGCCAGCCCACGAGCTTGCGGAAGTGCTGTTCGGCCAGGATTTCCGTGGGCGCCATCAGCGCGCATTGCCAGCCGGCGTCCATGGCGGTGGTGGCCGCCAGCGCCGCCACCACGGTCTTGCCCGACCCCACGTCGCCCTGCAGCAACCGGTGCATCGGCCGCGGGCGCGAGAGGTCGGCGTCGATCTCGGCCACCACGCGTTGCTGGGCGGCGGTCAGCAGGAAGGGCAGGGCCGCGTGGAACTGCTCGCGCAGCCCGGCCTGGCGCGGCGCCATCGCCGGGGCGCGCAATAGCGCCCGTGCCGCCTGGGCCTGGGCCTGCGACAGCTGCTGGGCCAGCAGCTCGTCGAACTTCAGCCTTTGCCAGGCCGGGTGGCTGTGATCCTCCAATGTCTCCAGCGGCGTGCCGGCGGCGGGCTGGTGCAGGGCCAGCAGGGCGTCGCGCAAAGGCGGAAGCCCGGGCGGCACGCTGCCTTCGGGCAACAGCTCGCCGAGATGGGCACGCGCCAGCCCCGAGGCCACGGCCTTGCGCAGGTAGGCCTGCGGCAGCTGGGCGCTGGCCGGGTAGACAGGGGTCAGCGCTTGCGGCAGCGGGGCATCGGGCGCCACCGCCTTGAACACCGGATGCACCATCTCGCGCCCGAAGAATCCCACGCGCACTTCGCCGCGGGCGCGCACGGTGGCGCCCACCGCCAGCGTCTTCTGGTTCGAGGGGTAGAAGTGCAGCAGCCGCAGCGTCAGCTCGCCGCCGCTGCCGTCGTCCAGCACCACCAGCAGCTGGCGCCGGCTGCGCGTTTCCACCCGCGATTCGCGCACCGTGCCCTGCACCTGGGCGACGCTGCCGTCGCGCAGGCCGGCAATCGGCGCGATGCGGGTCTCGTCCTCGTAGCGCAGCGGCAGGTGCAGCGCCAGGTCGATGTCGCGCAGCAGCCCGAGCTTGCGCAAGGCACGCTGCGGCGCCGACAGGGCCGGCGGCGCGGAGCCTGGCGGCGACGACACGGGCGGCGCGGACACGGTCTGCGGGGAATTGGTGGGCATGGAACAATTTTGGGGCCCCTGGCTCAGACGTTCCCATGCAGCAAGCCCACGCCCACACCCTGGCCGACTTCGACTTCGCCCTGCCCCCCGAGCTGATCGCCCAGCATCCGGCCGCCGAGCGCAGCGCGTCGCGGCTGCTGGACGGCACGGGCGCGACACCGGTCGACCGCCCATTTCGCGACCTGCCCTGCCTGCTGCGTGCCGGCGACCTGCTGGTGTTCAACGACACCCGCGTCATCAAGGCCAGGCTGCTCGGTGAAAAACCCACCGGCGGCTCGGTCGAAGCCCTGGTCGAGCGGGTGCTGCCCGGGCACGAGGTCTGGGCCCATCTGCGTGCCAGCAAGTCGCCCCGGCCCGGCACGGTGGTGCGCTTCGCCGACGCTTTCGACGCCGAAGTGCTGGGCCGCACCGGCCCCGAGGACGCCCTGTTCCACCTGCGCTTTCCGGCCGACCCGCTGGAACTGCTGGCGCGGCACGGCCATGTGCCGCTGCCGCCCTACATCACCCACGACGACACGGCCGACGACGAAGCGCGCTACCAAACGGTGTTCGCCCGCCGCCCCGGCGCGGTGGCCGCGCCGACGGCAGCGCTGCACTTCGACGCACCCGTGCTCGCCGCGCTGGCGGCGCGCGGCGTCGCCACCGCCGCCGTCACGCTGCATGTCGGCGCCGGCACCTTCCAGCCGGTGCGCGTGGACAACATTGCCGAACATCGCATGCACAGCGAGTGGTTCGAGCTCGGCGCCGACACCGTGGCCGCCATCGCCGCCACGCGCGCCGCCGGCGGTCGGGTGCTGGCGGTGGGCACGACGACGCTGCGTGCGCTCGAGTCGGCAGCGCGCGAGGCCGCACGCACCGGCCAGGCGCTGGCGCCGCACACCGGCGACACCGACATCTTCATCACCCCGGGCTTCGACTTCCGCGTCGTCGATCTGCTGCTCACCAACTTCCACCTGCCCAAGAGCACGCTGATGATGCTGGTCAGCGCCTTCAGCGGCCATGCCCACGTGATGGCGCTGTACCGGCACGCGGTGGAATCGCGCTACCGCTTCTTCAGCTACGGCGACGCGATGCTGCTCGAACGCCGCCCCGCCAGGGAATCTTCCGCGCCGCCGCCGACAATCGGCGCATGCTGAAGTTCGAACTGCACACCACCGAAGGCCACGCCCGCCGCGGCACCCTCACACTGAACCACGGCGGCGTCGAGACCCCCGTCTTCATGCCCGTGGGCACCTACGGCACCGTCAAGGGCGTGCTGCCGCAAAGCCTGCGCGAGATGGGCGCGCAGATCATCCTGGGCAACACCTTCCACCTGTGGATGCGCCCCGGGCTGGACGTGGTGAAGAAGTTCGGCGGCCTGCACCGCTTCGAGCAATGGGGCGCGCCCATCCTCACCGACAGCGGCGGCTTCCAGGTCTGGAGCCTGGGCGGCGCCGACGGCAAGGGCCGCAAGATCACTGAACAGGGCGTGTATTTCGCCAGCCCCGTCAACGGCGACAAGCTGTTCCTCACGCCCGAAGTCAGCATGCAGATCCAGACCGTGCTGAATTCCGACATCGTGATGCAGTTCGACGAATGCACGCCCTACCAGACCGGCGGCACGCTCACGACCGAGGCGCAGGCGCGCACGTCGATGGAACTCAGCCTGCGCTGGGCCGCCCGCAGCCGCGACGAGTTCCAGCGCCTGGCCAACCCGAACGCGCTGTTCGGCATCGTCCAGGGCGGGATGTACACCGGCCTGCGCGAGGAATCCCTGCAGCAGCTGGTGGAGCTCGACCTGCCCGGCTACGCCATCGGCGGCGTGAGCGTGGGTGAACCGAAAGACGAGATGCTGGCCATCATGGCCCACACCCCGCACCGCCTGCCGGCGCACAAGCCGCGCTACCTGATGGGCGTGGGCACGCCCGAAGACCTGGTCGAGGGCGTGGCTTGCGGCGTCGACATGTTCGACTGCGTGATGCCCACGCGCAACGCCCGCAACGGCCACCTCTTCACCCGCTTCGGCGACCTGAAGATCCGCAACGCCCGCCACAAGGACGATGAGCAGCCCATCGACATGACGTGCCGCTGCCACGCCTGCGCCGGCGGCTTTTCACGCGCCTACCTCCACCATCTGGAACGCTGCGGCGAGATGCTGGCGCCGATGCTGGCCAGCATCCACAACCTGCACTACTACGTGAACCTGATGCGCGAGGTGCGGGACGCCCTGGACCAGGGCCGCTTCGAGGCCTTCCGCCAACAGTTCAAGTCGGAACGAGCGCGCGGCGTCTAGCGCTGCGACGACTGGCGGGCCACCGCGTCAGAACGCAATGCGCAGGCCGGCGTTCCAGACCCGGGCCTTGTCCAGCACCTGCTGGCGCGCGTGGGCCAGGTCGAGGAAGAGGCGGTCGCGCCAGACGCTGGCGCGCAAGCCGACGTTGAGCCAGCGGTCGCCGCGGTCGTCGCCGTAGATCTCGGCCAGCGGCGCCCATCCCAGGCCGGCCAGCAGGGCGGGCCGATGCTCCAGCGCCAGGCCCCAGGTGGTGGCGTTCGCGCCGCCGTTGTGGCTGCGCGCATGGCCCAGGTTGACATGGATGAAGGCGTGCCTGAGCGGCCAGGTGGCCAGCAGGCGCACTTCGCTGGACTCGCGTTGATAGCCCTGCCCCGGACCCCGACCCCAGCCCACGGCGGCCGAAACCGCCAGCGAAGACGCGTCGTCTCCGGCACCCGCCCACAGGCCGGCCTTGCCCGCCAGGGCCAGACCGCGCGACCGGCCTTCCGGTCCGCGCGCCTGGGCGTGGGCCAGGCCCAGCTGGGCACCGATGCCCAGGCCGCAGGCCAGGGCCGCGCCGGTCTCGCCGACGCGGTCGGCGCCCACGCGTGTGCGGGTGCGGCTGGCCTCGACTTCACAGTCCCCGGCCGAGATGACCCCGGTGTCGTCGGTGGCCAGAGGGCGGGCAGCCCAGGCCGGCTGCAGGCAGGCCGCCACCAGGGCGGCGGCGATGACGCGGGGCAATGACATGGGGGAGATCCTGCATCAGGACATGAGATCCCCATTTTGTCGGCCGGTCCAGCCCCGATCTTTAAGGCGCCGGGCGCGCTAGGCATGGGCGCTGCGGCCCAGTGCTCGTTTCGGCGTGTTCCCGACTGGAATTCAGCCGCCGGCGTATTCCAGCGAGGAGTGGTGCACCACGATGCGCAGCTTGCCGGCGTCGTCCTTGACGAACTTCCAGGTCTTGTCGACGGTGGTGATGTTGCCGTCCGGGCCGGTGATGCGCACCTTGCCCATGGTGGTGGCGCTGTCGCCGGCGATGAAGACCGCGGCGTTGTCCACCTCGCACTTCTGCCAGCCTTTCAGGGCGAAGCCGGTGTCTTTCGGAAATGCCGTGTCGCCACCGACGAAGTAGGCCAGCGCACCGGCGCGCGTGATGCGGAAGGTCTGCGGGTTGGTGGTCAGCGTGGGCTTGAACAACACGGCGCCCATCTGGTAGCCGTAGGCCGCGTCGATGACGCGCTCGGCCAGGGCCTTGGCGGCGGGCTGGCCGTCGCGCCTGTGGGTCTGGCTGATGTCCACCAGCGCCTTGCACCAGGTCTGCTGCATGGCCAGCACTTCGGCCTCGGTCACGGCCTGGTTGACGACGACGCCCTTGGCGGCCGCCGGCAGGGTCACGGTGAATGCGGCCGCGGCGATGGCGGTCAGCAGGCTCAGCTTCTTCATGGGTCTTCCTTGCACTGGGATGGAACGGATGGGTGGAACAAAGCGGTGAGATGTATTGAAAGTCCGGCGCTTGAACCGGCGCTGAAGCGCCGATGAGCGGACACTGAGCAGCAGATGAACAACAGATGAATGCGCTGCCGCGCCGGGCCGGGGCTCGCACAATTCAGGAATGTTTCGACGCCGTCTCATGCTGGCCTTGTCGCTGCTGGCCGCTGCCGCCGTGCTGCAGGGCCTGGCCGCCGCCGCCGCCGTGGGCGTCGCCCAGGACCAGATACAGCGCGGCCGGCTGGCCAGCGACATCCAGCTCGGCTTCGTCGAGCTGTCGGCCACCAAGCAGCGGCTGCGCACCTGGGTCGCGCAGCATCAGCAGGGCGCCGACGCCAGCCCGGCGCTGCGTGAACAGCTGCAGGCGCAGATGCGCCAGCAGGTGCTGCAGCTGCAGTTGATCTCGGGCGACCTGCTGCGCCTGGACGACAGCCCGGCCTCGCGCGAAGAGCACCTGCAGCGCCAGGACGCGCTGGCCGTGCTGGACCAGAGCCTGCTTGCCCTGGAGGCCACGGTCGACAACGTGCAGCCCCTGCAGGCCGGTGCCGATGCCGGCCAGGCCTGGCTGGCGCTGTCGGCGGTGTTCGACCGTGCCCAGGGCCGCGACCTGCGCGCACTGCTGGCCGAGAGCAGCCGCCGCGAGGCTGCGGCCGTGACGCGTGAACGCGCCGCGGCCGACGCCGCGCTGGCGCGCATGCGCGCACTCTGGATGGGCACCGCGGCCACGCTGGCGCTGGCTGCGCTGGCCGCGGCCCTGTACTTCGCGCGTGCGCTGCGGCGTCCGCTGGACCAGCTGAGCCAGGGCGCGCTGGCCCTTCAGCAAGGCCTGCTGCAACACCGCATTCCTGAACAGGGCGCCACCGAATTCACAGCCGTGGCCCGCAGCATGAACGTCATGGCCGCCGAACTCGAGCAGCACCGCCAGGGCGAAGCCCGGCTGCGCCAGCACCTGGAAACCCAGGTCGACGAACGCACCGCCGAACTCACCCAGGCCCTGCAGGCACTGCAGCATGCCGAGGCGCGCCGCCGCCAGCTCTTCGCCGACATCAGCCACGAACTGCGTACCCCCACCACCGCCATCCGCGGCGAGGCCGAGGTCACCCTGCGCGGCGCCGATCGCCCGGCCGAGGACTACCGGGCCGCGCTGTCGCGCATCGTCGACACCTCGCGCCAGCTCGGCGGCGTCATCGACGACCTGCTGGCCATGGCGCGCAGCGACATCGACGCGCTTTCGCTGGTGCGGCGCCCGCTCGACCTGGCCCAGCCCTTTGCCGAGGCCGTGGCGCAGGCGCAGGCGCTCGCCCAGGCGCGGGGCGTGGCCTTGCAGGCCGAAGACCCGCTGCGCGGGCACAGCGTGGTGCTCGGCGACGCGCAGCGGCTGCGCCAGCTGCTGCTTGCGCTGCTGGACAACGCCATCCGCTACAGCCCGCCCGGCGCCGTCGTCAGCGCGCGGCTGCAGGCCGACAGCGGCGACTGGTGCGTCGACGTGCAGGACCAGGGCATTGGCATCACGCCGCACGAACTGCCCCAGGTCTTCGAGCGCCATTTCCGCGGCAGCACGGCCAGGCGGCACCGGCCCGACGGCAGCGGCCTGGGCCTGCCCATCGCGCGTGCCCTGGCCCAGGCCCACGGCGGCCGCATCGACCTGCACAGCCCCCCCGGCCAGGGCACGCTGGCGCGGCTGGTGCTGCCGGCGGCGCCTGCGGCCAGCCTCATTGCGGGGGCGGCGTGAACATCCTGATCGTCGAGGACGACGAACGCATCGCCAGTTTCCTGCTGCGCGGGCTGCGTGCCGAAGGCCACCGCGTGCAGCATGCCGCCGACGGCCCCTCCGGCCTGGCCATGGCCCAGGACGCCGCCCGCGCCGCGGTCGACGGCGACGAGCCGACCCTGGTCGTGCTCGACCTCATGCTGCCCGGCCTGAGCGGCCTGGAGATCTGCCAGACGCTGCGCGCCGCGCGCGTGCCCTTGCCCATCCTGATGCTCACCGCCCAGGCCGCCCTGGAAGACCGCGTCGCCGGCCTGCGCCTGGGCGCCGACGACTACCTGTGCAAGCCCTTCGAGTTCGAGGAACTGCTGGCGCGGCTGGAAGCCCTGGCCCGGCGCGGACGCGAGCCGCAGGCCCGCAATGCGCGGCTGCAGGTGGGCGACCTGCTGCTCGACCTCGTACGCATGCAGGCCCGGCGTGGCGAACGCACCCTGGCGCTGACGGCCAAGGAACTGGCGCTGCTCGAACTGCTGATGGCCACGCCAGGCCGGCTGTTCAGCCGCGAACGCATCCTCGCCAACGTCTGGGGCGCCAGCGAAGACCCGCTGACCAACATCGTCGACGTCTACATCAAGCGCCTGCGCACGAAGATCGACATCGAGGGTGCGCCGGCGCTGATCCACACCGTGCGCGGGCTGGGCTACCGGCTGGAGCTGCCCGAAGTGCCGGAACTGCCCGGAGTGTCAGAAACGCCAGAAGCGCCAGAAGCGCCAGAAGCCTGAGGGCCGCCGGCGGCGCGGCCTAGAACTCTGCCCGCGCGCCCAGCTCCCAGCCGCGCAGTCGCTCGTCGCCCTGGCCACGCAGTTGCGACAGGTCCAGGTGCAGCCGCCCAGGCAGCACCGTGGCACGCAGGCCCCAGCGGACGAAGCGCTCGCCGCGGTCGTTGCCGAACCACTCGGCCAGCGGCGCCCAGCCCAGGCCCGTCGCCTGCACCGGCCGCGCTTCAGCGGCCAGCGCCCAGGTCGTGGCCGACTTGGCGCCCCTGCGCGCGCGGCCATGTCCCAGGTTGGCATGCAGCAGCACCGCGGGCAAGGGCAGCAAGCCGAGCAGCTTGACTTCGCTGGCAGACCGTTCCCAGCCGCTGCCGCCTTCCTTGCCCACACCGGTTTCCGCCGCCAGCGCCAGGCGCGGCGCGTCGGCACCGGCGCCGCGCCAGAGCCAGCCCTTTGCGCCCAGTTCGGCTTCCTGCGAACGTTCCGGCCCGAAGCGGCCGCGTTCGTAGGACAGGCTCAGCTGCAGACCGTCGACGACGCCGCATTCCAGTTCACCACCGGCTTCGCGGCCTCGCTCGCCGCCCAGACGCCAGGCCAGGCGGCTCAGGCCGAGCTCACATTCCCCGGGGTCGTTCACGCTCGCCACGCCGGTGCTCAGGGGGCGCGCTGCAAGCGCCGGGTCGCAAAGCAGCGCGGCCAGCACGGCCGGCAGCAGGCACTTCCAGTTCATCGCGAAACCTTCCACGTCACCGCATCGTCACCAGAATTGCCAGTTGCCCGTCATCACCACCCAGATGCCCAGCACGCCGTTCGTCACGGCATGGGCCAGCACCGCCACCCACAGCTTGCCGGTGCGGATGTAGACCCAGGCGTAGGCCAGGCCGGCAACGATGGCCGCCAGCCACAAGGTGTGCGCGAGCACGAAGACGAAGGTGCTGAGCACCACCGCCTTCAGGCCCACGTGCATGGGCTGCACGGCCTCGAAGGCCGGCGCCTGCAGCCAGCGCATCAGGAAGCTGCGCCAGAACAGTTCTTCCATCACCGGCACGAGCAGGGCCGCCCCGACCCAGCGCGCCATGATGAGGGGCCAGTGCAGGTCGCCCACGGTGTTCAGCGGCACGTAGGGTTCGACGCTGCCGCCGGCGGTGATCGTCATCCAGGTTGCGTCCAGGTTCACCCACAGCACGAACACCGCCACGCCCACCGCCACGGCCAGGGCGGTTTCGCGCAGGGTGGGCAGGTTCTGGCGCGTCAGCTCGCCGTACTCGCGCCACCACCAGGCCAGCAGCGCCCCCGTGGCCAGCACCTGCGCGCCGTAGAGCCAGCGCACGTCGAAACCCCATGAGCCGTCGGTGGGCGCGGCGCCGCGCAGCGCCACGAAGGCCATGAACACGACGAAGGGCGCCACGCGGACCACGGCCGAACGGCGGAATCCGAACATCACGCCGCCTCCACCATGCCGTGGGCCCCGTCGAACTGCGCCAGGGCCTGGGCCATCCAGGACACTGCGGGCCGCAGTTCGCCCACCAGGGTATGCGGCGGGTTGGCGATGAACACGCTGCTGCCGAGCATGCCGAAGCCGCGCTCGTCGGGCTGGGCCACCGTCAGCCGCGCATGCAGCCAGCCCTTCTTGCCCAGCTTTTCGGCGCTGGCCTTCAGCCGCTGCGGCAGCTGCGCCGCTTCGAGCAGCTGCAGCTGCGGCAACCAGACGATGACCACGCCCTCGGCAAAGCGCTCCAGCGCTTCGCGCAGCGCGGCCAGCGTGCGGGCGTAATCGGTCTTGATCTCGTAGCTGGGGTCGATGAGCACGACACCGCGGCGGGTGGTCGGCGGCAGGTGGCCCTTGAGCGCCGCGAAGCCGTCGCTCATGGCGACTTCCACGCCGGGCTGTTCGCCCAGGTAGCTGGCCAGGATCTTGTGGTCGGTGGGGTGCATCTCGTGAAGGCGCAGCTGGTCCTGCGGGCGCATCAGCATGTGGGTGAGGGCCGGCGAGCCCGGGTATTGCGCCAGCGCCTTGCCGCCATTGAAGGCCCGCACCAGCGCCACCAGATCGGCCACGGGTGCGGGCAGGTCCTGCCGGTCCCACAGGCGGCCGATGCCCTGCTCGAACTCGGCGCGCTTGGCGGCGTATTCGCCCTGCAGCGAATAGCCGCCGGCGCCGGCGTGGGTGTCCACCAGGCGCCAGCCCTTGTCCTTCAGGTTCATGTAGCGCAGCACGGCGACGAGCGCGGTGTGCTTCAGGACGTCGGCATGGTTGCCGGCGTGAAAGGCGTGACGATAGGCGAGCATCGCGCGATGGTGCCATGCCCGGCACCACGGTCGGGCTTTGCCGGCCGCTCAGCGCGGCGCGCGGCTCTTGAACAGGTCGCGCAGGTTGACCTCGCGCGGGCCGGGCTGCAGCACCACGGCATCTCCGGCGTACACCACGCCCGGCAGGATCACGCCCAGGTAGCTGCCGCAATAGCCCGACTGCACCATCATCTTGCTCGCGTGCTTGAACCCCATCGCCGCGTCGAACTTGAAGCACGGGAAGCGCGGCTCGCTCACCGCCAGCACGCAGCCCGGCGCGTCGACGCTGCCGCCGATGAAGAGCTGGTCGCCGATCCAGAGCCGGTCTTCGGTGATGCCCGCCAGCGTCAGGTTCTCGCCCATCAGCCCGGGCGGAACCGGGTCGTCCCAGAGCCCGACCTGGGCCTGGGCGCGCACCGTGCGCCAGAAGGCGAAGTGCTCGCTGGGGTAGGCATAGACGGCCTTGCTCAAGCCGCCGTGCACCGAGAGGTTGGCCTGCTCGTCGCCCTCGAGGCCCATGCGCCGCACCGCCACCGCGCCGGCCACCGGGCGCTTGCCGATGGCGCTGAGCACACGCCGGCCGTTGATCTGCACCTCGCTGGCGAGGGCGCGGTTGACGGACAGGATCTGGATGGGATGGCTCATGTCGAGGGTCTTCTACTTGCCAATGCAGAACCGGCTGAAGATCTCGCCCAGCAGGTCTTCGGTGGAGAACGCCCCGGTGATCTCGCCCAGGGCCCGATGCGCCAGCCGCAGTTCCTCGGCCAGCAGGTCGAGCGCGGCATCGCGCTGCTGTGCATGGGCCTGCGCGGCCTGCACATGCGCCAGCGTGCGCTGCAACGCCTGCACGTGGCGCGCACGTGCGGTGAACAGACCTTCTGCCGACGCCTGCCAGCCGGCCTGCTGGAGCAACCGCTGGCGCAGTTCGTCCAGCCCCTGGCCCGTGCGCGCCGACAGCGTCAGGCTGCCCGCCGGCAAGGCGCTGGGCGGGGCGAGGTCGGCCTTGTTGTAGACGTCCAGCACGGCCACGCCGGCCGGCAGGCGCGCGGCGATGGCCAGGTCCGAGGCCTCGTAGCTCGCTTCGCCGCGTCGCGCCAGGTCGTGCAGGAAGACCACCGCATCGGCGCCCTCGATCGACTGCCAGCTGCGCTGGATGCCGATGCGCTCGACCTCGTCGGCGGCCGTGAGGTCGTCGCGCAGCCCGGCGGTGTCGACGATGTGCAGGGGCACGCCCTCGATCTGCAGGGTCTCCGTGACCCGGTCGCGCGTGGTGCCGGCGATCGGCGTCACGATGGCCAGCTCGGCGCCGGCCAGCGCGTTCAGCAGCGAGCTCTTGCCCACGTTGGGCTGCCCGGCCAGCACCACGCGCAGGCCCTCGCGCAGCAGAGCACCCTGGCGCGTGCGGGCCAGGGCTTCGGCCACGCTGGCCTCGATGCCGTCCAGCTGCTCGCGGGCGCGCGCCTGCTCCAGGAAATCGATCTCCTCTTCCGGGAAATCGAGCGTGGCTTCGACCAGCATGCGCAGCCGCACCACGCGTTCGGCGAGGGCGTCGATCTGCTGCGAAAACGCCCCCGACAGCGAACGCGCGGCCGATCGCGCGGCCGCTTCGGTGCTGGCGTCGATCAGGTCGGCCACCGCTTCGGCCTGGGCCAGGTCGATCTTGTCGTTCAGGAAGGCGCGTTCGGTGAACTCGCCAGGGGCAGCCAGCCGCAAGCCCGGCTGCGCCTGCAGGCAGCGCGCCAGCAGCAGCTGCAGCAGCACCGGGCCCCCATGCGCCTGCAGTTCGAGCACGTCTTCCCCGGTGTAGGAGTGCGGCCCGGGAAAGTGGATGGCCAGGCCTCGGTCGAGCATCTGCCCTTCGCTGCCGATGAAGGGAAGCAAGGTGGCCACGCGCGGCTGCAGCGGCCGGCCGCAGACCGCGGCAATCAGGGCCGACAGGTCGGCCCCGGAGGCGCGCACGATGCCCACCGCGCCGCGACCCGGCGCGCTGGCGATGGCGACGATGGGGTCACGCAGCAGGCTCATGGTGCGGGCACGGCGGTTTCATCGCCTCGGATTTTCGCCAGGCCCAGCGCCACCGCCACCGTCAGCGCGGTTCCGAGCGGCACGAACCACGGGAAGGCCAGGCTGCTGCCGAACACCACGAAGGCCATCACGACCAGGCTGAAGGCGACGGCACCGATCACGTCACGCCCGCCGAGCCGTGCACCCATTGGCCCGCTCCAGCCAGCCAGCACATAGGTGCCCAGCAGCGCGCCGTAGGTCACCGAAGCGATCGACAGGGCCAGCACCACCACGGGCGTGTCGCGGCCCGTGGCCACCGCGTGGAAGCCCAGCGCGGCCGCTGTCAGCAGC
The DNA here is from genome assembly GCA_031411875.1 of Burkholderiales bacterium. Classification (GTDB taxonomy): domain Bacteria; phylum Pseudomonadota; class Gammaproteobacteria; order Burkholderiales; family Burkholderiaceae_C; genus Rubrivivax. Next base: position 16,281 of record JANOBX010000270.1, on the reverse strand, counting down.
ACGCCCCACAGCAGCGTGAAGGCATGGCCGGCGCGCAGCAGATGCGGCCCGTCGTGTTCAGGCGTCTTGCCAGCCCAAGGCGCGTACAGGTCGTTGGTGGCCGACGAGGCCAGCGCACTGATCGAGGAGCTGATGGTGCTCATCGCCGCGGCCAGGATGCCGGCCATCAGCAAGCCGGCCATGCCCGGTGGCAGGTGCTGCACGATGAATTGCGGAAACAGCGTGTCGCCGGCCTGCCCTGCCGGGGCCTGGCCCGCCGCCCACAGCGCCGTGCCGATGGCCAGGAACAGCGCGAACTGCACGATGACCAGCACACCCGAGCCCACCAGCGCCCATTGCGCTGCACGCAGGCCGCGCGTGGCCAGCAGACGCTGCACGATGATGTGGTCGGTGCCGTGGCTGGCCGCCGACAGCAGCGCCCCGCCCACCAGCCCGGCCAGCAGCGTGAAGGGTGCCGTCAGCGACAGCTGGAAGTCGAAAAGCCGCAGCTTGTCGGCGGCTTCGGCCCGCTGCCAGACATCGGCCCAGCCGCCCCCCATCTTCACCGCCACGGTGAGCGCGAAGGCACCACCCGCCACGTAGACGAGCAGCTGGAAGGCGTCGGCCCAGACCACCGAGCGCAGGCCGCCGACCAGGGTGTAGCCCAGCGTGACCACGCTCATCAGCACGATGGCCGTGGCCAGGTCCCAGCCCGTCAGCAGCGCCAGCGGAATGGCGCCCGCATAGATGCGCACGCCGTCGGCGAGGAAGCGCGTGCTGAGGAAGGTGACCGACAGCATCTGTCGCGTCGGCGCGCCGAAGCGTGCCTGCAGGCGCTGGTAGGCCGTCTGCTGGCCACCACCGAAGTAGCCCGGCAGCAGCCACAGCGCCACGCCGATGCGGCCGAGCAGGTAGCCGAAGGCCAGCTGCAGGAAGGTGTAGTCGCCGCGCGCCGCGATGCCGGGCACCGAGATCACGGTGAGGGCCGAGGTTTCGGTGGCGACGATGCTCAGCATCACCGCCCAGGCCGGCAGGTTGCGCGCGCCCAGGAAGTAGTCCTCGGCGGTGCGCGCCCGTTCGCGCATCCACAGCGCCAGCGCAAGGCTGGCGCCCAGGTAGACGGCAATGACGATCAGGTCGAGCCCGGCCATGACCGTCGGCAGCTGACGAACCGCGCCGCTACTTGCCGAGCACGCCCAGTTGCTTGTTGATGAACCACTGCTGCGCGATCGACAGCAGGTTATTCGTCAGCCAGTACAGCACCAGACCGGCCGGGAAGAAGAAGAACATGAAGCCGAAGGCCAGCGGCATGATCCACATCAGCCGGGCCTGCAGCGGGTCCGGCGGCGTGGGGTTCAGCCACACCTGCAGCAGCGACGACAGCGTCATCAGCACCGGCAGGATGTACCAGGGGTCCTTGGCCGACAGGTCGGTGATCCACAGGATCCACGGTGCATTGCGCATTTCCACGCTGGACAGCAGCACCCAGTACAGCGCGATGAAGAAAGGCATCTGCACCAGGATGGGCAGGCAGCCCCCCAGCGGGTTGACCTTCTCCTCGCGGTAGATCTTCATCATCTCCTGCTGCATCTGCTGCGGCTTGTCCTTGAGCCGTTCGCGCATCTCCATGATCTTCGGCGAGATCGCCTTCATCTTGCCCATGCTGCGGTAGGCGCTGGCGTTGAGCCAGTAGAACGCCGCCTTCAGCACCACCACCAGGGCCACGATGGCCCAGCCCCAGTTGCCCAGGTAGTTGTGCAGTTGCGTCAGCAGCCAGAACAGCGGCTTGGACAGGATGGTGAGCCAGCCATAGTCCTTCACCAGGTCCAGACCCGGGGCCAGTGCGGCCAGCTTGTTTTCTTCCTGCGGGCCGGCGAACAGCGTCGACTCGTGCACCTGGGTGGCGCCCGGCGCCACTTCGCCCAGAGGCACCACCATCGCGATGGTGTAGTGCTCGGGCAGGGCTCCGGCTGCCGGGATGAAGGCGGTGCGGAACTCGCGCGGCTGGTTGCCCTGGAGCAGCCAGGCCGACGCGAAGTAGTGCTGCACCATGCCGATCCAGCCGTTGTCGGCGGTCTTGTCCATGGTGACGCTGCCCTTGGCAATGTCCTTGAAGTCGATCTTCTTGAACTTGCTGGCGTCGGTGAACATGGCCGGGCCGGTGAAGGTGAAGTAGAAGGCGCTCTCTCCTTCGGGCGGCGTGCCGTCGCGGGCCAGTTGCAGATACAGCTGCGGCGTCACCGGCGCCGCCGATTCGTTGGTGAATTCGTGCTTCACGGCGACGGTGAATTCGCCACGCTTGAAGGTGTAGGTCTTGGCGAGCTTGCGGCCGTCGAAGGCTGGCGACTCGAAACGCACACTGATCTCGTTGGCGCCGGCAGCCAGCGTGCGTTCGCCGGGTACTGCGGTCATCACGGTCTGGTGGTTGGGCAGCTGCACCCCGGCCTGCGAGGTGACCAGGCCGGTCTGCGCGACATACAGGCGTTTGCCCGACTGTTCCAGCAGCACGACGTTGCTGTCCTTGCGGTTGTGGTCCTGGTAGCCCAGCAGCTCGAGGCGAACGAGGGTGCCACCCAGGCTGTCGAACGTGGCCTTCACGGCGTCGGTGGTCACCACGACCTGTTCGCTCTGCGGCAGGGCCGAAGCCGGTGCGGCCGGTACACCGGGCAAGGCAGCCGCACCCGGCACGGCGGTGGCCGCGGCTGGAGCGGGCAGAGCCCCGGGCGCCACCGTGCCACCCGCACCAGGGGCGGCGCCTGCGCTGGCCGCCGGCCGGTTGCTGCCGCCGAACATCGAGGGCTGGCCGGTGTGCTTCTGCCAGGCGTCCCACAGCAGCACCAGGGACATCGTGAAAACCACCCAGAGCAGGGTGCGGCGCATATCGGTCATGAAGGGGTCCGGGGGAAAGCAGGGGAATCGGCGGGCGGGGAAGAAGAGCAACGGTCCGAACCAGGGGGCACGACATCGGTCGTGCTTGCAGCGGTTCCCGCCAGGAAGTGTGCAGGCACCGGGTCATGCCCCCCGTTGCACCAGGGGTGACAGCGCATCACCCGCCAACCCCCGAGCGCCGCGCCGCGCCAGGCACCGTGCTGCTCCAGGGCCTGCAGGGTGTAGGCCGAGCAGGTGGGCTCGAAGCGACAGGCATTGCCCAGCCAGGGCTTGAGCAGCAGTCGATAGCCGCGCACCACGAGCATCAACGCGTCGCGCGGGGCGTTCAGCAGCCGGTGCGTACTCATTGCAGGGCCGGTTCTCCAGGAACGCTGCGTGCCCGTTCCAGCAACTGTTCTAGTTCGCGCCGGGCAGCGTCGGCAAGCGCTTCCGAACGAGCCGAGACGAACTGCGCCACTGCGAAGGGCGAACGCAAGCGCACCAGCCATTGCCCGCGAGGCAGGTCGGCCGCATGCGCGGCGAACACATGCCGAATCTGCCGTTTCAGTAGGTTGCGCGTCACCGCGCGTTTGGCGTGCCGCTTGGGCACGACACAGCCCAACCAATGGCCTGCAGGCAAGTCATCCACAGCCGAGAGGCCGGTGTTGCCGGGTCCTGTGGATAACTCTGTGGCCAAGCCCTGGATGACCGCTTTGGCGGCGGGTTTGCGCGCAGGCAAAGGCCCCTGGGCCAAATGGTGCAGGGCGAAGTGAGCACTCCGCGACCGGGACGGTGCTGCAAGCACACGTTCGAAGTCGGCGGACTGCACGAGGCGACTGATCATGATGGGCTGGCGCGGAGCGCCCCGCAGGGCTGGCGACCCGTGCCGCAGCCAGGGCTGCTTTAGACAGCCAGGCGCTTGCGGCCCTTGGCACGCCGGGCATTGATGACGGCACGGCCGCCACGCGTCTTCATGCGCACGAGGAACCCGTGGGTGCGGGCACGACGGATCTTCGAGGGCTGGTAGGTGCGCTTCATGGGATTGGTTGCTTTGGCGGAAAACCCTCGATTACAGCAAGAATCCACCCCCCGGTCAAACGGGGCTCCGAGGGGGCGTCGAAAGCACGCCGCCGGCGGGCCGGAAAAACAAGTCTTGACGGCCGGCGTGAATGTGTGGATAACCATGGTCCGCCGGCCACGAGGGACGTGGTCAAAGGCGGCTCCATAAAGAAGATGTCCACAATGAGCCTAGATCTGTGGCGGCAAGGCTGCGAACGCCTGGCCGCTGAACTGCCGGAGCACCAGTTCAACACCTGGATCCGGCCCCTTTCCGCAGAACCCAGCGTCGAAACAGCCCTGGCCACTTCGGCCGACGGCTCGGCCTTGCCCGAGCGGGTGTGTGTGCGCGTGCCCAACCGGTTCAAGCTGGACTGGATCCGCGCCCAATACGCCAGCCGCATCGAAAGCGTGCTGTCGGAGCTGGCCGGTCACCCGGTCCTGCTCGAACTGAGCCTGGCGCCTCGCCTCGAAAGCGCCACGCTGGTTCAGGCGCCCACCGGGACTGGAAGATCCGGCCTTGGGCCGCATGGCGTCGATCAGCAGGCCGCAGCCGCCCTGCGCTTGCCGGTGCAGGCCGGAGGCCACGGCAATGCCGGCACTGGCATGGCCGGAACACCGGGTCTCTCGGCCCGCCCTGTGCCGCCGGCGGCCACCACCCACCGGCTGAACACCGCACTCACCTTCGACAACCTGGTCGCCGGCCGCGCCAACCAGATGGCCCGAACCGCTGCCTTGCACGTGGCGGGCGCACCGGGTGTCATGTACAACCCGCTCTTCATCTACGGCGGCGTCGGCCTGGGCAAGACCCATCTCGTGCACGCGGTCGGCAACGCCTTGCTGAAGGACAACCCGCAGGCCCGCGTGCTTTACCTGCACGCCGAGCAGTTCATCAGTGACGTGGTGAAGAACTACCAGCGCAAGACCTTTGACGAGCTGAAGGCCAAGTACCACAACCTGGACCTGCTGTTGATCGACGACGTGCAGTTCTTCGCGGGCAAGGACCGCACCCAGGAAGAGTTTTTCAACGCCTTCGAAGCGCTGTTGGCGAAGAGGGCCCACATCATCATGACCAGCGACACCTACCCCAAGGGGCTGGTGGACATCGACGAACGCCTGACGAGCCGCTTCGACGCCGGGCTGACGGTGGCCATCGAGCCGCCCGAGCTGGAAATGCGCGTGGCCATCCTGATCGCCAAGGCCAAGGCCGAGGCCACCGAGATGCCGGAAGACGTGGCCTTCTTCGTGGCCAAGAACGTGCGTGCCAACGTGCGTGAACTCGAAGGTGCGCTGCGCAAGGTGCTGGCCTACAGCCGCTTCAGCCACAAGGACATCAGCATCACCCTGGCACGCGAGGCGCTGAAAGACCTGCTGAGCATCCAGAACCGGCAGATCAGCGTCGAGAACATCCAGAAGACCGTGGCCGACTTCTACAAGATCAAGATCGCCGACATGTACAGCAAGAAGCGCCCGGCCAGCATTGCCCGCCCGCGCCAGATCGCGATGTACCTGGCCAAGGACATGACCAAGAAAAGCCTGCCGGAAATCGGCGAACTGTTCGGTGGCCGCGACCACACCACCGTGCTTCATGCCGTGCGCAAGATCGGCGAGGAACGCCGCACCAACACCGAGTTGAACCAACAGCTGCACGTGCTGGAACAGACCCTGAAAGGCTGAAGACAGGCCCTGGTGCACCCCGGCAAAGCCTGTGGACAAGACTGGCACAAGCCCTGGCTTGTCCACCGGCCGCAGCAGCCCGGCCGACTTGTTCATTTTCACGTGCAGCAGCAACAGGCCTGCGCCCACAGGCTTGCAGGTTTCCTAAACCATTGATGGAACAGGCGAAAATAGACTTGTCCCCAGAAAACGTGGCGCTCTACTACGGCTACCACCTTCTAAATAAGAGGAAGACATGATTGTTCTCAAAGCTGCGCAGGCGCAGGTGCTGGAAGCCTTGCAAGCGGTGGCCGGCATCGTGGAACGCCGTCATACCCTGCCCATCCTGGCCAACGTGCTGATGCGCAAGAACGGCGGCGCCATCGAGTTCACCACCAGCGACCTGGAGATCCAGGTGCGAACCCAGGCCGAGCTGGGCGGCGACGCCGGCAGCTTCAACACCACGGTGGGCGCGCGCAAGCTGATCGACATCCTGCGTGCGCTGCCCGCGGACCAGGTGGTCACGCTGAGCTCGGCACAGAACAAGCTGACGCTGCAAGGTGGCAAGAGCCGCTTCACGCTGCAGACCCTGCCGAGCGACGACTTCCCGCTGGTCAACGAAAGCGTCGACTTCGGCCCCACCTTCAGCATTCCGCAGAAGACGTTGCGGCTGCTCATCAACCAGGTGCACTTCGCGATGGCGGTGCACGACATCCGCTACTACCTGAACGGCATCCTCTTCATCGCCGAAGGCAAGACGCTCACGCTGGTGGCCACCGACGGCAGCCGACTGGCCCTGGCCCAGCACCCGCTGGACACCGAAGTGCCCAGCAAGCAGGAAGTCATCCTGCCGCGCAAGACGGTGCTGGAACTGCAGCGCCTGCTGAAGGACGAAGAAACCGCCATCGAGATGCGCTTCGCCATCAACCAGGCCAAGTTCGCCTTCAGCGGCATGGAGTTCGTCACCAAGCTCGTGGAAGGCAAGTTCCCCGACTACAACCGCGTCATCCCGAAGAACCGCAAGAACTCGGTAGTGCTGGGACGTGCCCCGCTGCTGGCCGCCCTGCAGCGCGCCGCCATCCTGACCAGCGAGAAGTTCAAGGGCGTGCGTGTCAACCTGGAACCGGGCCTGCTCAGGATCGCCAGCAGCAACGCCGAGCAGGAAGAAGCCAAGGAGGAACTGGAAGTCGACTACGGCGGCGACGCCATCGAGATCGGCTTCAACGTCACCTACCTCATCGACGTGCTGGCCAACATGAACCAGGACATGGTGAAGCTGGAGCTGGAAGACAGCACCGCCAGCACCTTGTTCAGCATCCCCGACCAGACCGGCTTCAAGTACGTCGTCATGCCGATGCGCATCTGACCGTCAGCGCGAGCACAACAAGAAAGCCATCCGACATGACCGACCCGCAGAAACCCGCCGACCCGAACGGTGTCACCCAGCGCGCCATACCCGGCGCCGAAGGCGCTGCTGCCAGCACCGGCCACGAAGCCAGCGCCGCCTATGGCGAAGGCAGCATCACCATCCTGGAAGGCCTGGAAGCCGTGCGCAAGCGGCCAGGCATGTACATCGGCGACACCAGCGACGGCACCGGCCTGCACCACCTGGTGTTCGAGGTGGTGGACAACAGCATCGACGAAGCGTTGGCGGGCCATTGCGACGACATCGTCGTCACCATCCACAGCGACAACAGCATCAGCGTCGTCGACAACGGCCGGGGCATTCCCACGGGCGTGAAGATGGACGACAAGCACGAGCCCAAGCGCAGTGCGGCCGAGATCGCGCTGACCGAACTGCACGCCGGTGGCAAGTTCAACCAGAACAGCTACAAGGTGTCGGGCGGGCTGCACGGCGTGGGCGTGAGCTGCGTCAACGCGCTGAGCAAGTGGCTGCGCCTGATCGTGCGCCGCGACGGGAAGGTGCACGCCATCGACTTCAAGCAGGGCTTCACGCAGGACCGCCTGATCGAGCTGCGCGACGGTTTCGAGGTCAGCCCGATGAAGATTACCGGCGACACCGAAAAGCGCGGCACCGAAGTGCACTTCCTGCCCGACGAGACCATCTTCACCAACATCGACTTCCACTACGACGTGCTGGCCAAGCGCCTGCGCGAGCTGAGCTTCCTGAACAACGGAGTGAAGATCCGCCTGGTCGACGAACGCAACGGCAAAGAGGACAACTTCGCCTTCGCCGGCGGCGTACGCGGCTTCGTGCAGTTCATCAACACCGGCAAGAAGGTGCTGCACCCCAACGTGTTCCACGCCGCGGGCGACAAGCTCAGCGACCAGGCCACCAACATCGGCGTGGAAGTGGCCATGCAATGGAACGATGGCTACAACGAGAACGTTCTCTGTTTCACGAACAACATTCCGCAGCGTGACGGCGGCACGCACCTGACCGGCCTGCGCGCGGCGATGACCCGAGTCATCAACAAGTACATCGAAGACAACGAACTGGCCAAGAAGGCCAAGGTCGAAGTGGCCGGCGACGACATGCGCGAAGGCCTGGCCTGCGTGGTCAGCGTGAAGGTGCCCGAGCCCAAGTTCAGCAGCCAGACCAAGGACAAGCTGGTCAGCAGCGAAGTGCGCGGCCCGGTGGAAGAAATCGTCAGCAAGCTGCTGACCGACTGGCTGCTCGAGAACCCCATCGATGCCAAGATCATCTGCGGCAAGATCATCGACAGCGCCCGCGCCCGCGAAGCCGCGCGCAAGGCGCGCGAGATGACGCGCCGCAAGGGCGTGATGGACGGCATGGGCCTGCCCGGCAAGCTGGCCGACTGCCAGGAAAAAGACCCGGCGCTGTGCGAGATCTACATCGTCGAGGGCGACAGCGCCGGCGGCAGCGCCAAGCAGGGCCGCGACCGGAAATTCCAGGCCATCCTGCCGCTGCGCGGCAAGATCCTGAACGTGGAAAAGGCGCGCTACGAGAAGCTGCTGTCCAGCGACAGCATCGTCACGCTGATCACCGCCCTGGGCACCAGCATCGGGCCCGACGAATTCAACATCGACAAGCTGCGCTACCACCGCGTCATCATCATGACCGACGCCGACGTGGACGGTGCCCACATCCGCACGCTGCTGCTGACCTTCTTCTACCGCCAGATGCCCGAGCTGGTGGAGCGCGGCCACATCTACATTGCGCAGCCGCCGCTGTACAAGGTGAAGCAGGGCAAGCACGAGCAGTACCTGAAGGACGGCGCCGAACTCGACGCCTTTCTGCTGAAGGTGGCGCTGGACGGCGCGACCGTGTTGCCGGACGGTGAACCGGCGGCCGACGGCACCGCGCGTGCGCCCATCGAAGGCAGTGCACTGGAAAGCCTGGCGCGTACCTACCTGGTGGCCAGCAGCGTCATCAACCGGCTGGCCAACTGGATGGACCTGGACGCCTTGCGTGCGCTGGGGAACGGCCTGCAGCTGGAGCTGGAAAACGCCGCGTCAGCCGAGGCCAGCGCCGTGGCTTTGCAGGCCGCGCTGGTGGACGCGCAGGTGGAAGCGCAGTTCGACACCCGCACCGACAAGCACATTCTGCGCATCGGCCGCCGCCACCACGGCAACCTGAAGACCAGCGTCATCACCGCCGACTTCCTGCACGGCGCCGATTACGCCGCGCTGCGCCAGGCAGGACTGAGCTTCAAGGACCTGCTGGGCCCTGAAGCGGTGGTGCGCCGTGGCGAAGGCGAGAAGATGAAAGAACAGCGTGTGCTGGACTTCCGGGCCGCGATGGCCTGGCTGATCGGTCAGGCCGAAAACGCCGTGGGCCGCCAGCGCTACAAGGGCTTGGGCGAGATGAACCCCGAGCAGCTGTGGGAGACCACGATGGACCCCACCGTGCGTCGTTTGTTGAGGGTGCAGATCGACGACGCGATCGAGGCCGACCGGGTGTTCACGATGCTGATGGGTGACGAGGTGGAGCCGCGCAGGGAGTTCATCGAGGCGAACGCTTTGAGGGCGGCGAATATTGACGCGTGATCGGCTGTCGACGTGAGCAAAGTATTGCCGTTCAGAATGCAAAGCTTTGCCGCTGGCGTGATCGCAGCCCGGAACTGCCTATGGCTTCTATCCGGCCTTCCGTCGACTTGCACAGCGGCCCTCTCCCGGTTGTAGGGCGCCGCGCACCCAACAGGTCAGTTTGCCTACCTGCAGAGATGGCGGCTTGACCCCAGGCCGCTCAACGTAGCAACTCGCGCGCGGAAAGCGCACGAGGGGTCGCTTACCAGTTGTGCCCTGCGTACTGGGTATCGGCGGCCGCCCGCATCCGGCGGTCCAAGTGCGACTTCAGCACCTCGAAGCTGTGCAAGCGGCGGGCGGCGAGGGCCCTTTGCCCTAGCCCACCCCGGGCTCGTCTTTGCCCTTGGTGCAGGCGCGTAATGGGGAAACGGCATACCTCCAGTGGCTTACTTGCTCGACGCACCTGATTGCCTGCGCCGTCCTGCAGGAGGCAGCCAGCGACGGAGACTCCCGGGCGATCGGCCCCATGTCACCCCAACTTCGCGTTAGCGGTGACATGAAGGCTTGCTGCGGCGACCGGGATACTGGCTCTCGCCTTGAAGTCTTACGGAGCCTGGGCAACCGCGACAGGGGCCACCCAGACTAGCTGGAGATCTGCGGTGGCTGACAGCCGACTCGCGCCTCCCATGCCGCTTGCACCCCCTCCCCCATGTGCATGTGCCTGAGCACAGTCTCTGCCGCGAGCGGACAGAGCGCTGGCGTATGCACTACGCGACCGCGCCTTAGCCCCGATCGCCCGGTCCATCCCGTGACACCTTGGCAAAGATCGCCGCCGGGTCAGCGCATTCGTGCGCAGCGTCGTGTATCTGCAACACACGCGGATTTCACGTGAAACAGGACCCCAAACTTGACGTTCATACGGATAAACTTTCGTCCGTGGTACAGGATCACATCGCTTAAAGCGTCAATCACGTAAAGGAGACTTCTCATGCCTGCCCAAGACTGCTACATCGTCGACTCGGCCACGGAGATCCCACTTCACCTGCAGGGTCGACGTCCGGAGATCTTTCCCAACACGTCGATCGCGTTTCGCCAGCCAGAGCACGAAACGCTCGGTGAGGGCGGCCGCGTCGAAATGCCGAACGCCATTGAAATGCGAACATTCATCACACCGGGCTCGCTGTCGGCCCTGTGCGAGCCGAGCGAGCTCTGGGCCCCGGAGCTCGCAGAAGTCACACGGTTCCGCACTGTCTACGACCCGCAGATCCAGCGCGGCGAGAAGGCAACAAAGAGCGGCACGAAGACGCCCATCCTCAAGGAGGAAAACGTTGCCAGCATGATGGACGACATCATGACGGGCGATTTCGAGTGCCCCGAGCTGATGTGGAACTTGCGCTTCGGCGAGACCACCTGGGTCTACCTGCGCGATGCGCGCGAACTTCGAATCTATGAGGGGGTGGCAACCCGTCCGGATACGAACCACCGGCACCACGCGATCATTCGCGCACACAAGCAGTTCACCAAATGGCAGCGCGAGACCGGGTCCTCGGAGATGGAGCGCTACAACCCAGCCCGCACGTACGCCTTGGCGATCTACGCCGACGACTTTGCGGGCGAGGCGCACAAATTTTTCGTCTTGAATAGCAAGGGGCAGAAAGTCGCGCCTGGGAAGGCTCACTTCGTCAGTGCGATGACGAACAATCCGCACATTCACGCGCGCCTGGCACACGACCTGATGAGCCGCAGCGGCATAGTCGGACCGCAGAACGTAGAAATCGTCCAAACCACGCTGTCGAAGAACTCGACCAAGATGGTGCTGTTCTACACGTTGGTGCGCGGCCTCACCGAAGCGTTCCCCGCGCCGCCGGCCCCAAACACCCCGGAGTATCTCGAGCTTTTGCAGTACCTTGTCGACTTCGTGGCGGCGTTGAGTGTGGCGCGGCCTGATGCTATTGGGCTTCTCAGCCTCGAACAGCGTCAGCGCATCCGAGCCGCCACCATTGCCGACCAGGCGATTGGCTGGATTGCGTACTTCAAGCTTGCCGCCGAGCTGCGCCGTGCGACCCGCTCGCTGGATGCGCTCAACGTGCTCGGAGTGCCGTACACGGACGGAGACTTCACGGGCGACTATCTCGCGCGTGACAACCCGCTGTGGCAGGCGAAGGGTGTGCTCGTGCCGGACGGCAAGGGTGGGTACCGCGTGGTCAGCAACCGCGGCTCTCAAACCAACCTCACAGCCGCGCTCAGTGAGCGCGTGCTCGGTGTGCCGGTCGCATGAACGCCGACAGCCTCCTTGCCCAGCTGGGTTACCGGCGCCAGGCTGGCTGGCGGCTGTCGCCGGCCGATGAACTGGTGCTCGGTATGGCACTGCCACGGAGCGTGGCGGGCGTCTACCTAATGTGCGGCAAAGGCCAGCTGATCTACGCCGGCCGGTCGGACGCGTGCCTTCGCACCCGGCTGGTATACCACGAGCACCTTCGCCACGCCGGCGTGGTCCTTTGGCGCGTTTGTCCCACAGTTAACGTCGCGTACCAAATCGAGTCGTGGTGGTACGAACGGCTTCAAGGGCGGCCGGGAGTATTGAACCGCATCGAGCCTGCAAAACCAAAGAGATTACCGTCGCCTGGCTCACGAAGCCCCACGGAGCACGGCAGGTCTTTGGGGATTGCTGTCTAAGTTTCTGCCGCATCCCGGTGGGTCAAAGTTCGACCGGAGCGGACACCGCACTTCCTTCCTTAGCCATGCCGCGAGCCAGAATCGGAGCAGCCCATCCCGTGTCCCTTGCAGACGGGAAAAGCAGCTTGCGGCTTACCAAATCAACACAGCGTCTAATTAGGAGAAAAATCATGCCAGTTGTAATCCCGGACACAGTAGTCTCTGGAGCTGCGATAAACGTCCATGACCTACTCGCCGCCAGAAACAAGATCCCGCCCTACCAACGCGATTTCGTATGGTCAGAGAAGCAGGTCGCTCAACTTTGGGACGATCTCGTCGAACACCACGGGCGGTCAACCGCAAAAGCGAACGAGGAGATTAATCTCTCTCCAAAAGGATATTTCCTTGGTGCCATGGTCGTCATAGCACCAAAAACAACGTCAGATCCGCTTGAGGTGGCTGACGGCCAGCAGAGGCTGACATCGTTATCCGCCGTGGCCTCGGTTCTTTATGACGCGATTTCCGCTTGGCCATCGAGCAATCCCGCGAAAAGTGGACTGGAACAGCGTCTGTTGCAGATGCTGGGGCGGTACGACAGCGGATGGGTGCCAAACCTTGAGCTACCAGACGCCCAGCTGCAAAACTTTTTCCTGGGCACGTGTTTGTTGAACAGAAGCAAGGCGGACAAGGTGGCATTTTGGGCGACCGCCCCTTATCAAACGCAGCTTGCTCGGAAGGCTTCGCCGTATTCACGATTAAGGCGCGCCCTTGAGATCGGGTATGACAAGCTCGACAAATTCCTCGCCGCCCAGCCAGACCCGGCATTGGCGATAAAGCGTCTCGAGTCATTTATTCTGATCGTTACAGAAGCTGTTGTCGGCCTCCGCATCACGGCCATGTCGTATACCAGCGCATATGCTATCTTCGAATCGCTGAACAACCGTGGGATTCCGCTGTCGCAAGCCGATCTAATCAAGAGTGAATTGCTGAAAGAGGCGGGCACGAACTTTGAGAAAGTCGCAGATAACTGGATAGAAGCTAGGCAGACCGTCGAGAGCATCGAGGGTTTCACCCTTCCCGACTTCATCCACTATTCCTACCTGTCGAGGACTGGTGCTGTCAAAGCGCGCGAGCTGTATGACTGTATCAAAGCCGCTATCACAAGCTCTGCCGCGGCGCTTTCGTATTCAGAAGAGCTTGTGGCAGACGCAGCTGCTCTTGAGGCAGTTATTGACAAGTTTGATAGTAGCTGGTCCCCTGTTACGCTGTTTATGTTGAAGGATATTCGCCACGTTCTCAACATCAAGCTTTGCTATCCTTATCTCATCGCTGCTCATCGCGCCCATGGTAGTAGCAAAGTCGACTTTGAAGCTCACGTGCAAGCTGTCATGAACTTCGCTTACCGCTTCATGAAAGTTATGGATGGGACTGTCGAATCTCTGGCTTCCGTCATTACGGATGCATGCACGTTGATCCGTGGCGGCAAGCCGATCGCAGATATCAAGTCGTTGTTCGCTAAGCATGCATCGGATGCAGAATTCATAAAGGAGTTCGAGGACGCTTCGTTCCCGAACGCGAAACTTGGCTACTTCACCGTCTACTACTTGGAGAAAGCTCAACTGGGGGGCACATTGCCGGCCTTTCACGGTGTTGAGCAGAACCTGGAGCACATCATGCCATCGACACCCAGCGCGGCTGAGTGGGGCCCCGCTCTTGCTTGCAAGTCCACTGCTCCAGAAATATATAAGGATTATTTATGGCGTGCTGGAAACCTGCTGCCACTTACTGCAGCCATTAATAAATCTATTAAGAACAAGGGCATCATGTATAAGCTGAAGAACGCAACCGCTAAGGACTATGAGTCCGGTGGACACACACTGGTTTCACCGCAGACGGTCAGAAAGTTTCTCACCGCTCCAGATCAGTGGGATTATGCGAGTATAGAAGCCCGTCAGAAATGGCTTGCATCCAACGTAGCCGTAAAGGCCTGGCCACTGGTCTAAAAGATCGGCTTTACTCAAGTCGCTGCAGTGGCATTGCCAATGCGCCGAGATTGGTATGCAGCAACAGACTCCAGGCCATCGCCGCTGATCAGAATCCCGAGTACGAGCGGTACCTCCGACCGACCAAGCGCGACGTGATCGTGGCAGCGGCACCGGCAGCGCAGCATCTGACCAACCGACCGGTGCGCAAGGGCAGCCCCACCGAAGATCTCGAGCGCCTGGTTAACCGGTCGAAGTCGCGTGTGCGCGCTCTGCTCGAGCACGTCTTCGCCGTCGTTAAGCGGCTGTCGGGCTTCGTTAAAGCGCGGTACTGCGGCCTGGCCAACATCTTCTTGGCGCGTAAGCGTCTCGTGGCATAAGTGCGCGATCTTGGCGCCCGGGCGCAGCCAAACGGCCCGTATCTTCTGCTGCTGCGCTCTAAAGCGCCTTGCCCGGCCTGCAGCGCGTTGGCACGACCGCGGACGTCATCACATCCGTCCCGGCTGCCACTTATTCAGCGCCGCCCTAAAGACAATACGCTGTGGCCCATGCGTGGTGGGCGGTTTTCTTGCCGGAACCGGACAAGCCTACCTGCAGAGTTGAGCTGGCAAGCCAGGCGCCACCTCAAGTCAGCGTGATACCTTTTTGGCTCAGCGAGTCCGGATCGGAGATCAGATACGCCAGGCCGCGATGCAGATGCGCTTGGAGAAGGCCCCGCACGGCTGGCGTGGATGACTCACCCAACTCGTCCAGCGCCCGCGCGATTAGGACGTTCGTGAGCGTTGCATCGACGTCACTTGCGAAGACCTTCCAATCAATCTCTATGCCACCGCTGTACTGAATCGTCTCGGCCGGCACTCCAGTGGGGTTGGCAAGCGAGGCGCAGAGCGCGTGACGGCAGATGACGTTGTAGTGCTCGATCCCCGAGCGACGCTTGAGCGTGCTGAGTTGCTGCTTGCCGGCGGCGCTGATCCTGACGCGTTCGATGATCGCGCTCATGCTGCAAGCTCCTCGACCAGTTGGCGCGCATTGGTGCTGCGGGTGTCGTCCGAGAAATCCAGTACGTACGACTGAGACATGCTGGGGAGCACCTCTGATAAGAGGTCGTCGTCGACCTCCTCGTCCGTCGAGAGCACCATGACTTGGTGGGAGATCTTGGCAAAGAAGCGCTGCACCAACGACCGGCGGTGACGCTTGTCGAGTCGGGCCAGGGGCGTGTCGACTGCGACGGGGAACTGGCCCTTGCGCTCACGAATCAGTGCACTGAGCACTGCAATCGCGAGCAGTTGACGCTCACCCGCTGAAAGCCTGGCCATCGGCAGTTCATGGCCGTCGGGCGCCACGATGGTCACGGCGTAGGTGTCCGGGTGCACCTGGACGCGACTGACGAGTTTTCGCTTGCGCATCAAGGCCGCAAACTCGGCGGTGATCATGTTGGACAGCCAGTGTGCCTTGGAGGCCAGAAGGCGGTCCTTGAACAGCGCCAACACCTCTCGGGCTCTCTGTGACGCTTCCATCGATTTCGCGTCGTGAGCGAAGCCGCCGAATTCCTTGCGCAGCGTCTCAGTGGCAGCCCCAACACGAATGTCCAGGTGCACCTTGTGCGCCAAGGCGTCCTGGTAGCTCTTCGTCTCTTGCCGAAGCTCGGCTTCAGCCAGCGCCAATGCAGAGCTGTGCGATTGCAGTTGTGCCAACAGGTCGGCTACCTGCTCGCCTTCCGGGATGGCGGCCAGGCGGCGTTGGGTGACGGCAAGCTCGTTTTGCGCGCGCTCCAGCGTTTGCATAGCGGCATTCAGCTGTTGCTTCGCCATGTCGATCTTGAGCCGCGCTTCGCTGGGGAGCTCGGCTGGAAGAAGGTGCAACGGACGCTTGGCCGCTGCGCGGTAGGCTTGCTTGTCTTGGTTCAGCACTTCACGCAGCGCGTCCAGCGCTTCGTTCGGGATAAGGTTTCCCACCTTTTTGATGACCCGCTGGTCCCGCTTCTCAATGGCACCGAGCAGCTGCTGCGCGGTCCGTGTGTCTTGCTCTTGCTCGTGCAGCTTTTCGTAGTCCAGCCACACCGGCCCCAGCCGATCCAGAGCAGACCAAGGGTTCGCCAAGGCTTCACGAACTTGTTCGCGATGCGCGCGCCGCG
>JANOBX010000269.1:0-52775 GCA_031411875.1 Burkholderiales bacterium | reverse complement strand
ATCTGCCAGGACACCGGCATCGTCAACGTGTTCCTGAAGATCGGCATGGACGTGCGCTTCGAGGGCTTCCCGGTCGGCGTCGAGGACGCCGTCAATGAAGGCGTGCGCCGCGCCTACCTCGACCCCGACAACAAGCTGCGCGCGTCGATCGTGGCCGACCCCCACTTCGAGCGCAAGAACACCGGCGACAACACGCCGGCCGTGATCCACATGACCGTGATCCCCGGCAACACGCTCGACGTGCAAGTGGCGGCCAAGGGCGGCGGCAGCGAGAACAAGAGCAAGTTCGTGATGATGAACCCCAGCGACAACCTGGTGGACTGGGTGATGAAGACCGTGCCCACCATGGGCGCGGGCTGGTGCCCGCCGGGCATGCTGGGCATCGGCGTGGGCGGCACGGCCGAGAAGGCCATGCTGCTGGCCAAGGAAGTGTTGATGGAACCCATCGACATGTTCGAGCTGCTGGCCCGCGGCCCGCAGAGCAAGCTGGAAGAGCTGCGCATCGAGCTGTACGAGAAGGTCAACGCCCTGGGCATCGGCGCGCAAGGCCTGGGCGGGCTGACCACCGTGCTGGACGTGAAGATCGCCACCTACCCGACGCATGCCGCCAGCAAGCCGGTGGCGATGATCCCGAACTGCG
The DNA here is from genome assembly GCA_031411875.1 of Burkholderiales bacterium. Classification (GTDB taxonomy): domain Bacteria; phylum Pseudomonadota; class Gammaproteobacteria; order Burkholderiales; family Burkholderiaceae_C; genus Rubrivivax. The sequence goes on along the minus strand of JANOBX010000269.1, from coordinate 52,135 downwards.
CCGCCACCCGCCACGCCCACGTGGTGCTGGACGGCAGCGGCCCGGCCTTCATGGACGTGCCCAGCCTCGACCTGTGGCCGGCCGTGCACTGGGCACCCGACTACGCGCGCAGTCAGCGCGTCGACCTGGACACGCTGACCCGTTCAGAGGTGGCCAGCTGGACCCCGGGCCAGACCCTGCTGCTCAACGGCAAGATGCTGACCGGACGCGACGCCGCGCACAAGCGCATCCAGGACATGCTGGCCAAGGGTGAGCCCCTGCCCGTGGACTTCACCGACCGCGTCATCTACTACGTCGGCCCGGTCGACCCGGTGCGCGACGAGGTGATGGGTCCGGCCGGCCCGACCACGGCCACGCGCATGGACAAGTTCACCGAGATGATGCTGGCCAAGACCGGGCTGATCGGCATGATCGGCAAGGCCGAACGCGGCCCCGCCGGCATCGAGGCCATCAAGAAGCACAAGAGCGCTTATCTGTTGGCGGTGGGCGGCGCCGCGTACCTGGTGGCCAAGGCCATCCGCAGCGCCAAGGTGGTGGGCTTTGCCGACCTGGGCATGGAAGCCATCTACGAATTCGAGGTGAAGGACATGCCGGTGACGGTGGCCGTCGACGCGCAAGGCACCAGCGTGCACCACACAGGGCCGCAGGAATGGCAGGCGCGCATCGGCAAGATTCCGGTGACGGTGGCCTGATCACACATCGATGGCCCAGCACTTCGAGGTCCACCCGCAGAACCCGCAGCCGCGCTTGCTGAAGCAGGCGGCAGCGCTGCTGCATTCAGGCGGCGTGCTGGCCGTGCCCACCGACAGCAGCTATGCCCTGGTGTGCCACCTGGACGACAAGGCCGCGGCCGAGAACCTGCGCCGCATCCGGCAGGTGGACGACAGGCATCACCTCACCCTGCTGTGCCGCGACCTGAGCGAGTTATCGCGCTTCGCCCGCGTCGACAACCGGCAGTTCAGGTTGCTGAAGCTGGGCACGCCCGGGCCCTATACCTTCATTCTGGAAGCCACGAAAGAAGTGCCGCGGCGCTTGAGCCACCCCAGCCGCCGCACCATCGGCTTGCGCGTGCCGGAACACGTGGTGCTGCAGGACCTGCTGGCCCTGTTCGGTGAACCGCTGCTGGCCACCACGCTGATCCCGCCCGGCGAGACCGACGCCTTGAACGACGCAGAGGACATCCTGGCCCGCTTCCCGAAGGCGCTGCAGGCCGTGGTGGACGCGGGCGCTTGCCCGATGCAGCCCACCACCGTGGTCGACATGACCGGCGAGGACCCGCTGGTCGTGCGCCAGGGCCGCGGCGATCTCGCGCGGCTGGGGCTGTAGCCGGCCGGCGCCTCAGCCGGGCGTGAACAACGCCTTGATCTGCAGCAGCGCCGTCGGGTCTTCGATGGTCGTCAGGTCGCCCGGGTCGCGGCCTTCGCACACGGCCTGCAAGGCACGGCGCAGCAGCTTGCCTGAACGTGTCTTCGGCAGGGTGTTCACGAAGCGCACGCGCGCCGGCCGCGCCACCGCGCCGAGCTGGGTGTCGACGACCTTCATGATCTCGCCTTCGAGCTTCAGCGCGTCCTGGGCATCGCCTGCGAGCGCGGCGTCCCGCAGCACGACGAAGGCCATCGCCACCTGCCCCTTCAACGTGTCCGCCACGCCCACCACCGCCACTTCGGCCACGGCAGCATGGCTGCTGATGCTTTCCTCGATCTCGCGTGTGCCCAGGCGGTGGCCGGCGACGTTGATGACGTCGTCGGTGCGGCCCAGGATGAAGAAGTAGCCGTCCTCGTCGCGGATGCCCCAGTCGAAGGTGCTGTAGACCTGCCGTCCGGGAATGCTCTGCCAGTAGGTCTTGACAAAACGGGCGTCGTCGCGCCAAACGGTCTGCATGAAGCCCGGGGGCAGCGGACCCTCGATCACGACCACGCCCTTCTGATGGGCACCTTTCAGTTCTTCACCCGTGGCCTCGTCGACCAGCTTCACGTCGTAGCCTGGCATGGGCACGCCCGGGCTGCCGAACTTGCTGGCCTGGGCCTCGATGCCGTTGGCGACCGTCAGGATGGGCCAGCCGCTTTCGGTCTGCCAGTAGTTGTCGATGATGGGACGGCCCAGGGCATCGGCAATCCAGCGCGCGGTGGGTTCGTCCAGGGGTTCGCCGGCCAGGAACAGCGCGCGCAGGCTGCTCAGGTCGTACTTCTTGAGCGCGGCCGGGTCCTGCTTCTTCAGCACGCGCACGGCCGTGGGGGCGCTGAACATCGCGGTGACCTTGTACTTTTCGACCAGGCTCCACCAGATGGCGGCATCGGGCTGGCCGTCCGTGCCCCGGGTGGGCAGTCCCTCGTACAGGATGGTGGCCATACCGGCAATGAGCGGGCCATAGACGATGTAGCTGTGGCCCACGACCCAGCCCACGTCGCTGGTGCTGAAGAAGGTCTCGCCGGGCTGGCCCATGAAGATCTGCTTCATGCTGGCCGCCAGCGCCACGGCGTAGCCGCCGGTGTCCCGCTGCACACCCTTGGGCTTGCCCGTGGTGCCGCTGGTGTAGAGCGTGTAGCTCGGGTGGGTGCTGTCGACCCAGGTGCAGGGCACCACCGTGTCCCGATGCTGCTCGCGCAGCGTGGCGTAGTCGGCGTCGCGACCGGGCACCCGTTCGAAGGCGCTGAGCCCGCGGTCGACCATGAGCACGGCCCTGGGTTGGTGCGTGGCCAGGCGGATGGCTTCGTCCAGCAGCGGCTTGTAGGCCACGACCTTGCCGCTGCGGCTGCCGGCGTCGGCACTGATGACGACGGCGGGCTCGGCGTCGTCGATGCGGCTGGCCAGGCTGACGCTGGCGAAACCCCCGAACACGACCGAGTGAATGGCACCGATGCGTGCACACGCGAGCATCGCGAAAGCAGCCTCGGGAATCATCGGCAGGTACACGAGCACGCGGTCGCCCTGCTTCACACCCAGGGCCAGCAGGCTGGCGGCCATGCATTGCACTTCGGCGTGCAACTCGCGGAAGCTGTAGACGCGTTCCTGCCCGGTTTCGGTCGACACGAAAATCAAAGCCGGCGCATCTGGGCGCACCGCCATGTGCCGGTCCACCGCGTTGTGGCACAGGTTGGTGGTGCCGCCGGTGAACCACTTCGTGAACGGAGGCTGGTCGTTGTCGCAGACCCGCGTGAAGGGTTGCTGCCAGTCCACCAGGGCGGCCTGTTCGGCCCAGTACGCCTCGCGGTCGCTGAGGGAACGGTGGTGGACTTCGGCGTAGGTCATCTCGGTCTCCGTGGGCAGGCGGGTGACGGCGCAGTCTGCGCTGCGCCTGCCTGCATTTTCGACTTCGCGCTTGCGCAGCGCTGACTCAGCCGAAGATCACATCCGCATCAGCCGATCTTCACGACCACCCTGCCCCGCACCTGGCCCGCCATGAGCTGCTGCGCGGCGGCCACGGCGCCTTCCAGCGGCACTTCGGTGGTCATGCGTTCGAGCAGGGCCGGGTCGAGGTCGCGCGCCAGCCGCGCCCAGGCCTGCTGGCGCAGCGCCAGCGGCGCCATCACGCTGTCCACCCCCAGCAGGGCCACGTTGCGCAGGATGAAGGGCATGACGGTGCCCGGCATGTCGGCCCCTTGGGCCAGCCCGCAGGCGGCCACGGCACCGCCGTAGCGCGTCTGCGCCAGGGCGTTGACCAGAGTGTGGCTGCCGACCGCGTCGACGACGGCGGCCCAGCGTTCCTTCTGCAGCGGCTTGCCCGGCGCCGCCAGCTCGGCACGGTCGATCACGCCGCTGGCGCCCAGCGCCCGCAGGTAGTCTGCTTCGGCCGCCTTGCCGGTGGCCGCCACGACCCGATGGCCCAAGCGTGCCAGCACAGCCACGGCCACCGAGCCCACACCCCCCGTGGCGCCGGTGACCAGCACCTCGCCGGCGCCGGGTTGCACACCGTGGCGTTCCAGCGCCATCACGCACAGCATGGCGGTGTAGCCGGCCGTGCCGATGGCCATGGCCTGGCGTGCCGTGAAGGCGTCTGGCAGGGCCACCAGCCAGTCGCCCTTCAAGCGCGCCCGCTCTGACAGACATCCCCAGTGCGTTTCGCCCACCCCGAAGCCGTTGTGCACAAAACGGTCGCCGGCCTTCCAGGCCGGGTGCTGGCTTTCGAGCACGGTGCCGGCGCCGTCGATGCCGGCCACCATGGGCCAGCTGCGAACCACGGGCGCCTTGTTCGTCAGCGCCAGGCCGTCCTTGTAGTTGAGCGTGGAATACTCGGGCTGGACCAGGACGTCGCCGGCTTCCGGCAAGCGGGCGGGGTCGAGCGTGGTCACGCCGGCCCGGAAACCGGCATCGTCTTTTTCGAGCAGCAGGGCTTTGAACATGGGTGTGTGGGCATCAAGCGTTGAATGAGAAGGCAGCAGATCTTGAGTCCTGCGGCCGCTGGCGGCAAGGCCGTTGCGTTGACACCGTGATGTGCCCGACCCTATCCTGCGCCGCGTGATGAAGCGACGAAACCCGTTCGAGCCCATCAAGACCGCCGCGACGGCGTTCTGTCTGGCGCTGTGCGTGGGCCACGCGGGCGCTCAGGAACTGCCCGCCAAGCCTCCGGAGCCGACCCATCAAGGCGGCGACGCGGTGCTCGAACTGCTGCAGCAGAGGGGCCTGTTCAGGGACGCCACGGCCAGCCCTTTCGTGCAACAGATGCGCGATCGCGCCTCCGACATGGTGATGTCGGCCATGCACTTCCTCGGTGTGCCCTATCGCCGCGGTGGCGACAACGCCGACGAAGGTTTCGACTGCAGCGGCTTCACCCGTCATGTGTTCGAGAACAGCATCGGCCTGGTGCTGCCGCGCCGCGCCGACGAACAGGCGCGATCGGCCGACCTGCAGCAGATTCAGCGGGAAGAGCTGCGGCCGGGTGATCTGGTGTTCTTCAACACCATGCGCAGGGCGTTCTCGCATGTCGGCATCTATGTCGGCGGCGGCAAGTTCATCCATGCGCCGCGTGCTGGCGGCCAGGTGCGCATCGAAGACATGCGGCAGGCCTACTGGGCCCAGCGCTTCAATGGCGGCAGACGGGCACTGTCGCCGGCGACGGGCGAAGAACCCGCACCGCGCTGAGCCCGGCTCCCTGCCGGCATCAACGCAGCGCCACGGCGGCAGACGCAGCATCGGCCGGTGCTCGCACCACCGGGCCTCGCAGTTCCGGATGGCCGCCTTCACCCAGCATGCGCTGGCCGTACATCGGCTTGTAGACCCCCTTGTGGCAGGTCAGGCAGCCGACCTTCGGACCATCCCCCTCGGCGCTCAGACGATGCTTCGGCAGCAGGGGCGCGATCGGGTTGAGGTAGTTGACGTTCAGGTCCCGCACCATGCGGATGCCGTACCAGGCCGTGACCCGCTGTGGCGAGCTCTGGTCCCAGGCGGCGAGCGAGCGGGTGTTGTGGCAGAAGCTGCAGTTCACGCCCAGAGACTGGCTCATGTAGATCATCAGCCCGTAGCTGAACTCGGCCTGTCGAATGGATTGGCGATTGCCCGTGGGCAGTGCAGTGACGCCCTGGACGCGGATGTTCGGCGCCTCGCTGTTCAGATAAGTCGACAGCGGGTCGTAGGGCAGCGAACTGTTGCCGACGGTGTTGACGCCGGCGATGTTCTGCTGGGAACGGTTGCCCATCAGGTTCTGCATCTGCTCGCCCTCACCCGGGTGGCGGAACCAGTCGCCCGTGGGCACGGCCTGGCCGCGGTGGCAGGTCCAGCAGGTGACACCGGTCTCGGCCACGTGCGGCTTCCACTTGGTGTTGATTTCGCGGGTCATCACGAGCATGCGGCGGGCCACCACCTTCGGATACTTCTCGTCCGATGCCAGGTTGTTGGGGTTGTGGCAGAACTCGCAGCCCTGATCGGGTGCGATCCAGGTCGACATGGCCTGCATGAGCCTTGAGAACTCGAGCACGTTCAGGTCTTTCAGCACCTGAACGTTCTTGTGCACCTCGCCGACCATCGGGGCCTCGGGGTCGGGTTCGTCGACGGGTTCGGCCTCGGGAATCTGGTTGTCCTTGACGACATTGGCGGCATAACCGTTGTCGTAGACCTGCACCATCCCGGTGCCGCGGTGGCCGCGCTGCACGGAGTCTGCCGGCTGGCAGCCGCTGAGTCCTGCGGTGACCGCAACGAGCAGCGCAAGAACTGCCAGGCAGCGTTTTGCCGGGCCTGCTTTCATGGTGGGGCCGGCGTCCCAGTTGCGTTGTCTCTGGCTCATGGTTGTTTGACCCCGAGTGCGGCAGAGGGGACCGAATGCGACGGATGGTGCATTCAAGGTTATCGCCACAGTGTCACTCTAGCCTGTCACGAACAAATGTCAACCGGCATTGACACTTATCCTGCAGATCGGAACACAGGCTGATTCACTAGTCGACACGTTAAACAGAAGCGACAAGAAACAGAATTGCCCGGGGGGGTGCCCCGGGCAATTCGAGCAGTCTTGAAGACGCGAATCAAGCGGCTTTCTTGACCTTGAAATTTCGACACCAACCGTCCTTGTCCACTAGGCGGCCACCGAAGAAGGAACATGGGCCCACTTCGGCACCAGGAGCACCCGAATACAACTGGCAGTTGGAGCACTTTTGCTCAACGGTGTGGCGTGGGTATTTCGCTTGATCGACCTTGGTGGTGTCCAAACGAAACCCCATGCTCTTCGCATAGGCATCGGCCTCGGTCAGTTTTTCGGTCGAAACCGGATCGGCCGCCGATGCATGCCCGGCGGCCAATACGTATGCGCCGCAGGCAACATGCAAAACGAACAAGCGTCGGTTGCTTGAAGGGATGCTCATGAAGTCTCCAAATTAGAGGAAAGTTGAGAGATCGGTGTTCTGATTTAAGGTGCAGATCGAACCAGGCGGACATGCAAGACGGCGTCTTGGGCAGCCTGCTGAATGCCACCGGCGTCGAAATCGAGCGAGTAGGCCTGCCCTTTGTCCTGCAGACTCGCGGTCCCGCTCCAGAAGCCTGCCGCGGGTGTACCAGGAAAGATCTGGAGGTTGATGCGAGGCCGGGTGCATTGCCGCTCAGCCACGGTTGCCAGCTCGCGCAGACTTGGTACTCGCCAGTCGTTGTAGAAGTGAGAACCCCCACGGTTCATACGCTCGGCCGCCGCGGAACTTTCGATCCAGGTCAAGCGGTCGGCCTGCCCTCGACAGCTCTGCCCGGTCCAGGACTGACCGAGGGAACAGCGCATCCACATGAGTTGGGTGAGCTGGTCGACCGTTGTGCCATCACTCTCGCTCACAAATCGAGTGGAAGGGGAAGAAGCCTTGACACCAGCGTTATCACAAGCCTGTTGCCCATCGGCCTGGGTCGTCAAACCCAGGCCGATGGCATAAAGGAATCCCTGCAAACAACGCCACCACATCGCCTGCGGGTCCGGAGCCTTACTTGTCGAAGCCGATTCCGGTCGCCTTGCCAGCGAACCCGCGCGCACTCTTCGGCTCCGCGCCAGCGGTTTGGCGCGTTACCAGCCCCGTTTCGATGGGTTTTCCGCGGTGCAAGTAGAACGAATACGCTTCCAGCGCTGTCATATCGTCGCTGTTCACGTCCATCGCTTTACCGCCCTGCGGATTTTCGATGCACCAGTTCACCATCGAACGGTACGTCACCACCTTGTTGAACATCGGCAGGAACTTTGGAAACGTTTGCGGGTTGGTGGCTGCCGCGTCAGGGTGACAGTTCGCGCAGGCCAGACCGTTATTTGCCATGTCCGCCCGTGCGCCGTACCACATGTCGTACCCGCGCTGGACCGAAGCAACGAGTTTGTCCTCCATCCCCTTCAACTCCGCAGGAGTGAAGGGTTCGCGCGCAGTCACTTGCGTGGTTGCGGCGAACAGCGTAAGGGCAGCCATCGGCACAGACAGGACCTTGATCAGCTTCTTATTGCGAGGTGTCATGGTGATCTCTCCCGTTAGACCTTGAAACCGTTCTTGATCGTCGGCTGCAGCGAGTCAGCGAATGGCTGGTAACGCGCGAAAGCGCCGCCTTTGTCATCGACAGAGACATAAGCTGTCCCCAGGCCATCCTGCGTGTTGGATGGGTCGGCTCGGTTCTGCTGAAACTCCGGATAAGGAAGCTCCACAGGCGGATAAGGCCAAGGCCAGGCGGTGCTCATCACGCCCACCGACGCGAGGTTGCCGATCTTGTTGTACACGGTGTGGTGCACATGGCCGTGGAACCCCATCACGTTGGTGAACTTGCCCAGGATGTCGCGAACCTGCACCGAGTCCGACACCTGGAAATTCCACCGAGGGTAGTAATCCCACAACGGCGAGTGCGTGAAGACGACGACAGGCACATCGGGGGCGATATTCGCCACGTCCTTGCGGAGCCAGTCGAGTTGCTTCTCGTGGACACCCCAGAGACCCGGCACAGGGCTGTTCAAAGGCATGAACCAGTCCCGGCGCTGTTCCGGCGTCAACTTCGCTTCAGTCCAGAAGTCTGGCGTCAAAATCGAATTCAAACCTATGAAGTGGACACCCTTCTGGTTGAAAGACCAAGTCTCAGCCCCAAAGTTTGCGCGGTAAGCGGCACCCATGTCTAGGTACCAGTCATGCTCGCCCGGAATGGCTCGCAGCGGAGCCTTCAACTTTGAAAGAATCCTCTTGCCCTTCACCAGCTGGTCAACCTCGCCGTGGTGAGAGATGTCGCCCGTCACCAACACGAAATCCGGCTGCGTTGTCATGGCGTTGATCTGCGCCACGGCATCTTCGAGGTGGCGGTCAAAAACATGGTCCTTCTGACTGTAAAGATGCGGGTCGCCGATGATCGCAAAACGGAACGGCGTCACGGCTCGGCGCCCTGTCTGCGCGGACACTACATCCACGATACCCAGATTTACACCAACGGCTTGGGCGAAAAAGGTCGATAGCCCTGCCTTGCCGGTCAGGCCAAGAAATTTGCGCCGTTGGGATTCGCTTCGATCAGTCATCACTTGTCTCCTATGGTTCCACTCACAAGACACAGCGAAGGATCGTCCGCCGCGCTGTACTGCTGGGACACGGCGGATGGCGCCGGTCAAACGAATCAGGGTTATCCGCAATAACAGACCACCCAGCAAATTCAGGGTTCGTACTGATTGCGAAAACGCATCTGGAAAGGAAATTTGGCCGCATTGCGGAATTCGCTCGCGTGGCGTGTCCTCTTTCGGGTTTGCCTTGGGCGTGCACTGGTCTCTTTCAGCGCATGCTCAATGTACGCAGCGCATCGATCAAAGTGAAATTGAACGTTTAGAGGCTGATAACGCGCTCTTTGAATATCGCTGTAAAGGAGGCAAGCGCAATGTCCTTGGCTAAAAGTGCGTCGCTGAAGCAGATCAGTACTTTTCGCGCCGTGGCGCGGCTCGGCAGCGTCTCGTTGGCTGCAGAAGAACTGCATCTCAGCCAGTCCGCCGTGTCGATCCAGATCGGCGCACTGGAAGCTGCTGCCGGCACCGCGCTCATCGAACGCACCGGTCGCGGTGTGCGCGTCACCGAAGCCGGCCTCTTGCTGCTGAGCTATGCCGACCGTCTGCTGGCGCTGTGGAACGAGACCAGCGACGAGATGGCCACCTTGCTGGGCGACTTCAGCGGCACCCTGCGGGTCGGCGCCGTGACGACGGCCGAACACTGGCTGCCCCGCCTGCTGGTGCGCTTCATCGACCTCAACCCCAAGGTCAATGTCCGCCTGTTTGCCTGCAACCGCGACGAGATCGTGCGCCACCTGGCCGTGCACGACATCGACCTCGCCGTGATGGGCCGCCCGCCCAGCGAGATCCAGGTCGACGCCCGGGTCATCGCCGAGAACCCCTTGGCCTTCGTGGCGGCGCCCTCGCACCCGCTGTCGAGCATGCCGCGACTGACCCTGAGCCATCTGGCCGAGGTGCCCCTCCTCGTGCGCGAGCGGGGCTCCGGCACCCGTACCGCCGTCGAGCGACTGCTGAAGAGCGCCGGGTTGCGGTTGCGCATCGGGTCCGAGCTTTCCAGCAACGAAGCCATCAAGCAGATGTGCGTGGCCGGTTTTGCGCCGGCCTACCTGTCGATGCTGACCTGCCCGCTCGAGATGGACGCCGGCCTGCTGCGGGTGCTGCCCATGCCGAACAACCCCAGTTTGAGCCACTGGCATGCGGTGCGGATCAGCGGCCAACCGGTGCCGAAGGTCGCCCTGGCATTCGAGGAATTCCTGGTGCACAGCGGCGGGGCGGAGATCCTGGGCCCGATCCGCCAGCACTTGCCGCACCTCTTGCACGCGGGGCGGGCAAAATCCGAGGCATGACCGATGTCGTGATTCCCCTGGCCGACCTGCGCTACGCAGCCCAGGTCCCCGCGGTGCCCGCCGTGGCCGCCCCCGCCACGGGCCTGCTCGCGGACCGGCTGGGCCGCCCCCTGCGAGACCTCCGCATCTCGGTCACCGACCGTTGCAACTTCCGCTGCAGCTACTGCATGCCCAAGGAAGTGTTCGACAACCAGTACAAGTTCCTGCCCCAGAGCTCCCTACTCTCGTTCGAGGAAATCACGCGCAGTGCCCGACTGTTTGCAGCCCATGGCGTGAGCAAGCTGCGCCTCACCGGGGGCGAGCCTCTGCTGCGCAAGCACATCGAAGTGCTGGTGGCACAACTCGCCGCATTGCGCACCCCCGAAGGCCGAGCCCTGGACATCACCCTGACCACCAACGGGTCATTGCTCACCCGCAAGGCGCAGGCCCTGCGCGATGCCGGGCTGCAACGCGTCACCGTCAGCCTGGACGCGCTGGACGACGCCGTCTTCCGGCGCATGAACGACGTCGACTTTCCCGTTGCCGACGTGCTGGAAGGCATCCAGACGGCGCTGCGTGTCGGCCTGGCGCCGGTGAAGGTGAACATGGTCGTCAAGCGTGGCACCAACGACGCGGAGATCGTCCCGCTGGCCCGCCACATCCGCGAACACTGCGGGCCCGGCGTGGTGCTGCGCTTCATCGAGTACATGGATGTCGGCGCCACGAATGGCTGGCGCATGGACGAAGTGCTGCCCTCGGCGCAGGTGCGCGAGCGTCTGCATGCGGCCTTCCCGCTGTTGCCGCTGGACCCGTCGGCGCCGGGCGAAACCGCCGAGCGCTGGCGCTACGCCGACGGCGGCGGCGAGGTCGGCTTCATCGGCAGCGTCACCCAGGCCTTTTGCGGCGAGTGCAACCGCGCCCGCCTGTCGACCGAAGGCAAGCTCTTCCTGTGCCTGTTCGCCAGCCGCGGACACGACCTGCGCGCACTGCTGCGCGGCGGCTACAGCGACGAGCAGATCAGCGGCGCCATCGGGCTGATCTGGGGCGACCGCGAGGACCGTTACTCCGAACTGCGCAGCAGCGGCACCGCCGCCCCGGCCACCGGCGAGCGCCGGGTGGAGATGCACTACATCGGCGGCTGAGCCCTCTCAGTCGGCCCCGGCCTGCGCGGGCGCCTGCGGCAGGACTGGCGTGGTGATCTCGCCAGGAATGCTCTGCCGCGCGAACCAGGTGTAGACGGTGGGCACGACGAAGATCGTGAGCAGGGTGCCCAGACTCATGCCGCCGACGATGACCCAGCCGATCTGCTGCCGGCTTTCGGCGCCTGCGCCCGTGGCCAGCGCCAGCGGCAAGGCGCCCAGCACCATGGCGCCGGTGGTCATCAGGATCGGCCGCAGCCGCAACGTGGCGGCCTCCTGCACCGCCAGCCGCACGGGCTGGCCTTCCATGCGCAGCTTGTTCGCAAACTCCACGATCAGGATACCGTGCTTGGTGATCAGGCCCACCAGGGTGATCAGGCCGATCTGCGAGAACACGTTGAGCGTGCCTCCGGCCAGCTTCAGCGCGAGCAGCGCACCCACCATCGACAAGGGCACCGACAGCAGGATCACGAAGGGGTCGATGAAGCTTTCGAACTGCGCCGACAGCACCAGGAAGATGAACAGCAGGGCCAGGACGAAGACCACCCCCAGCGCGCCGGAGCTTGCCTTGAACTCGCGGCTCACGCCGTTCAGTTCGGTGGCGTAACCCGCAGGCAGCACCCGCGCTGCCGTCTGGTCCATGAACTGCAGCGCCTCACCCAGCGAGTAGCCGGGCGCCAGGTTGGCGCTCAGGGTGACCGAACGGCGCTGGTTGAAGTGATTGAGCTCGCGCGGGCTCACGGCCTCGCGGATCTTCACCAGCGACGACAGCGGCACCATGGTGTCGTTGCGGCCACGCACGAAGATCTTCTCGATGTCCTCGGGCGTGGCCCGGCCGGCGTTCTCGGTCTGCACGAGCACGTCGTACTGCTCCGCGTCGCGCTTGTATCGGGTGACGACGCGGCTGCCCAGCATGGTCTCGATGGTGCGCGCCACGACGTCGACCGACACCCCAATGTCGGCCGCACGGGCCCGGTCCACGTCGATGAAGATCTCGGGCTTGTTCAGCTGCAGGTCGCTGTCGGGCTGGACGATGCCCGGGTTCTTCTGCATTTCGGCCATCATGGCCTGCGCGGCGCGCGCCATGTTGTCGTAGCTGTCGCCGCTGACCAGCACGTACTCGATGGCCCGCGCCCGGCCGCCCTGTCCCAGGCTGGGCGGCGTGATCGGGAAGGCGCTCACGCCCGGCAAGCCCAGCAGCTGCGGCAGCAGCTTCTGCGCGAGTTCGGGCGTGCTCACCGTGCGCTCGGTCCAGTCCACCGTGCGCAGCACGCCAAAGGCGCTGGAGACCTGGCCACCGCCCATGAAGGTGAAGCGGCGGTCGAATTCAGGGTATTGCGCGGTGATGCGTTCGATGGCGTCCAGGTAGCGTGCGGTGTAGTCGAGCGTGGCCCCGTCGGGCGCGCGGATGGGCAGGAAGATGACGCCACGGTCCTCCATCGGCGAAAGCTCGCTCTTCGCCGTGGTGAACAGCGCGTAGCTGCCACCGGCCGAGGCCAGCATCACCACCAGCACCACCCAGCGATGCTGAAGCACCCAGCCCAGGGCCCGGCCGTAGCCGTTGCCCAACCCCACCAGCACGCGCTCCATGCCCCGGTCGAAGCCCGAGGGCCTGGGGTTGTGGCGCAGCAGCTTGCTGCACATCATGGGTGTGAGCGTCAGCGCCACGAACCCGGAAACCAGCACCGCACCGGCCAGCGTCAGCGCGAATTCACCGAAGAGACGCCCGGTCCGGCCGGGGGTGAAGGCCAGCGGCGCGAACACCGCGGCCAGCGTCAGCGTCATCGCCACCACGGCGAAGCTGATCTCGCGTGCGCCCTTGATGGCCGCCTGGAACGGCGTCAGCCCTTCCTCGATGTGGCGGTAGATGTTCTCCAGCACGACGATGGCGTCGTCGACCACCAGGCCGATCGCCAGCACCAGCGCCAGCAGCGTCAGCGTGTTGATGGTGAAGCCCGCCAGCGCAATGGCGGCGAAGGTTCCGATCAGGCTGACTGGAATGGTGACGAGCGGAATGATCGACGCCCGCAGCGTGCGCAGGAAGACGAAGACCACCAGCGCCACCAGCACCACGGCTTCGGCGACCGTGGTGTACACGGCCTTGATCGACCGGTCGATGAAGACCGAGTTGTCGTTGGCCTGGATGACGGTGACCGACGGCGGCAGGTCGCGCTGAATCTGCGGCATCAGCGCCTTCACGCCCGCCGCCACCTCCAGCGGGTTGGCCGTGGCATTGCGGATGACGCCGGTGCTCACCGATGGCACCCCGTTCAGGCGCACGCGACTGCGTTCGCTGGCCGCAGCTTCCTGCACCCGTGCCACGTCGCGCAGCCGCACCAGGTTGCCGCCCACGTTCTTCAGCACGATGTCATTGAACTGCGCCACGGTGTTCAGGTCAGTGCGCGCCGTGACGCTGAATTCGCGCTGCTGGCTTTCGATGCGGCCGGCCGGCACTTCCAGGTTCTGGCGGCGGATGGCGTCTTCAACGTCCTGCACCGTCAGGCGGTAGGCGGCCAGGCGGTCGGGGTCGAGCCAGATGCGCATCGCAAAGCGGCGGTCGCCACCCACCTGAACGTCGGCCACGCCGGTGACGGTCTGCAGCCGCGGCTTGACGACGCGGTTGATCAGGTCGGTGAGCTCCAGCGGACCCATGGTCTCGCTGGTGTAGGCCAGCCAGATGGTCGGCGTGGCGTCGGCTTCGACCTTGCTGATGACGGGCTCGTCGGCTTCGGTGGGCAGCCGGCCGCGCACCCGGGCGACCCGGTCACGCACCTCGGCGGCGGCGGTATCCGGGTCCTTGCTCAGCTTGAAGCGCACCGTGATGTTGCTCTGCTCGGTGCGCGAGACGCTGGTCAGGATGTCGACACCGTCGATGCCGGCGATGCTGTCCTCCAGCGGCTTGGTCACCTGGCTTTCGATGACCTCGCTGGAAGCCCCCTGCAGCCGCGTGCTGACGCTGACCAGCGGCTCGTCGATGCGGGGGTATTCGCGCAGCGTCAGCTGGTCGAAGGACACCAGGCCCACCAGCACCAGCAGGAGCGACATCACGCAGGCCAGCACCGGCCGGCGGATCGAGGTCTCGGAAATCTTCATCGCGCGGGCTCAGGCCTGTGTTGCAGGCTTGCGCGGCACAGCGCTGGCCGCGCCGCTGGCAGCCCCCGCTGCAGCCGGGCCGGGCGCCACGCCGGCGCGGCTGAGGTCGATGACCCGCAGCGGAACGGCATCGGCGCGCAGCAACCGGCCATGGCCTGCCGTCACGACCTGATCGCCCGCCTTCAGGCCTTCGAGCACCTCGACCTTGCCCGGCAGGCGCAGGCCCAGCTTCGCCTCGATGCGCTGCGAGACCCGCTGGCCGTTCGGGCCGTCGGCCACCTTGAACAGCAGCTGGCGGGTGCCCAATGGCACCAGTGCTTCTTCTGGCACCACCACCGCGCCTTCGCGCACCGCGAACACCACCCGCGGTCGGGCGAACATGCCCGGCTTGAGCAGCGCGCCGCGGTTGTCGACCGCTGCCCGGACACGCAAGGCCCGGCCGTTGGGGTCGACCTGCGAATCCAGGGCGTCGATGCGACCCGGGAACAGCATGCCCGGCAGGGCGTCGAGCGACAGTTCGATGGCCTGGCCGGCACGAACACGGGCCACGAAGCGCTCGGGCAGCGTGAATTCCACGTGCAGCGCCGAGAGATCCTCGATGCCTACGAGGTCGGCGCCGTCCTTCACGTAGTCGCCGAGCTGCACCGCCCGGATGCCGACCGTGCCGTCGAACGGTGCCAGCACCTTCATGCGCGCCACCTGCGCCAAGGCCAGGGCAACCTGGCTGTCGGCCACCTGCAGGCTGGCGGCGTTCTGGTCCACGGCGCTCTGGCTGACGAAGTTCTGAGCCAGCAACTCGCGGCTGCGCTGCAGGTTCGTGCGTGCGATGCTGGCCTGTGCCTGAGCCTGCTGGAGCTGGGCTTGCTGCAAGGTGTCGTCGAGCTGCACCAGCACCTGGCCGCGGCGCACGCGCTGCCCGTCGGCAAAGCCCAGCCTGGCGATGCGGCCGCTGGCCTCGGGGCGCAGCATCACACCTTGGCGAGACTTCAGCGAACCGACCGCCTGCACGTCGTCGACGAGCGTGATGGCCTCGGCCCTGGCCACTTCCACGGCGGCTGGGCCGCCAGGCCCCGCAGGCCTCGCGCCCGGACCGGAAGGTGGTGCCGACCCCATCCCCGGCCCCGCAGCCTGCGAGCCCGAAGCGGGTTTCGCTGGCGCGGCACGGTTCTGCCACCACCAGCCGGCGCCTGCCGCCAGTGCAATGCCGATCACAGCCACGGCGGTATAGGTCTTGTTCAAGGCGTGGTCTGCGGTTGCTGGGGAGCCGCTGACTTTACCGGCCCGCTGCACGCTTTGCCGGCACTCGGCCATGGGGGGCGGACTAACGCAGGACGCTGTCGACCCCGCGGTTGGCCAGCGCGTCGGCGCGTTCGTTGCCGGGGTCGCCGGAGTGGCCCTTGACCCATTTCCAGGTCACGTCATGGGCCGCGTTCAGCGTGTCCAGACGCTGCCAGAGCTCGACGTTCTTCACCGGTTGCTTGTCTGCCGTGCGCCAGCCGCGCGCCTTCCAGCCGTGAATCCAGGTGGTGATGCCTTGCCGCACGTACTGGCTGTCGGTGTAGACGGTGACGACGCAGCGCTGCTTCAGCACCGACAGCGCTTCGATCACGGCGGTCAGCTCCATGCGGTTGTTGGTCGTGAGCCGCTCGCCACCGAACAGCTCCTTCTCGTGCGCACCGCTGCGCAGCCACACGCCCCAGCCGCCCGGGCCTGGGTTGCCGCGGCAGGCGCCGTCGGCGTAGATCAAGACCTCAGCCATCAGGACTCCAGTTCGGCCACCGCGGCTTCACGCTCCGCGCGGGGCACCGGCTGGCGGGCGCTGCCCCGTTGCGCCACCACGGCGGCCTGTCGCGCCTGTCGCTTCTCCTGCTTGAGCAATCCCACCAGCCTCATGCCGCGCACCCGTTTCACAGCCATCAGGCAGTACACCGCACCGAGCACCGGCCACCAGCGTTCGCCCACGCGGTCCATCCAGGCGTAGCGCTCGAGCCAGCGTTGGCTGTTGAGCGGCGGACGCCAACATCCGAAATGCCCGCCCTCGACTTCGAAGCCCAGCAGGCGCAACCAGTCACGCAGGCGCCAATAGCCGAGGAAGTCTCCGGCGCGCGGCAGGAACAGGCCCGCGGCGGCATCGCCCCGCGCCAGCCCGACGCCTCGGCGCGCCCGGCCCGCACGCTGGCGCAGGCCCCACAAGCTGGCCGGATTGAACCCCGCGATGACGACCCGTCCTTCGGGCACGAGCACCCGCTCGACTTCGCGCAGGGTGAGGTGGGGGTCACGGGCAAACTCCAGCGAGTGCGGCAACACCACCAGATCGACGCTGGCGTCGGGAAACGGCAGCGCGTCGAATTCGCAGTGCAGATGGATCGGCTCGGGCACGGCCAGGGTGGTGATCTGTGTGTCCAGCTGCGGCCGCGCAGGCAGGGCCTCGGGCACCACCAGCGAACTGCTCGCCACCCACCGGTGCGGCATGCGATTGGCGCGCAAGCCTTCGATTTCGGGCAGGCCCAGCTGCAACGCGTGGAAGCCGAAAGCATCGGTCACGGCGTGGTCCAGGCAGTCCTGTTCCCATGCCATCAGATACTGGCCGGGCGGGGTCCGCAGCCAATACCCCAACTCTATAATCGATTCCTCTTTCGTCATGAATGCACCCAGCTTCCCCACCCCGACTTCAGCAACGACCCGTACGCCTGTCCTGATCCCACTGCCAGCGTTCAGCGACAACTACATCTGGCTGTTGCACGACGGCGAGTCGGCCTGGGTGGTCGACCCGGGCGACGCCAGACCCGTCCTTGCTGCACTGGAAGATCTCGGCCTGGGTTTGCGCGGCATTCTAGTGACGCACCACCATGCAGACCATGTCGGTGGCCTGTCGGCACTGCGGGCCCATTTGAACGGTCCGGTGTACGGCCCGGCACGCGAGCGCATTCCCGAGCCCTTCACGCCCTTGCGCGACGGCGACTCGGTCGAACTCCTGAACATGACCTTCCGCGTCATCGATGTGCCCGGCCATACCGCCGGCCACATCGCCTATGCGCAGCAGGACGCCGTGTCCGAACCCCTGCTGTTTTGCGGCGACACCCTGTTCTCGGCCGGCTGCGGCCGACTGTTCGAAGGCACCGCTGCGCAGATGGCGCATTCGCTGGCTCGCCTGGCCGAGCTGCCGGCCGATACGCAGGTGTGCTGCACCCATGAGTACACGCTGTCGAACCTGAAGTTCGCGGCGGCCGTGGAACCTGCCAACCTCGACGTGCTCCATCACACGCGCCACTGCCAGGCCCAGCGCGAATCCGGCTTGCCGACACTGCCCAGCCGCATGGCCCTGGAAAAGCGCATCAACCCCTTCCTGCGTTGCAGCGAACCCGCCGTGGTCGCAGCATCAAGGCGGCAAGGGGCCGACAACGACGATGCCGTGGCCGTGCTGGCCGCGTTGCGTGAATGGAAGAACCGGTTCTGATGAATTTCCTCGCAAGAGTCCCCACATGGATCAGCCGCGGCGCCTGCCTGGTCGCCGCACTGACCCTGGCAGGCTGCGCCAACCTCCAGCCAGGCGCAGGCCCTTCCCCGGAGCCGGCACCCGCCCCGCCGGCCTTGCCCGCCGCACCTGAAGCGACCGCACCGGCCGGGGCCCCCGCCGCTGCGGCCAGCGCAACGCCCGGCGATGCTGCCGTCGCAGCACAGACGCCAGCAGCTGTGGCCAGCGCCGCATCGTCGGCCGCGTCAACGCCGGCCCTCGTGCCCCTGGCGCCGGTTGAACCTCGGGGCCGTCTGGACGCCGACTACGACGCTGTCCGCACCGATCTGTGGGCACGCGTGCGCAGCGGCTACGCCTTGCCCGAGTTGGAAGGCGAGCTCGTGGCAAAGTGGGAAAACTGGTACGCCACCCGCCCCGACTACGTCCAGCGCATGACCGAGCGCGGCGGCCGCTATCTGTTCCACATCCTCGAGGAGATCGAGCGTCGCGGCATGCCCAGCGAACTGGCGCTGCTGCCTTTCATCGAAAGTGCGTTCAACCCGCAGGCCGTGTCCAGTGCACGCGCTGCCGGAATGTGGCAGTTCATGCCCGCCACGGGGCGTGAATTCGAGCTTCGCCAGAACCTGTTCCGCGACGACCGCCGTGCCGTGCTGGAGTCGACCAGTGCCGCGCTCGACTACCTGCAGCGCCTGCATGCGCGCTTCGGCGACTGGCACCTGGCCCTGGCGGCCTACAACTGGGGCCAGGGCAACGTCCAGCGGGCCATCGACCGCAACCGGCGCGCCGGCAGGGACACGGGCTACACCGACCTGAACATGCCCGACGAGACGCGCAACTACGTGCCCAAGCTGCAGGCGGTGAGGAACATCGTGGCCCGGCCCACGGCCTTCTCGCTGGTGTTGCCGCCACTGGAGAACCACCCGCACTTCCTCAGCGTGCCCATCGACCGCGACATCGACGTCGCGCTCGCCGCGCGGCTGTCCGGACTGCCGCTCGAGGACTTCCACCAGCTCAACCCGCAGCTGAACAAGCCGGTGATCCTGGCTGCGGGCACACCAATGGTGCTGCTGCCCTACGACAACGCCAACAACTTCCTGCGTGGGCTGGCACAGCACCGCGGGCCGCTGGCAAGCAGGACGCAGTGGGTGGCTCCGCGCAACGTGAAGCCTGCCGAACCCGCGCGCATCGTCGGCATGGCCGAGGAGCGGTTGCGCGAGGTGAACCGCATTCCGCCGCGCATGATCATCAAGAGTGGTTCGACCCTGCTCGTCCCGCGCTCGGCCACGGCCGAGCAGGACGTGGCCGAACACATCGCCGACAACGCCTTGATCGCCCTGGCGCCAGAAGCGCGCCCGTTGCGCCGTGTGGCCTTCAAGGCCCGCAAGGGCGATACCGTGCTGCGTGTGGCCCAGCGCTACAAGGTCAGCCCGGCACAGGTGGCGCAGTGGAACGGCGTGTCGCACCAGGCCCAGTTCAAGGCCGGGCAGTCGGTCGTGGTCATGCTGGCACCGGCACCGCGGCGCGGTGGCAGGGCCAGGGCCTCGGCGGGCCCGCGCGCACCCAAGGCCAGCCTGGCACCGGGCAAGCGGCAGCAGCGCGAAGTGCCCGCGCGACGCGCTGCGCCGCGCTGAACGGCGGCCGCGCTTCAGCCCAGGAAATCGCGCTTGCCGATCTCGACCCCCGCATGGCGCAGCAAGGCGTAGGCCGTGGTGGCGTGGAAGTACAGGTTGGGCAGCACGAAGGTCAGCACGTAGGCCTGGCCCGTGTATCGCACCTCGCCCTGGCGCATGGGCAGCACGATCTCGCGGTCTTCGCTGCCATCGAGCAGCGAAGCCGGCACCGACTGCACGTAGTCGACAGCCTTGTTCACACGCGCACGCAGGTCGTCGAGCGAGGCTTCGTTGTCGTCCCACTGGGGCACGTCCTGGCCTGACAGGCGGGCCACGCAGCCCTTGGCCATGTCGGTGGCGATCTGCACCTGCTTGGTCAGCGGCAGCATGTCTGGCGCCAGGCGCAGGCCCAGGTAGTTGGCGCTGTCGAACTTGCGGGCGTCGGCGTGGGCCTGGGCCTTGTCGAACCAGACGTTCATCGCCGTGAAGGTTCTGACGAAGGCGGGAACACAGATGGCGTGCATGGAAAGACTCATGGTGTGAAACCTCCTGAAGTGAACCGGGTTGCCTGAGGCAACAGATGCAAGCGATGCTATCGCCGCGGCGAAGCAGGCGCCTGTGCCCTCTGGAGGGGGCAAAATGCCAGTCAGCCACCAAGCTGTCATGAACATCATCATCCTCGACGACTATCAAGACGCCGTGCGCAAGCTGCAATGCGCGGCCCGCCTGGAGCCCTACCACGCCAAAGTCTTCACCAACACGGTCAAGGGCATCGGGCAACTGTCCGTGCGACTGCGCGACGCCGACGTGCTGGTGCTGATCCGCGAGCGCACCCACTTTCCGCGTGCGCTGCTCGAAAAGCTGCCCAGGCTGAAGCTCATCTCGCAGACCGGACGCATCGGCTCGCATGTCGATGTCGAAGCCTGCACCCGACTGGGCATCGCCGTCGCCGAAGGCGTGGGTTCACCCACCGCACCGGCGGAGCTGACCTGGGCGCTGATCATGGCCGCGATGCGGCGACTGCCGCAGTACATCGGCAACCTGAAGCACGGCGCCTGGCAGCAAAGCGGGCTGAAGGCGGCATCGATGCTGCCGAACTTCGGCATCGGCATGGTGCTCAAAGGCAAAACGCTGGGCATCTGGGGTTACGGCAAGGTCGGGCATCTCCTGGCCGGCTACGGCCGCGCCTTCGGCATGGAGGTGTGTGTCTGGGGCAGCGAGAACTCGCGCGGCCGGGCCCTGGCCGATGGCCACCGCGCGGCCGAAAGCTGCGAAGCCTTCTTCGCGGAATGCGACGTCATCAGCCTGCACCTGCGCCTGAACGAGCAGACCCGCGGCATCGTCTCGCTGGACGCGCTCTCGCGCATGAAGCCCACCGCGTTGCTGGTCAACACTTCGCGTGCCGAACTCGTGCAGGAAAACGCGCTGGTGGCCGCACTCAACCGGGGCCGACCCGGCATGGCCGCGGTCGACGTGTTCGAAAGCGAACCCATCCTGCAGGGCCACCCGCTGCTGCGGCTGGAAAACGCCGTGTGCACGCCACACATCGGCTATGTCGAACAGGACAGCTACGAGCAGTATTTCGGCGCCGCCTTCGACAACATCATCAGCTTCATCGCGAAGAAGCCCACCAACCTCGTCAACCCGGAAGCACTGCGGGTGCTGCGGTGACCGACGCCGCAGCCGCGGCGCTCTCGCTGAAGCGCAGCCGCTGGGCGCTGATGGCCGGCAACTTCGCCATCGGTTGCGGGGTGATGGTCACGGCCGGCTCGCTCAACGACCTGGTCTCGTCGCTGCGGGTGTCGGTGGCGGTGGGCGGGCAGCTCATCTCGGTGGCCGCCGCGGTCATGGCGCTGGGCGCACCGCTGCTCGCCGCGCTGGTGGGACGGGCCGACCGCCGCTGGTTGCTGACAGCCGCGCTCGTCTGGTATGCCGCGGGCCATGCGGTGGCTGCGCTGATGCCGAACTTCGCCGCGCTGCTGCCGGTGCGTGCGCTCAGCGTGCTGGGCGCGGCGGTCTTCACGCCCCAGGCCGCGGCGGCCATGAACCTGCTGGCACCACCCGCGGAGCGTGGCCGGGCGATCACGTTCATCTTCCTCGGCTGGTCGCTCAGCTCGGTGCTGGGCATGCCGCTGCACAGCTACATTGGCGAGGCCTGGGGCTGGCGCTGGGCGTTTGCGCTCGTCGCCGTGCTCAGCCTGCTGGCGGCGGTGTGGGTCTGGCGGTCGCTGCCAGACGGGTTGCGCGCCGCGCCGCTGTCCTGGCAAAGCTGGCGCACGGCCTTGACCAGCCCGCTGCTCATCGGCGTGGTGGCGGTGACGGCGCTCAGTGCCGCGGGCCAGTTCACGTTGTTCAGCTATTTCGCGCCGTACTACCGGCAGGTCCTGCAGGCCGACGCGTTGTCGGTGAGCCTGCTGTTCATGTGGTTCGGCGCCTTCGGCCTGCTGGGCAATCTGGTGCTCAGCCGCTTCATCGACCGCTATGGCGCGGCGCGCTGCGCCACGTGGATGATGGCGTTCATGGCCCTGTCGCTGTGCCTGTGGCCGCTGGCGCTGAGCCTGCCCATGATGGCGGCCGTGCTGGTGCCCTGGGCACTGGGTTGCTTTTCCAGCAACTCCGCACAGCAAGCGCGCCTGGCGGCAGCGGCACCGGCCTTGGCGCCGGCGCTCATGGCGTTGAACACCTCGGCCATGTACCTGGGCCAGGCGGTGGGCGCAGGCAGCGGTGGTGTCCTGCTGGCCCACGGTGGCTTCGCGGGGCTGAACTGGGCCGCCCTGGGCTGGCTGCTGCTGGCCATCGGCCTGAGCACCTGGCTGATGCGCAAGCTGGCACGCGAGACCCGGCGTGCGCACGGCCAACCAGACAACCCGCCCCCCACGGGCGGCTCGGTGGCGGAACCGCGGGGTGAACCGCGGTGACCGCGCTGCTCAAGGGCGTGCTGCTGCTGGCCCTGCTGTATGCAGCGCTGCTGGGGCTGCTGTGGTGGGGTCAGGAACGACTGCTCTTCCAGCCACAGCGCCTGCCGGAAAGCCACCGCTTCAACGTCGGCCCTGATGTGGTGGAGACCTGGGTCGACGTTCCCGACGCCCGCCTCAACGCGCTGCACCTGCGCCGTGAAAACCCGGTCGGTGTGGTCTTCTTCATGCACGGGAATGCCGGCAGCCTGGACAACTGGTTCGTCGACGTCGACTTCTACCGCCAGAACAACTTCGACCTGTTCATGTTCGACTACCGCGGCTTCGGCAAGAGCAGCGGCCGCATCACCAGCCAGCCCCAGCTGGAGGCCGACGTGCGCGCGGCCTGGGCCCACATAGCGCCGCGCTATGCGGGCTTGCGCACCGTGTTTCTGGGCCGTTCGCTGGGCACTGGCCTGGCCACCACACTGGCCGCCGAAACCCGGCCCGACCTGCTGGTGCTGGTGTCGCCCTACAGCAGCATGCGCGATGTCGCACGGCTGCACTACCCCTGGGTGCCCGGCGCGCTGCTGCGCTACCCGCTGCGCACCGACGAAGTGCTGCCGGGGGTGCAGGCGCCCGTGCTGCTGGCCCACGGCGGCCGAGACACCCTGATCCCGCCCAGCCAGGGGCTGGCGCTCAAGGCGCTGGTGCCGCAGGCGCAGTGGCTGCTGGTGCCCGAGGCCGGCCACAACGACCTCCAGGAGTTTCCTGTCTACCTGGAGACGGTGGCAGCTGCCATGCGCGGCGTCGCCCCGGCAGCCGGGCCGGATCAGCGGCTGCGTTGACGCATCGCCTCGTACAGACACACGCCCGAGGCCACCGACACGTTCAGGCTTTCCACCGCCCCCGCCATGGGGATGCGCAGCAGCAGGTCGCAGGTCTTGCGCGTGAGCTGGCGCAGGCCGGCGCCCTCGGCGCCCAGCACCAGCGCCACCGGGCCGCTCAGGTCGGCATCGAAGAGGGTGGCTTCGGCGTCGTCGCTGAAACCGATGACGCGGATGTCGCGTTCCTTCAGCTCGCTCAGGGCCCGCGCGAGGTTGGTCACCATCAGGTAAGGCACGGTTTCGGCGGCGCCGCTGGCGACCTTTGCCACGGTGGCATTCAGGCCCACGGCATGGTCCTTCGGCGCCACCACGGCATGCGCACCGGCGCCGTCGGCCACGCGCAAGCAGGCGCCGAGGTTGTGGGGGTCGGTCACGCCGTCGAGCACCAGCAACAGGGGCGGGCCCGATGCCGGGTCGAGACCGTCGAGCACGGCGTCGAGCGAATGCTGCTGCGGCAAGGGCGTGACCCGCGCCACCACGCCCTGATGGCGCGGGCTGCCGGCCAGGCGAATGAGGTGGTCATCGGTGGTCTCGACCAGCTTGGTGCCGGCCTCCTGCACCCTGGCAACGAACTGGCGCATGCGGGCGTCGCGACGGCTGGCGTCGAAGTGGACTTCGAGGACGGAAGCCGGCGCCGTCTTCAGGCGAACGGTGACGGCATGGAAGCCGAACAGGACTTTGGTGCTCATGACGCCGATGCTAAGCCGCGCCCGGCCGGAAAACGGCCTGCCAGCCGAGGATGCACGCGATCAGCACCGGCTGGTGCAGCATGTAGAAGCACAACGACCAGCGCCCCAGCGTGACCAGCGGCTTCGCCCCCGTGGGCACCCTGCCCGCCAGCCAGGCCGGCTGCTGCCCCAGCACCCAGCGCCCCGCCGCCAGCCCCCACAGCATCACGCCCAGCCAGGGCAGCACCGGTACCCAGTCTTCGGTGACGGGCTTGCGTGTGACCAGCCCGACCCAGTTCGTCAGCCGCGTGTCGAAGAACGGGTGCTGCACCACCAGCGGCAGAACCAGCGCCAGCAGACCGCCGCCCCAGAGCCAGCGGGCCGGCAGTGGCGCGGCCAGCCGGCTCAGGATCAACATGATGGCGATGCCGTGGAGCACGCCGAAGCTGATCCAGCTGCGCGGGAACATCAGGGCCGAACCCAGGCTGACGAGCAAGGCACAGCCGGCCACCTGCGCCCAGCGCCGCCAGAACCGCGGCCAGCCCTGCCCGGCCTGCCACGCCACGGCCTGCGCCAGACCGGCCGTGAACAGGAACAAGGAGACGATCGCCGTGCGCTGGCCGGTCCAGAAGGGGTCGAGATAGAAATTCTGGCGCGGCTGCAGCTGCCCGAAATGGTTCAGGTCGAAGGCAAAGTGGAAGCCGGCCATCCAGACGACGGCCAGGCCGCGCAGCAGGTCGAGTCGGTCGAAGCGCAGGGGTGCTGCAGCCGGGCTCATTCGGTCTTCTCGTAGATGTCGGCGAACTGCACGCCGTCCCAGGCATACAGCAGATACGCCGCGTGCAGGCAGTGGCTGGCGCCACGAGGACGGAACAGGCCCACGCATTGGCCGCGCGGCTGACGCACGCTGCGGTAGACCACGCCCGCCGATCCTTCAGTCCACAGACGGCGGCCCAGCGCCTGGGCGGCGCCGTAGGCGAGCGGGTCGTAGACCACAGGTTCGACCGCATCCTCGGGCCGCAGATCGTGCAGCCGCACGTCCACCGCCACGTGATACAGCCGCATCGGCAAATGCATCGGAGGCTGGGCGGTGGCGGCCAGGAAGCGGGCCTGGTGATAACGCGTCTCGGCCATGGCCGTGGCGCGTTCGCGCGCGGCGTAGAAGACACCGTAGCCGCCATCGGAAAAGCGGCTGCCCAGGGGGTTGACGTGGGTGAACGCGGCCATGATGGGGCTGCTGCCGGGCCCGTAGACGCGCTGGTCGGCAGGCACGCGTTCGATCTGGCCCAGTTCTTCGCGCACGCGTTCGTTGGTCAGGGCTTCCAGTGCGTACAGCGCGTCGAAATCGGTCGCGTCGGCCACCCGCTCGAACAGACTCACCGACGGGTAGCGGGTGGGGACGATGCGGCAGGCCTGGGCCCAGCGCACACGGCGAACTTCCAAGGCGTCTGGTCCCACCCTAGGACCAACCGCCGCCACGGACGCTGTCGAGGTAGCGTCGCACGAGATTCAAGTCGCTCACGTTGCCGGCCAGCATGCGCGCCAGCGCGGTGCCGCCGCCGAAGGGCGCTGCCGCATTCGGCTGGCGCACCCAGGCGTCGGCGGCAGCAGCGTCGGGCAGAAGGATCTGCAGGCTCTTGTAGATGCCCAGAATGTTCGACAGGCGCTCCAGCGTGTCGCGCGACAGACTCGCCTTCTCGGGATGCTTGCGCCAGGCAAAGAAGGTGGACCGAGGCGGCGCACCCAGCAGCAGAAGCTGCTCGTCCACGCTCAAGGCCCAGGCCTGCGCAATGCGTCCGAAAGCGCGCAAGCCAGCCGCGGACAGCCTGTCAGGATCGACGGCCTCGGCATGCTGCCCGGCACGGGACAGCGCAGGTTCAGAGGCATTCAGGGCGTTCATGGGCATGTCTTTCGATTTCCTGTGCTGAATATCTATTATCAGACTTCTGATACGGCTTAGTCCAGTGCAGGACTTTGGTCAGAACTCGGCATCCGATCTGACGGTCCTCGACCAGACGCAGGCTATCGTCTCCCCGTGAACACGCCACTCAGCAACGATGCCGGCACCCGGGCGCTCCGCCGCAGCAGCGCCGAGCAAGCGCGGCTGGACGCCGCCTTGATCGAACTCTTCGAGCAGCGCATCAGCTTCAACCAGGTGCTGGGCCTGAAGCTGGAGTCGGTGCGGGACGGCGACCTGCGTGCGCGGCTGGCCATGCGCCCGGAACTGGTCGGCCACCACGCCTATGGACGGCTGCACGGCGGGGTGATCTCGGCCACGCTGGACGTGATGGGTGGATTGGCGCTCATGGTCGCCATCGGCGAGCGTCACGCGCAGGAAAGCACGCCGCAGGTGATGCAGCGCTTCATGAAGATGGCCACCATCGACCTGCGCGTGGACTACCTTCGACCCGGTCTGGGAAGCTTCTTCACCGCCACCGGAGAAGTCACGCGGCTGGGCGGCCGCCTCGGCTCGACCCAGATGCGCCTGTTCAGCGACACCGGCCAGCTGCTGGCCACCGGCGCCGCGGCCTATGTCGTGGCTTGACATGTCGCCCCCCGTCCCCAGATGCTGCTCGTCTCCACGACCAAGCAGCGCCAGCCGGCGCCCCAACGCATGAATCGCACTGCCCTGCCCCGCCGTCTCGTCTTCCTGGCCGTCGCTGGCAGCGTGGCCGCGGCTGCCGCCGTCTTCCTGCCCGGTCTGGCGCAGGGCCGAAGCGAGGCCGCGCCGCGCGCCGTCACGCCCCGCGGCGCGCTGACCGCCGACGAACTCGCCCAGGTCGAACTTTTCAGGCGCGCATCGCCCTCGGTGGTGCACATCACCACCCTGGCAGCACAGCGCGACATGTTTTCGATGAACGTGCAGCAGGTGCCACGCGGCACCGGCACCGGTTTCGTCTGGGACGACGCCGGCCACATCGTCACGAACTTCCACGTGCTCCAGGGCGGCACCGCCGCCCGTGTGACCTTGGCCGACCAGACGACCGTCGGCGCCGAAGTGGTGGGCGCGTTTCCCGACCGCGACCTCGCGGTGCTGAAGGTCGAGCTGCCGAAGGCCAAGCTGCCGCCGCTGGCCATCGGCACCAGCCGCGACCTGCTGGTGGGTCAGCGGGTCTATGCCATCGGCAACCCCTTCGGCCTGGACCAGACGCTCACCACGGGAATCGTCAGCGCACTCAACCGCGAGATCGAGTCGTTCAACCAGCGCACCAAACGAGGCGTGATCCAGACCGACGCAGCCAACAACCCCGGCAACTCTGGCGGGCCACTGCTGGATTCCGCGGGTCGCCTGATCGGCGTGAACACGCAGATCGCCAGCCCCAGCGGGGCCAGCGCCGGCATCGGCTTCGCGATCCCGGTCGACGAGGTCAACCGCATCGTGCCCCGGCTGATCCGCGACGGCCGCTACGTTCGGCCGACGCTGGGCGTCAGCGCCGCGCCGCCGGCCGTGCAACGGGCACTGAACCTGCCCGCCGGCGTGGCACTGGTCCAGATCGGCAACGGCAGCCCGGCGGCCCGCGCGGGTCTGCAGGCCTTTCGCCGGGGCACACGCGGCGAGGTGCTGGCGGGCGACGTGATCACGGCTGTGAACGATGAGGCGGTCGTCAACATGGACGACATCCTGGCCCAGCTGGAACGCCGCCAACCCGGAGAAAGCGTCGTCCTGACGGTGTGGCGCAATGGCCAGACACGCAAGGTCTCCGCCGTGCTGGGCAGTGGTGAATAGGGGCATGGCTGAAAGGTCGGGCTCGCATCCGCGACTGAGGACTACCCTTCCACATCTATGCCTTCGAAACCCACCATGAACCGCCGTCAGATCATGAGCCTCTTTTCCTTGTTCGGCCTCGGTGCCAAGGCCTCCGCCGCGGCGCCCGCCGCTCCTGCCGCTGGAACACCCGGCGTACCTGCCAAGCTTCGCCTGAGCGACGCAGAATGGAAGCAGAAGCTGTCGCCTGCGGCTTTCCGCGTGCTGCGCCAGGAAGGCACCGAAGCCCCCGGGAGCAGCCCGTTGAACGCGGAAAAGCGCGCTGGCGTCTTCCATTGCGCCGGGTGTGAACTGCCGTTGTTCTCATCCGAGGCGAAGTACGAAAGCGGCACTGGCTGGCCGAGTTTCCACACGCCCCTGGCCGGCGCGGTGGCCACGAAGACCGACTACAAGCTCATCCTGCCGCGCACCGAATACCACTGTGCCCGCTGCGAAGGCCACCAGGGCCATGTCTTCGACGACGGCCCGCGGCCCAGCGGAAAGCGCTACTGCAACAACGGGGTGGCGCTGAAGTTCGTGCCGGCAACGGCATGACGCGGCGCACCTTGAAGCAGGCGGCCGCAGCCGCCGGCCTGTGCCTGCTGGCGCTGGGCTTCGCAGTGCCCGCAGGGGCGCAGGCCACGGCCAAGGCCACCTTTGCAGGCGGTTGTTTCTGGTGCGTCGAAGCCGACTTCGACAAGGTCCAGGGCGTGTTGTCGACAACCTCGGGCTACATCGGTGGCACCGTCCCGAACCCCACCTACAAGCAGGTGTCGTCGGGCAGCACCGGCCACACCGAGGCGGTGGAAATCGTCTTCGACCCGGCGAAGGTGAGTTACGCCGCCCTGGTCAACCACTTCTGGCGCACGATCGATCCGACGACCAAGGACCGCCAGTTCTGCGACGTCGGCTTTCCCTACCGCACGGCCATCTTCACCCACGACGCCCAGCAGCTCGCGGCGGTGAAACAGTCGCTGGAAGAACTGGAGAAGACCAAGCCCTTCAAGGAACCCATCGTGACCGTGGTGCTGCCCGCCACCACGTTCTATCGGGCCGAGGACTACCACCAGGACTACTACAAGAAGAGCGCGGTTCGTTACGCCTACTACCGCGCCAGCTGCGGCCGTGACGCTCGGCTCGAGCAACTGTGGGGCAAGCGCTAGGTCGGTGCTGTAGGCGGCCTGAGGCCAGAAACGAAACAGGGCGCCGAGGCGCCCTGTGGTCGTTCATGACGCGGTCAACGCCTCGGGCCGCCCGTGCTGCCGCCCGTGCCGCCGCCAGGACCGCGACCTGCGCCGCCGCCACCACTTCGCGAACCCGAGCCCGCAGCCGCCGGCCGGCCGCCATCGCGGCGCGGTGCTGCACCACCGCCACCGCTGCGGCTGGGCGCAGAAGTGCTGCGTCCGCCGCCGCCGCCGCCGGGACGACCACCGCGGCCGCCGCCACCGCCACCGCCACCTCCACCCGCGTTGCGCCGGGTACCGCCGACGCCAATGGTCATGCGCCCCAGCACGATCGGCTCGGCCCGTTCGCCGGCCGGCGGCTCGAAGCCCGGCACCACTTCGCTGGGGATGGAGCGCTTGATGAGGCGTTCGATGTCGCGCAGGAAGATCTCTTCGTCGAGACAGACAAGACTGACCGCTTCGCCCGAAGCGCCCGCCCGGCCGGTGCGGCCGATGCGGTGGACGTAGTCCTCGGGAATGTTGGGCAGTTCGAAGTTCACCACGTGCGGCAGCATGTCGATGTCGATGCCGCGCGCAGCGATGTCGGTGGCCACCAGCACCTGCAGGTCGTTGGTCTTGAAGTCGGCCAGTGCCTTGGTGCGCGCACCCTGGCTCTTGTTGCCGTGGATGGCCATCGCGCTGATGCCCTGCTCGTTCAGGAACTCCGTCAGGCGGTTGGCGCCGTGCTTCATGCGCGTGAACACCAGCACCTGATGCCAGTCGCCCTGCTTGATCAGGTGGGCGAGCAGGTCCTTCTTGCGCTCCCGGCCGACCGGGTGCACCTTCTGCGCGATGGTTTCGGCGGTCTGGTTGCGGCGGGCCACCTCGATCAGTGCCGGCTGGTTCAGCAGCTTGTCGGCCAGGGCCTTGATCTCGTCGCTGAAAGTGGCCGAGAACAACAGGCTTTGCTTCTTGGCCGGCAGCGCAGCCAGCACCTTCTTGATGTCGTGGATGAAGCCCATGTCGAGCATGCGGTCGGCTTCGTCGAGCACGAAGATTTCCACATGGCTCAGGTCGAGCGTGCGCTGCTGATGGTGGTCGAGCAGCCGGCCCGGGGTGGCCACCAGGATGTCGACACCGCGCCTGAGCTTGTCCACCTGGGGCTGCATGCCCACGCCGCCGAACATGACCATGCTCGTCAGCGGCAGGTACTTGCCGTAGGTGCGCACGCTTTCCTCGACCTGCGCGGCCAGTTCGCGGGTGGGCGTGAGGATCAGCGCACGGATGGCGACGCGGCCCTTCGCGTCCTTCTTCTGCGGCTGTGAAGCCAGGCGGTGCAGCATCGGCAGCGTGAAGCCGGCGGTCTTGCCGGTGCCGGTCTGGGCGCCGCCCATCAGGTCGCCGCCTTGCAGGACGACGGGAATGGCCTGGGCCTGGATGGGGGTGGGGGTGTCGTAGCCCTGCTCGCGAACGGCGCGCAGGAGCGGCTCGGCGAGGCCGAGATCGGTGAATTGCATGTGATGTCGATGGCCCTGGACGCGTGGCGTCGTGCGGGCCGTGGTTCGCTGCCTGCTGTCACCCTGTCCACGGGCCATGGGCCGTGGATGGATGCACCAGTCGGGTAGGCACGAATTGCTTCAGGGTGTCGGAATCGACCGCGCCATGATGACTGGAAGCCACGGCGCGAGCCGCATTCTAGGCGACCGCCATCGCCTGACGCGCATTCAAGCGCAGCCAACCCCGCGCAATTCGATAGATGGCCCACACGCCCAGCAGGAACATGCCCACCACCCAGGTGCCGATGCCGACCAGGATCACAGTCAGCGGAATAGACACCAGCGCCACCGCCACGGCCCAGGCCAGCGCGAACCAGAACGTGCGGATCTGCCAGGTGAAGTGGCTTTCCAGCCAGGTGCCGCGCACGTCGCTGCGCTTCACGTAGTTGATGATCACCGCGATGATGGACGGCCAGCCGAACAGGAAGGACCCCAGCACGCTGGCGGCGCCGAACGCACCCAGGGCCAGACCCAGTGCGTGCAGCGCGTAGACGATGTGCGTCAGGCGCACCAGCGAATCGCTGGCGACCAGGCTGGCAGGGGCGGTGTTCATGGCGTGTCCTCGAGGTCGTTGCGAATCTGTGAGCGGATTATCCGCAGCGCGTTCCGCAGGTTGCCGGCACTGCGACAGGCTGCTTCCCGTGCCGACAGGCCGGCCTGCAGCGCGCTGTGCTGCAGGCCTGGGTGGATAATCAAGGGCTTTCCTGCATTGCCCCAACCGAGATCGCCCTGCCATGGCCCAGTACGTGTTTACGATGAACCGCGTCGGCAAGATCGTGCCGCCGAAGCGGCAGATCCTGAAGGGCGTGAGCCTGTCCTTCTTCCCCGGCGCCAAGATCGGCGTGCTCGGTGTGAACGGCAGCGGCAAGAGCACGCTGCTGAAGATCATGGCCGGCGTGGACAAGGAATTCGAAGGCGAGGCCGTGCCCATGCCGGGCCTGAACATCGGCTACCTGCCGCAGGAGCCGCAGATGGACCCCGAGCAGACGGTGCGCGAGTCCGTCGAACAAGGCATCGGTGGTGTGCTGGCCGCCAAGAAGCGGCTGGACGAGGTGTATGCCGAGTACGCCAACGAAGACGCCGATTTCGACAAGCTCGCCGCCGAACAGGCCGAACTCGAAGCCGTGATCGCCGCCGCCGGCAGCGAAAACACCGACCTGCAGCTGGAAATGGCCGCCGACGCCCTGCGCCTGCCGCCCTGGGACGCGAAGATCGGCGTGCTGTCGGGTGGCGAGAAGCGCCGCGTGGCGCTGTGCCGCCTGCTGCTGAGCAAGCCCGACATGCTGCTGCTCGACGAGCCCACCAACCACCTGGACGCCGAAAGCGTCGAATGGCTGGAGCTGTTCCTGAAGCGTTTTTCCGGCACCGTGGTGGCCATCACCCACGATCGCTACTTCCTCGACAACGCGGCCGAATGGATCCTGGAACTGGACCGCGGCCAGGGCATTCCGTGGAAAGGCAACTATTCCGACTGGCTGGACCAGAAGGAAAAGCGTCTCGAACAGGAGCAGAAGTCCGAAGACGCGCGCATGAAGGCGATGAAGGAGGAACTGAAGTGGGTTCGCTCCAACGCCAAGGCCCGCCAGACCAAGAGCAAGGCCCGTCTGGCGCGCTTCGAAGAGCTGAGCGACGTCGAATACCAGAAGCGCAACGAGACCAACGAGATCTTCATCCCGGTGGCCGAGCGCCTGGGCAACGAGGTCATCGAGTTCAAGGAGGTCAGCAAGAGCTTCGGCGACCGCCTGCTCATCGACAAGCTCAGCTTCAAGGTGCCGCCCGGCGCCATCGTCGGCATCATCGGCCCGAACGGCGCCGGCAAGTCGACGCTGTTCCGCATGCTCCAGGGTGAGCAGAAGCCCGATTCCGGCGAAGTGGTCATCGGCAAGACCGCGCAGATGGCCTTCGTCGACCAGAGCCGGCAAACGCTGGCCGACGACAACACCGTCTGGCAGGACATCTCGGGCGGCCTGGACAACATCATCGTCGGCAAGTTCGTGATGCCCAGCCGGGCCTACCTGGGCCGCTTCAACTTCAAGGGCAACGACCAGCAGAAGCTGGTGGGCAGCCTGTCGGGCGGTGAACGTGGCCGCCTGCACCTGGCCAAGACCCTGGCCAAGGGCGGCAACGTGCTGCTGCTGGACGAGCCGTCGAACGACCTTGACGTGGAGACGTTGCGCGCCCTGGAAGAAGCCCTGCTCGAATTTGCAGGCAGCGCAATGGTCATCAGCCACGACCGCTGGTTCCTCGACCGCATCTGCACCCACATCCTGGCCTGCGAAGGCGACAGCCAGTGGTTTTTCTACGCCGGCAACTACCAGGAATACGAAGCCGACAAGAAAAAGCGCCTGGGTGAGGAAGGCGCACGGCCCAAGCGCGTGCGCTTCAAGCCCATTCGCTGAAGCCACCCCCTGCGCTGGGCCTTTGGCGCAGAATGCCCGTCGACACGGGCCGACGTCGGGCCTGAAGGGACACCTCCGCATGGCTCATCCGTTTCCCCTGCCGCCTTGCGGCCTGTTGGTGCTGGTCGCTGCGCTGGGCGGCTGCGCCGCCGTGCCAACTGCAGGCACGGTGCCCAAGACCACCATGGCCCAGGCCGCAGCGGGCGCCGCGGCAGCCGCTTCGGCCCCCGCGGCAGTGAAGCCGGTCGTGCCGCCGCCTGCTGCAGCTGCGGCAACAGCCCCCAATGCGGGCGCCGCATTTCCGCAAGCCGCTGCCCCCGCCGCCGCGCCTGCCGCTGCAGCCGGTGCGCCGCCCACCTTTGCCAGCATCATCAAGGACGCCCGCCGCGTCGAAGGCCCGCTCACGCTCTGGCAAAAGGATGACAAGGTCTGGATCGAGCTGGCGCCCGATCAATTCAACAAACCCTTCCTGCTCAGCCCGAAGATCAAGAACGGCATCGGCGAAGGCGATGTGCTCGGCGGCCTGATGGTCTACGACAGCATCAATGGCATCGGCGGACCGCTGGTCGTGGAATTCGTGCAGGTGCACAAGACCGTGCGCCTGCAGGCCCGCAACATGGACGTGCTGGCGCGCCCGGGCACCCCTGAAGCCCGCGCACTCGCCGCCTCGTATTCGAACAGCCTGCTCGCAGCCACGCCTGTGGCCAGCGGCCCGCATCCCGACCGCAAGAGCGTGCTGATCGAAGCCAACGCGCTTTTTCTCAACGACCTGATGGCCATCGGCCAGCGCCTGCAGCGGGGCTTGCGCGCAGGCTACAGCGTCGAGCGTGGCAACTCGATCATCACCGCGGCGCGCGGCACGGCCGAGGCCACCATCCTCGAGACCCAGATGCACTTCGTGGGCGGCGGCTCGCAACCGCAGCAGCCGGGTTTGCTGGGCGCCTTGCTTGGCGCCCCGCCCGCCGGCAGCGCCCGCTTCCTGCCAGACGCCCGCAGCATGCTGGTCGGCATGCACTACTCCCTGGCCCCGCTGCCCGCCGTCCCCATGGCCACGCGCGCGGCCGACCCGCGTGTGGGCCTCTTCACCACCAGCCAGCTCGACTTCAGCGACGACCTGCAGCGCAGCCCGCGCCAGCGCGTCGTCAACCGCTGGCGCCTGGAGAAGAAAGATCCCGCCGCGCCCATGAGCGAGCCGGTCCAGCCCATCGTCTTCTGGATCGACCGCAACGTGCCTCTGGCCTACCGTGAGACCGTGCGCGGCGCCATCCTGGAATGGAACAAGGCCTTCGAGAAGATCGGCTTCAGCGAAGCCATCGCCGTGCGCCAGCAGCCCGACGACGCCGACTGGGACACCCTGGACTATGGCCGCGCCTCCGTCCGCTGGATGCTGAACGCCGAGCCGACCTTCGGCGCCATCGGCCCGAGCCACATGGACCCCCGCACGGGCGAAATCCTCGACGCCGACATCGCCTTCGAAGGCATGTCGGCACGCATGGTGCGCGGCGTTCGCAGCCAGGTGCTCACCGGTGACCGGTCGGGCGACACCACCGCCCGGGTCGATACCGGACCGGCGCCCGACTTCGCGCCGCGGCTGGACCTCGGCCTGCTGCAGCCCGGCGCCGTGCACGACCACGGCGCACATTGCCTGCACGCCCAGCTGGGCATGGAGCAGATGGGCTACGCGATGGACGTGATGGAAGCTCGCGGCGAACTCGAACCCGGCAGCCCCATGGCCCAGCAGTTCGTGCTGGACTTCGTCAAGGATTCGATCATGCACGAGGTCGGCCATGCGCTCGGCCTGCGCCACAACTTCCGCGCCTCGCGCGCCTACACCGAAGCGCAGCTGTCCGATCCCGAATTCACGCGCGCCCATGGCACCACGGCGTCGGTGATGGAATACAACGCGGTGAACCTGCCGCGGCCGGGGGAGCGGGGCGGCGTACCGTTCCAGTCCACCCTCGGTCCTTACGACTACTGGGCCGTGGAATACGCCTACAAGCCGCTGAACGCGGCTCCGGGCAGCGACGACGAAAAGTCCCAGCTTCAGGCCATCGCCGGGCGTAGCGCCGAGCCGCTGCTGGCTTTCGGCACCGACGAGGACAGCGCCTTCGGGCTCGACCCGGAAACCCTGCAACTCGACCTGGGCAGTGACCCCGTGGCCTTCGCCGCCAAGCGCCTGGAGATCGCCCGCGACCTCTTCAAGCGCCAGGAAACCCGCACACTCGCCGCCGACCGCGACTACGCCGTGCTGCGTCGTTCTGTCGACTACGCGCTGGGCGACGCCACGCGGGCGGTGGGCGTGCTGGTGCGGCAGATCGGCGGCCTTCGCACCCTGCGTGACTTCCCGGGCAGCGGCCGCGACCCGCTGCAGCCGGTCGCTGCCAGCGTGCAGCGGCAGGCGCTGGAGCTGATTTCGAGCTCGGTCCTGTCACGCAGCGCACTCACCCTGTCGCCTGCGCTGCAGCGCCGCATGGCACCCGATTTCCTGGACCGAGGCGACGGCCTGACCCCGGCCACCGACTACTCGATGTCGGAACGGCTGCTGAACCTGCAGCGCGCGGTGCTCAACTACCTGATGAGCGACTTCGTGGCCCGCCGCGTGCTCGACAACGCCGAGAAGTTCGACCGTCCAGCAGACGCCTTCGCCCTGAGCGAGCTCTACCGGCGCCTGGACCGCGACGTCTGGGACGGGCTGACGGCCCAGCTGTCCAGCAAGGCCGGCATTCCCGGGGCGCGCCGGGAACTGCAACGCGATCACGTGAACCGGCTGGCCGGGGCCGTGCTGCGACCTGCCGGCCAGTCGCGCGCCGACGCCCGCGGTCTGCTGCGCGAACAGGCGCTGGCCTTGAAGACACGGCTGCAGGGCGCGCAGCGTCTGGCGGCAGGCAGCGATGCCGAAACCCGCGCGCATCTCGCGGACAGCCTGGACACGCTGCGCCAGGCCCTGTCCGCACCGCTGGCCCGGCAGGCGCTGTAACACGGGGTGACAGGCCCGGGCGCGCCGCCCGCCGGTGTCACCGAGCTGTCACCGTGTGGCGGCAGCATGGGGCATGGCTGAAACTCCTGCGCATGTGCCTTCCGCTGTCGTCCTGCTGCTCCCGCCTGAAGGCGCGCCCGCGGCAGGGCTGGTGATCCACTTGAGTGGCCACGCCGAGCCGCAGCCCCTGTCGTCCACGGCCAGTGCCGACCTGCTGCAGCTGGCCAGCCGTCTGCTCCAGGCAGCCAACCACTGGCTCACGCCGCCTTCGGCGAGGTTGCCGGCCAGCACCATGGCCGACGACACCATCCCGCGCCAGGGCAGCTTGCCGCGACCGCTGAAGGCCGGTCCGTTCCATGTCGACGGGCCGCACCGCCTGGTGCGCTGGCGGGGCCCCAAGGGCTGGCGTCCGATCGACCTGACCGACATCGAACGCCGCCTGCTCTGCCAACTGCTGGCGGCTTCGGGCCAGGTCTGCAGCCGAGGCGACATCGCTGCCGGCGTCTGGGGCAGCGAAGCCCACAACCTGCGCACCGTCGATCAGTGCGTGCGACGCCTGCGGCGGTCGATGTTGGCGGCGGGCGTTCCCGACTGCATCAAGACCGTTCGCGGTGTCGGCTACCGGCTGGTGCCGGCGGTGGCCCGGGCCGGCGGCACGCCGGATGCCCACGACGTGAATTGAGCCGCCCCGGGCCGACGCTGTCACACGGCTTTCACAGCGGCGCCATAAATTGCAGCCATGGCACATATCCTGATCGTTGAAGACGAACCGGCCATCGCCGAACTGGTGGCGATGAACCTGCGGCACGACGGTCACGAGGTCAGCATCGCTGGTCACGCCGACGAAGCCGTGCGCAGCGTGCAGTCGGAGCTGCCGGACCTGGTGTTGCTCGACTGGATGCTGCCCGGGGAGCCCGGCATCGCCCTGGCCAGGCGCTGGCGCACCGACGCGCGCACCCGGCAGATGCCCATCGTGATGCTGACCGCACGCAGCCAGGAAAGCGACGTCGTGCAAGGCCTGGACGTCGGGGCCGACGACTACCTGGCCAAGCCCTTCTCCACCGCCGAACTGCTGGCACGCATCCGTGCGGTACTGCGCCGCAAGGCGCCGGAGACGCTGGACACCGCCGTACAGGTGGGCCCGCTGCGCCTGGACCCGACCACGATGCGCGTGAACGCGTCGAACGGCGATGTCCACCTGGGTCCCACCGAGTTCCGGCTGCTGCGCTACCTGATGACTTACCCGGAACGCGTGCACAGCCGCAGCCAGCTGCTCGACCGCGTGTGGGGCGACCACGTGTTCATCGAGGAACGCACCGTCGACGTGCACATCAAGCGCCTGCGCGATGCCCTGTCCGCCACGGGCTGCGCGGCCATGATCGAAACCGTGCGCGGCGCCGGCTACCGCCTGGCCAAGCCGGCCACCGCGCTGGCTAGCTGACCAGCCGGCCAGCCTCGATGCGCAGCTGCCGGTCGCAGCGCGCTGCGATGGCACGGTCGTGGGTCACCAGCACCAGGGTCGTGCCGGCCTCGCGGTTCAGCTCGAACATCAGCTGCATCACGGTTTCACCGGTGGCGAAGTCGAGGCTCCCGGTCGGCTCGTCGGCCAGCAGGACGGCGGGTCGAACGACGAAGGCGCGAGCCAGCGCCACGCGTTGCTGCTCACCGCCCGACAGCACCTTCGGATAACGCGTCAGGCGCTCGCCCAGGCCGACGCGATTGAGCATCTCGGTGGCCGCACTGCGAGCGTCGGGGCGGCCCATCAGCTCCAGCGGCAGCATCACGTTTTCCAGGGCCGTCAGGTTGGCGAGCAACTGGAAGCTCTGGAAGACGAAGCCGACGTTGCGGCTGCGCAGCTCGGCGCGCGCGTCCTCGTCGAGCTTGAACAGGTCCTGCCCGGCCAGCAGCACACTGCCGGAGGTGGGCGTGTCGAGCCCGGCCAGGATGCTCAGCAAGGTGCTCTTGCCAGAACCCGAGGCCCCGACGATGGCCACGGATTCCCTTGGCAGCAGCTCGAAGTCGATGTCATGGAGTATGGTGAGCGACCCGGTGGAATCCGCCACTTGCTTGGTGATCTTCCTGACCGCAATGATGGGTTCCGACATCGACTGTGCTTTTGCTGTTGCTATGACAAACCCGACACGACGCGCCTGGCTGCGCAACTGTAGCCTGGGCTTGGCTTCGGCCTGGTTCATGAAGGCAGCCTCCGCACAGGCCAAAGGGCCGCAGACGGTGCTGGTGGTGGGCGACAGCCTGTCGGCCGAATATGGCCTGGCGCGCGGTGCAGGCTGGGTGGCGCTGATGGAAAAGCGCATCGCCGGTGAAAAACTGGGCGCGCGCATCGTCAACGCCAGCATCAGCGGCGACACCACGGCGGGCGGACGATCGCGTCTGCCGGCACTGCTGAAACAGCACAAGCCGGGCATCGTGCTCATCGAACTGGGCGGCAACGACGCCCTGCGCGGCCTGCCGCTGAAGGGCACGCAGGACAACCTGCTGGCCATGACGCGCGCCACCAAGGCCGCGGGCGCGAAGCCCGTTCTGCTGGGGATGGCCGTGCCGCCGAACTACGGCCGGAAGTACAGCGAGGACTTCACGCAGCTCTTCGCCATCGTGGCCAAGGCCGAGAACGCGGCTCTCGTGCCCTTCTTCCTGGCCGGCGTGGCAGACGGTCCGGATGCCGAGAAGCTGTTCCAGCCCGACCGGATCCACCCGCGGGCCGAGGCTCAGGGACGCATGCTGGACAACGTGTGGCCTGTGCTGAAGCCGCTGCTTCGCTGAACCGCCCACCGCCGACGCGTTCGGCGGTCTAGACGCTCCACCGGCACCCACGGGCCGATCCGGCCCGACGGGCCCACCGCGGGCCAAGCCGTCGGCTTCAGGGCTCGGGATTGCCCCGCCAGCCACCGCGTCCAGGGCCTTGCGCCGGCTGTGCGCGTTCAAGCGCCGGCTGGGGCGCTTCTGCCCGGGGCATGGGCTGCGGCGCCTCTGCCCGGGGCGGGGGTGCCTGGGGCGCCGGTGCCGGGCGAGGCACAGGCGCCACCATCACCGGCCGCGGCGGGCCCATCGGGGCGGCCGCAGCCGCGGGTGCTGCCGGACCCGCAGGGCGCGCTGGCTGACCGTCGCGGCGCTCGTCGCGACGATCTTCACGCCGCTCGTCACGCCGCTCATCCCTGCGGTCGCCGCGTTCGTCCCGGCGTTCATCCTGGCGGTCGTCGCGTCGATCTTCACGGCGATCCATGCGCCAGTCGCGGCGCTCATCCCGAAACTCGGGGCGCGGACCGTCGATGCGCGTGCCATCGCGCCGTCCGCCGTCGGTGCGCCAGTCCGGCCGGCCACCCACAGGCCCCCGGTCGCTGCGGCCGAAGGCAGGGCCCTCGATGCGGTCGATGTGCCGTGGCGTGTGGCGGTAGACAGGCACGTAACGTTCACGGGGCGCCAGCGGTGCCCAGCCCACGCCCGGCCCCTGGCGACCCCCGATGCGCACTGTGCCCGACCAGTGCACTAGGCCCGGGCTGAACACCGGCCGCGCCACATAGGCGCCGGGCGCCCAGCCCCAACGGTTGTTCCACTGCACCCAGCGGCCATAGTGGAAAGGCGCGAAGCCCCAGGGTGCGCTGTCCACCCAGGTCCAGCCCCAGGGCCGCACCCAGGCCCAGCGGCCCTGCTTGTACGGCGCCCACCCCACGGTGACCTGAAGCGGGTACCACACCGGGCCGTAGTCCGGGTGGCGGTCCCAGCGGCCATGGCGATCGAGCTCGGCCACGCCCGTCATCTCGGGCGAGACGAACTGCTCGCTGGCCGTGCGCGTGTCCTCCCGGCCGTCTTCGGCGAGCACCCGCTCGGCAAACACGTCGTCGGCCGGATTGCCCCAGGCATGGCGCATCTCCTTGCCGTCGCGCCAGAGCTCGGCCTGCTGGCCGGTGGCGATGTCGAACCCGAATTCGTCTTCCACGCGGAGCTCGCCTCGCCAGCTGCTGGCCTGGGTGCGGTCGTCCATGCGGTCGACGCGATAGTGGCCGGCGCGCAACGGTCGCAGCCGCGCTTCGGCAGTGACGATCTCGACTTCGCCGGCAACCTGCGCCGAGCGCACCCGCATCGCGACGCTGCCGGTCTTCAGCTGGAACACCATGCGTTCGTCGTCCAGTCGCACGACCTGCAGTTCGGTGCGGCTGTGCAGCCGCAGCGTGGTCGAGCCCACCTGCAGCTCGGCCCGCCCCACCGGCCCGGTGGAGATGCGGTCGCCATCCGTCAAGGGCAGGTTCGGCTCGGCCTGCGACCATTCCCCAGCCACGCTGTCGGAGCCATACACCTGCCCCTGCACGGCTGCGAGGCGGCCGACCCGGCCGGGCGGGTCCTGCTGCGCCAGCGCCGGCGCAGACAGCCAGGCCAGCATCACGATGAAGAAAGCCAGGGAACTGCGGTGTGTCTTCATGGGCCCTCAACGCACGGGCCGCGGGCAGCGCCGACGGCGGCAACGTAAAGCAATGTGAGGCTCGGCGGTAAGCGGCGTGCCGCCTGCAGCTCAGTCGTCGGCGTCGAGCGGAAGTTCCGGAAACAGCACGGCGGTGAAGCCCAGCTTCGTCAGGTCGGTCATGCGCGTGGGATACAGGCGGCCGATGAGGTGGTCGCATTCGTGCTGCACCACGCGGGCGTGGAAACCGTCGGCCTCGCGGTCGATGGCTTGGCCGCGGGCGTCGAACCCGCGGTAGCGGATGCGGGCATGGCGCGGCACCTCGCCGCGCAGGCCGGGTACGCTGAGGCAGCCTTCCCAGCCGTCGACCATCTGGTCGTCGAGCGCGGTGATGACGGGGTTGATCAGCACGGTCGGCGGCACGGGTGGCGCGTCGGGGTAGCGCACGTTGTGGGTGTAGCCGAAGATGACGAGTTGCAGGTCGACCCCGATCTGCGGCGCAGCCAGGCCGGCACCGTTGGCGGCGGCCATGGTCTCGAACATGTCGGCGATGAGGGCGTGCAGCTCGGGCGTGTCGAACTGCTGCACGGGCTGGGCGACGCGCAGCAAGCGTGCGTCGCCCATCTTCAGGATCTCGTGAACGGCCATGGGTCGGGTCTCTGTCGGGGCTGTGGAAGGGACGTCAGGCAGACCCGCGCAGCCAGAACCAGGTGATGAGCAAGGTCGCTGCGGTGACGGGTGCGCCGGTGCGGAAATGGGTTTTCCAGTCGATGATGACACCGCAGCGCCGCGCAGCGTCGACGACGATGATGTTGGCGATCGACCCCACGATGAGCAGGTTGCCCGCCAGGGTGCTGACCAGGGCCAGCAGCGCCCCAGCCTGTGGGCCCTGCCCCGGCGGCACGGTGGGCAGCAGCAGCATCACCGCCGGCACGTTCGACACCAGGTTGGACAGCAGCAGCGTCATGCCGAACATCGTGGCCATGTCGGCCAGGTCGACACCGGCCTGCGCCAGTGCGGTCATGGCCTGCTGGGTCAGCCCGGTGGCGTCCAGCGCGTGGTTGACGACGAACAGGCCGATGAACAGCACCAGCAGGTTCCAGTCGACCAGACCCAGCATGCGCGACGAATGGAAGCGCCGACCGAGCAGCAACAGGCCTGCGGCCATCAAGGCCGCCACCTCGCGCGGCCAGTCGGTGATCAGGAACACCGCCACCAGGGCCAGCGCAACGGCCAGCCCCTTGGCCGTCTGCCAGGCGTCGAATACCGGTTCATCGCCGGCCGACGGCAGTGAGCACTGATCGGGCATCGCAGCCTGGGCGGGGCTGGCCTGCAGATGCCGCAGCGGCCAGGCCATCCAGGCCCACAGCACCAGCAAGCCCAGCACCACCGGCACCAGCGCCTGCTTCAGGTAGCCGGCGAAAGACAGCTCGAGCACCTCGCCGATGAGCATGTTCTGCGGGTTGCCGATCAAGGTTGCCGCCGAGCCGATGTTGCTGGCGCAGGCCAGGGCCAGCAGGTAGGGCACGGGGTCGACCCCGCGCTGCAGGCAGGCCCGGGCCAGCACCGGCGCCATGGCCAGGCAGACCACGTCGTTGCTGAACACGGCCGAGAGCGTGCCGCTGACGGCG
Organism: Burkholderiales bacterium; assembly: GCA_031411875.1. Lineage (GTDB taxonomy): Bacteria > Pseudomonadota > Gammaproteobacteria > Burkholderiales > Burkholderiaceae_C > Rubrivivax. Next base: position 10,251 of record JANOBX010000269.1, on the reverse strand, counting down.
ATCACCAGCCCAAGCAGGACGGCCGGGCGCAGCGGCAGCCCCGCCATGCGCCGCGTCACGGCGCCATAAAAGCCGCCCAGCTGCATCTGCGCCGAGACCAGCATGAACGCGAACAGCAGCACGACGGTCGGCAGGTGCACCGCTTGAGCGGCCTGCTCGAGGTCGAGGCCGCCCACGCCGACGACGGCCATGGCACCGACGAGCGCCACGCCAGTGCGGTCCAGCCGCAAGCCAGGCAGGCCGCCCAGGATCATGCCGAGGTAGACCGCCACGAAGATCAGACCCACGACGACCGTCTCGCCGCCTGGGGGCAAAAAACTCATGCCCTCAATCCACGGCGCCTGCCAGCAGGCCTTGCAGGCCCGCCTCGTCGAGCACCGGCACGCCGAGTTCCAGCGCCTTGGCCAGCTTGCTGCCGGCTTCCTCGCCGGCCACGACGTAGTCGGTCTTCTTCGAGACGGAGCCCGCCACCTTGCCGCCGGCCGCCTCGACCAGGGCCTTGGCCTCGTCGCGGCTCAGCGTGGGCAGGGTGCCGGTGAGCACCAGGGTCTTGCCCAGCAGCGGCTGCGGGCCGAGCGCGGCTTCGTGTTCAGGCCATTGGATGCCAGCGGCGCGCAGCTGTTCCGCGACTTCGCGGTTGTGCGCTTGCTCGAAGAAGGTGCGGATGCTCTGCGCGACGACGGGGCCCACGTCGTCGACCTGCAGCAGTTCGTCCAGCGGCGCGTCCATCACCCGGTCCAGGCTGCCGAAGTGGCGCGCCAGGTCCTTGGCCGTGGCCTCGCCCACCTGGCGGATGCCCAGGGCGTAGATGAAGCGGGCCAGGGTCGTCTTCTTGCTCTTGTCCAGGGCGGCCACGAGGTTGGCGGCGCTTTTCTCGGCCATGCGCTCCAGCGCGCTGAGCTTGGCCACGCCCAGGGTGTACAGCTCGGGCAGCGTGCGGATCAGGCCGCCGTCGACGAGCTGGTCGACGAGCTTGTCGCCCAGGCCTTCGACGTCCATCGCGCGCCGGCCGGCAAAGTGCAGGATGGCCTGCTTGCGCTGCGCGGCGCAGAAGAGGCCGCCGCTGCAGCGGTGGTCCATGCCGCCGCGTTCGCGCGCCACGGCGCTGGCGCAGACCGGACAGAGCCGCGGCATGCGGAAGTTCGGCACGTAGGGCTGGCGCGGGCCCGTGGCCGTGACCACCCGCCCCACCACTTCGGGAATGACATCGCCGGCCCGGCGCACGATGACGTTGTCGCCGATGCGCACGCCCTTGCGCCGCAGCTCGAACAGGTTGTGCAAGGTCGCATTGCTGACCGTCGTGCCGCCCACGAACACCGGCTCCAGCTTGGCCACGGGCGTGAGCTTGCCGGTGCGGCCGACCTGGATGTCGATGCCGCGCAGCGGTGTCATCTGTTCCTGGGCCGGGTACTTGTGGGCCACGGCCCAGCGCGGTTCGCGCGTCTTGAAGCCCAGCTGCCTCTGCAGCACCAGGCTGTTGACCTTGTACACGATGCCGTCGATGTCGAAGGGCAGCGCGTCGCGGCGCGCCAGCATCTGGGCGTGGAACTGCACCAGACCTTCGGCGCCCTGCACCACACGGCGGTCGGCAGAGACCGGCAGGCCGTAGGCCGCCAGCCGGTCCAGCAGGGCGGCGTGGCTGTGGGGTTCCTCGCCCTCGGGCCAGCCTTGCACCTCGCCCAGGCCGTAGGCGAAGAAGGACAGCGGGCGCTGCGCGGCCATCTTCGCGTCGAGTTGGCGCACCGCGCCGGCAGCGGTGTTGCGCGGGTTGATGTAGGTCTTCTCGCCCAGTTCGCGCTGGCGCGCGTTGAGGGCCTCGAAGGCGTCGCGGCGCATGTAGGCCTCGCCGCGCACTTCCAGCACGGCCGGCCAGCCGCTGCCGCGCAGGCGCAGCGGCACCTGGCGGATGGTCTGCACGTTGTGGGTGACGTCCTCGCCGGTCTCGCCGTCGCCGCGCGTGGCGGCCTGCACCAGCACCCCGGCCTCGTAGCGCAGGTTGATGGCCAGGCCGTCGAACTTCAGTTCAGCCGCATATTCGACCGGCGGCGCGTCCGGCGGCAGCGCCAGTTCGCGCCGTACACGCGCGTCGAACGACGCGGCGCCCGCGGCCGTGGTGTCCGTTTCGGTGTGGATCGAGAGCATCGGCACGGCATGCCGTACGGGCTGCAGCCCGTCGAGCACCCTTCCGACGACGCGCTGGGTCGGCGAATCGGCGCTCAGCAGTTCCGGGTGCTCGGCCTCCAGCGCCTGCAGCTCCTGGAACTGGCGGTCGTACTCGGCATCGGGCAGGGCCGGCGCGTCGAGCACGTAGTACAGGTGGGCGTGGTGGTGCAGCGTTTCGCGCAGCTGCGCGGCGCGCTCGGCAGGGTCTGCTTTGGCCATGCGCCGATTGTCGGCCAGCGCGCGCCGGTCGGCAGGCGCCAGGCAAAGCGGCTAAGGTTCGCCTTCGCACAACCACCCTGGACATCCTGCCCATGGCATTCGATTTCGACCTGCTCGTCCTGGGCGCCGGCTCTGGTGGCGTGGCGGCCTCGCGCCGCGCCGCGCTGCACGGCGCCCGCGTCGCCATCGTGGAAGGCAGCCGCGTCGGCGGCACCTGCGTCATCCGCGGCTGCGTGCCCAAGAAACTGCTGATGTACGCGGCGCAGCTCGGCGAAGGCTTCGCGCAGGCCCGGGGCTACGGCTTCGACGTCGGCGAGACGCGCTTCCAGATGCCGCGCTGGGCGGCCAGCAAGGCCACCGAGATCGACCGTCTCGAGGGCATCTACCGCAAGATGCTGGCGGGCTCGCAGGTCGAACTCATCGAAGGCTGGGCGCGCATCACCGGCCCGAACAAGGTCCAGGTGGGCGATCGCCTCGTCACCACCCGCCACCTGCTGCTGGCCACAGGCTCGGCGCCCGTGAAGGACAGCATCCCGGGCATCGAGCACTGCGCCACGTCCGACGACCTGCTCGACCTGCAGACCCTGCCCGACGAAGTGGCCATCCTGGGTGGCGGCTTCATCGCGGTCGAGTTCGCCAGCATGCTGGCGCGGCTGGGCCCGAAAGTGACGCTGTACTACCGCGACCGCCTGCCTCTGCGCGGCTTCGACGAGATGCTGCGCACCTGCGCCACCGCGGCGCTGCAGGCCGCGGGCGTGGAACTGCACCCGGGCGTGATCCCGCAGCGCATCCAGCACACCGGCGATGGCCTGGTGCTGGTGCTGGGCCAGGACCGCATCCGCAGCTTCCCCTGGGTGCTGAACGCCACCGGTCGCCGCCCCAACACCCAGGGCCTGGGCCTGGAAACCCTGGGCATCGCGCCCGACGTCAAGGGCGCCATCTTCGTCAACGACGACCACGAGACCGTGGCGCCGCAGGTCTACGCCATCGGCGACGTCACCAACCGCATCAACCTGACGCCGGTGGCCATCGCCCAGGGCCGGGCGCTGGCCGACCGGCTGTTCGGCGCCGGCGCGCGCCGCATGAACTGGGGCCAGGTGGCCAGCGCAGTGTTCATGATGACGCCCATCGGCACCGTGGGCCCCAGCGAGGCGCAGGCGCTGGCGGCGGGGCACCGGCTGAAGGACTTCGAGACCGACTTCAGGCCGATGAAGCAGGCCTTCATCAACGCCAGCGAACGCACCCACATGAAGCTGCTGGTCGACGCCGACACCGACTTGGTGCTGGCCGTGCACATGCTGGGCGCCGATGCCCCCGAGATCGTGCAGAGCCTGGCCGTGGCGCTGACGGCCGGCGCCAGCAAGGCCGATTTCGACAACACCGTGGCGATGCATCCCACCGCGGCCGAGGAGTTCGTGCTGCTGCGTGAAGTCACGCGCGAGGTGTCGACCGACCCCAGCCCCTCGGGCCTGGAAAGGGTGTGAAACCCGTCAGCTGAACAGCCGCCGCGCGGCGGGGCTGCCGGCCGCCAGGTCCAGGGCTTCGAGCTTGTCGTAGAGCTCCTCGAGCTCTTCCGCGATGCTGGCGAAGGCCGCCAGCGGCAAGGGCGCGCCGTGGTCGTCGACGACGGTCGCGTCCATGTCCTCGGCCAGCGCGGTGGCGGCGCGGTGCCAGGCCGGATAAGGTTCGGCCGTGCGCGCGGTCTGCGGAACGTCCAGGCTGAGCGTGAACGAGCGCACCGCCGCGGCCTGCGGGTCGGGCCCCAGCGCCGCCAGGGCGGCCTGCGAATCGACCGACAACGCCAGCATGGGCGGCGCACCTTCCTCGCCCGCCGGCACGACCATGCGCCCGGGCACGGTGCCGGCGAAGAAGCCATGCCGCGCCGCGCACTGGTGGATGTAGCCCACCGACCAGGACACGCCGTTGGACTTCAGGGTCAGCGTCAGCTGCGCGTCCAGCGGGCTGGCCAGGGCGTCGAGTTCGCGCGCCCGGGCCACGACGTCGAGCATATCGGGGGCGTCGGGGCTGGCGCCCAGGGCGTCGGCGAACGCCTGCACCTTCTGCACGAATTCCGAATACTCGATCTCGTTCAGCGCGCCGCTGCGGTTGGCCATCTGCACCCCGGCCTGCAGTTCGCCGTAGCGACGGCCGGGGCTGGGCGGTTCCCACTCGCCTGTTTCCGTGTCCAGCCCTTCGACGTAGAACGGCTTGCTGCCGGCGCGGCGGGTGGGGGGCAAGTGGGCGAGCACGGCGTCGCCGGTGACGGGGGCGTCGAGTGCCAGGGGGACCAGGGCGTCGATCAGGGCGTCCAGGCGCGGCACTCGGCGTTGCGGCAGGCGCACGGCTGGAAGCTCGGGCTGGGTCTCGTCGGCCTCGGGGCTGGCCCCCAGGCTGGGTTCCTGGCGCTCGCCGACCATCGGGCTGACGGCGGCATCGGCCATCGGCAGGGCCACCTTCGGCCGCAGCCGCCGCGTCTGCCACCAGCCGTGCAGCACCACCGCGGCGAGCACGGCCGCGCCCAGCAGCAGCAGGGCCTGGGTGAGCGTGAGTTCGACGCCCATGGGTGCGTTCAGGCGGCCTCGACCAGCGAAACCGCAGCTTCCATGTCCACCGCGACGATGCGGCTGACGCCCTGCTCCTGCATGGTCACGCCGATCAGCTGCTCGGCCATTTCCATGGCGATCTTGTTGTGGCTGATGAACAGGAACTGCGTGCCCTTGCTCATCTCGGTGACGAGATTGCGGTAGCGCTCGGTGTTGGCGTCGTCCAGCGGCGCGTCCACCTCGTCGAGCAGGCAGAACGGCGCCGGGTTCAGCTGGAAGATGGCGAACACCAGCGCAATCGCCGTGAGGGCCTTTTCGCCGCCGCTCAGCAGGTGGATGGTGCTGTTCTTCTTGCCGGGGGGCTGGGCCATCACCTGGACACCGGCGTCCAGGATCTCGCCGCCCGTCATCACCAGCCGCGCGTCGCCGCCGCCGAACAAGGTGGGGAACATGCGGCCGAAGTGTTCGTTGACCTGGTTGAAGGTGGAAGCGAGCAGGTCGCGCGTTTCCAGGTCGATCTTGCGGATGGCATCTTCCAGCGTGCCGATGGCCTCGTTCAGGTCGGCGTTCTGCGCGTCCAGGAAAGTCTTGCGTTCGCGCGCCTGCACCAGTTCGTCCAGCGCCGCCAGGTTCACCGCACCCAGGGCCGCGATCTCCTTGTTGATGCGGTCGATCTCGGTCTGCAAACCCCAGAGCTTCACGCCGCCGGCCTCGATGCCCTGCGCCAGCGCGGCCAAATCGACTTCGGCCGCGGTCAGCTGTTCCATGTATTGCGCGCCACCCAGCTGGGCGGCCTGCAGCTCCAGCTGCAATTGGGTGATGCGCTCGCGCAGCGGCGCCAGGCTTTGCTCGAAGCCCATGCGCTGCTCGTCGGCGCGGCGCAGTTGGGCGCTGAGGTCGTCGTATTCGCTGCGCGCGGCGGCCAGGAGCTGTTCACGTTCCAGGCGCACCGCCAGCGCCGCCTGCAGGCCCGATTGCGCGGCCTGGTCGTCGTAGGCGCCGAGTTCCAGCTGCAGCTGTTCACCCGCCTGCACATTGGCCGCCACCTGCTGGGCGGCGGTGTCGATGCTGCGCTGCAGTTCGGCCTGGCGCGCCACCAGCGCGCGGGCCTGGAAGCGGGCTTCCTGGGCCTGGCGTTCCAGGCCGCGCTGCTGTTCGCGGGCGTCGGACAGGCGGCGTTCGCCGGCGATGACGGTGTCGTCGAGCTCGGCGTGTTTTTCCTGCGCGGTGCCCAGGTGCACGTCGAGTTCCTCGAAGCGGCCTTCGCCCGTGGCGCGGCGTTCTTCCAGGCCTTCGAGCTGGGCGTCGATCTCGGCCAGTTCCTCGTTCAGCTGGTCGCGGCGCGAGCTGGCAGCGTCGGCCTGCTGCGACAGGCGCAGCAGTTCGACCTGCAGGCCGTGCGCGCGGGTCTGGGCCTCACCGGCTTCGCGGCGCACGCTGGCCAGGCGCTGCGAGGCTTCGGTGTAGGCCGCTTCCAGGCGCACCGACTGCGTCTTGGCGTCGTCGGCCAGCATCGCCTGGGCGCGCTGCTGGCGCGTCAGGTTCTCGATTTCCTGGGCACGCGCCAGCAGGCCGGCCTGTTCGCTGTCGGGCGCGTAGAAGGCCACGGCGTGCTGCGAGACGGCATGCCCTTCGCGCGTCATGATGACTTCGCCATGGGTGAGCACGCCGCGCGCGGCCAGGGCTTCGTCCAGGCTGGCCGCGGTGTAGACGCCTTCGAGCCAATCGCCCAGCAGGGCCTTCATCCCCGCGTCGCCCAGGTGCAGCAGGTCGGCCAGCAGCGGCAGGCTCTGGTGCGTGCGCGGCGCCACGCCCGTGGGCAAGGCATAAAAAGCCAGCTTCGCGGGCGGCGCGTCGTGGGCGAAGGCACGCACCATGTCCAGCTTGCCCACCGAGATGGCGTTGAGACGTTCGCGCAAGGCCGCTTCGAGCGCGGTTTCCCAGCCGGTTTCGATGTGCACCTGCATCCACAAGCCGGCCAGGCCTTCCAGGCCATGGCGCTGCAGCCAGGGCTTGAGCTTGCCTTCGGTCTGCACCTTGTCCTGCAGCGCGCGCAGCGCCTCCAGGCGCGCGGCAATGTCGGCCAGCCGGCCCGATTCGGCGTTGACGGCCGTCTGCGCGGCGCGGCGCTGCTCGTCGAGTGCGGGCACGTGTTCGGCCAGTTCCTGCAGTCGGGCATCGGCCAGGGCGTGGCCTTCGGCCGCGTCGGCTTCCTGCAGCTTCAGCGCTTCCAGCTTCGCGGTGTCGGGCGCCTGCAGGCCCTGGCGTTCCTGGGCACGGCGCTCGCGCTGGGTGCGCAGCGACCGCAGCTGTTCGTCGATGCTTCGGCTTTCGGCCGCCAGCACCTGGATCTGCTGCTGCACCTGGGCCACCGCCGCGCGCTGCGCGTTGCTGGCGGCCTGCGCGGCGCGCACGGCGTCTTCCAGCGAAGGCAGGTTCAGGCCCTGTTCCTCGGCCTGCGCGGCCAGCACGCCGGCCTGTTCCTCGGCGCCTTCGATCTGTGCGGCCAGGTTGTCCAGCTCGGTACGGGCGTCCTGCTCGCGGCTGGCCCACTGGGCGTTCTGCGTCTGCAGTTCGGTCAGGCGCGCCTGCGCACGCTGGCGGCCTTCGACGACGTAGCGGATGCGTTCTTCCAGCCGGCTGACCTCCAGCGCCGCTTCTGCCAGGAAGCCCTGCTTGCCATGCAGCGCGTCGCTGGCGGCGTAATGTGCCTGCCGGACGGTCTCCAGCTGGGCTTCGACCTGGCGCAGGTCGGCCATGCGGGCTTCCAGCGCAGTGCCGGCTTCGGCCGCGGCGGTCTTCACGCGGGTTTCTTCGCCGGCGGCGTCGCTGTGTTTCAGGAACCACAGCTGGTGCAGCTTCAGCGTGCCTTCGTCCTGCAGCCGGCGGTAGCGCGTGGCCACCTCGGCCTGGGTTTCCAGCTTGTCGAGGTTGCTGTTCAGTTCGCGCAGGATGTCGTCGACCCGGGTGAGGTTCTCGCGCGTGTCCTTCAGCCGGTTCTCGGTCTCGCGCCGGCGTTCCTTGTACTTGCTGACGCCGGCGGCTTCTTCCAGGAACAGGCGCAGTTCCTCCGGCCGGCTTTCGATGATGCGGCTGATGGTGCCCTGGCCGATGATGGCGTAGGCCCGCGGGCCCAGGCCGGTGCCCAGGAACACGTCCTGCACGTCGCGGCGGCGCACGGGCTGGCTGTTGATGTAGTAGCTGCTGGTGCCGTCGCGCGTGAGCACGCGGCGCACGGCGATCTCGGCGTAGGTGTTCCACTGGCCGCCGGCGCGCGCATCGGCGTTGTCGAAGACGAGCTCGACGCTGGCGCGGCTGGCCGGCTTGCGGTGGCCGCTGCCGTTGAAGATGACGTCCTGCATGGATTCGCCACGCAGTTCGCTGGCCTTGCTTTCGCCCAGAACCCAGCGCACCGCGTCCATGATGTTGCTCTTGCCGCAGCCGTTCGGCCCGACCACGCCCACGCGCTGCCCGGGCAGCTGGAAGGTGGTGGGTTCGGCGAAGGACTTGAAGCCCGAGAGCTTGATCTGGTTCAGGCGCATGGCTCGCGCCGCGGGGCTGCGGCGGGGTGTCCGGATGGGTGCTGTAACTCGTTGATTTGCTTCGCGTTTTGCGCTTTGCGCGGGGCTGGCGAAGGGGCCGCATGATAGCATCGCGACCATGTCCAAGACCCCCATCCGCAAGACCGGCGAGCGGTCCAAACCGGCGGTGCCGCCCAGCGCACCATCGCGTGAACTGCAGGCCTTCGCGAACCCGGCGCCAGAACGCAACTACGTCATCCGCTTCGACGTGCCCGAATTCACCTGCCTGTGCCCGCTGACCGGCCAGCCCGATTTCGCGCATTTCAGCATCGAGATCGTCGCCGACAAGCTGTGTGTCGAAACGAAGAGCCTGAAGCAGTATTTCTGGAGCTTCCGCAACGAAGGGGCCTTCCACGAGAAGGTCACCAACACCATCGCCAGCGACATCGTCGCCGCCATCGCACCGCGCTTCCTGCGCATCCACGCCGATTGGTACGTGCGTGGCGGCATCCGCACCTACGTCACGGTCGAACACCGCCAGAAGGGCTGGAAGCCGGCGCCGAAGGTGGAGCTGCCGTCGGCATGACGGCCGCCTTGGCCCCGGCCCGGCCGGCGTACCAGAAGTTCGGCGTCGACGTGGCGCCCAGCGCCATCGACGGCCAGGGGGCCTTCGCCGCCGAAGCCATCCCCGCGCGTCTCAAGATCGGTGAAATCCGCGGCGAGAGCATCAGCGTGGCTGAAGCGCGCATCCGCGCCACGCGCAGTGAACGCATCATGATCGTCGAGCTGTCCAGCCGCCGCGCCATCGATTTCAGCAAAAGCGCCGACCCCATGCGCTACACCAACCACAGCTGCCAGCCCAACGCACGGCTGTGCATCCGCCAGGGACGGGTGGAGTTCTATGCGCTGCGTGCCATTGGCGCGGGCGAAGAGATCACCGTCAATTACGGCGAGACCCACCACGAAGGAAAGCTGACCTGTCGCTGCGGGGCGCCGGGCTGCATCGGCCGACTCTAGAACGCCAAAAGAGAGACTGAGGGAGAACCCATGAGCCTGGTGCACACCACCCAGCTGCGGCTGACCATCCTGCTCGAGCGACTGCAAGGCCTGGACTTCACGCGCGCCAACCAGCAGCCGGCCGAGCTGGGCCTGGACGCCAGGGAAGTGTTCATTCCCTCGCCCTCGGGCGGCAAGCACCTGCGGCGCATCCTGGCCGACCTGGACATCCGCCACGGCGACCGGGTGCTGGACATCGGCTGCGCCAAGGGCTCGGCGATGCGCGACCTGCTGCGCCAGCCGTTTGCACGGGTCGACGGCATCGAGCTGTCACCCGAACTGGCCGGCATCGCGGAGCGAAACTTCGCCAAGCTAGGCGAATCCCGCGTGTCCGTCCACTGCATCGACGCCAGGCGATTCAGCGGTTACGGCGACTACGACTTCTTTTATCTCTACAACCCGTTCCCCCCGACGATCCTGGATCAAGTGCTGCAACAACTGGTGCCGCAAACGCCCGCCGGGGCCGAACGCATCGTCATCTACAACAACCCCACCGGCCACGACGTGATGCTGCGCCACGGCTTCCACCCGCTGCGGCGCTACCCGGACTTCTGGGGGCACGGCATCCAGGTGTATGGCAACCGGGCCCAGAGCAGCAGGTGGCGCGCGGGTTGAGTCGTCGCAGGCGATTTCGTGAGTCTGGCCTGGGCGCTTTCGGCCCGTTGCGGACCTTGCACTCCAACTGGGTCCCTTGGGCTGGGCGAGCCGGGTGGCCCCTTCCGCTCATGTCCCCCGCCCGCGCCCGGTCA